>JAYVIV010000243.1:0-48706 GCA_043769985.1 Arcicella sp.
TTTCTTACTAATAACTGTTCTAAAAGTAATCCCCTCGAACGAAAATCTTTCTCAATAGATTTAAAAATTCCGTTCTGAAAAGCATCTCTTTTTGTTGAATAAAGTGCCACAGCATCGTAATAAACGGCGTTATCCCTAATTTTTGTGCGAGTAATTGGTCGAACAACTTTATTCTGATAATCAATACCAATTTCCTTCAAAATCCTCGGAGCCTCAGCAGGAATCACTCTGTATAAAACGGTCAAATCAATAACAACTTCTAAACCATCAGCCGTTAAAACTCTGATGGCATCGTCCCCTTGATTATTGCCTTCATCATGGACGGCGGACATCGTATAATTTTGAGTTTTAATGTCAAAAGTTTCAATATTTGCCAAAGGATTTACAATATTCAATCCGCTGGTCAACGTGCTTTGTCCGACATTTCCAAACAAAGATTGAACTCCAACTTCACCCGCACCAATTTGTTTGATACCTGATGAAAGGAAGCCTAAAACGATAAAGATAATACCCACCACTTTCACAGGGCGAGAAAAACGAGCAATGGTTAATGATGGTGTATTTATGGCAAAGCCAGCCATTAGAGCCACAACACCTAAAAAAATTAAGAACATTATTTTTGTATTTAAATTGTGAATTAAGGTTATGTTTTGGTCTGGATGACTTTGTAAAAACAAAACCGCATCAAATATTGATTACTTGATGCGGTTTTATTCTGATATATTATGAAAGGTCTTTTATAGGTATGAGGTCTTAGATTGTAGGTATGAGGTAAAGATTACTCAAATAGTGATTCGTAAATTTCATACTTAAAACCTTATATCTCATACCTAAAATATCTCACACCTCATTTAAAGTGCTATTCCTAACCGTTGATAAATGAAGCTCATTAACCAAGCAGGTCCAATCATTAAAAATTGTAAATCTTTTACAAAAGAAGGTTTCTTGCCCTCAACTTTATGCCCCCAAAATTGTCCAATCCAAGCTAACACAAAAACGGTTACTGAAACTTGCCAAAGTGGAGCAAAGCCAGATTGTTCAATCAAATAACAAAGATAAACACATAGAACAGTAAATAAGAGAAGCCCGACTGTTAAGGATTTTGATAACGAAAAGTAATAAATCAAAGTAAATCCTAACACAATTAGAGCAACATTGCCTTGCACATCCCCGATGCTAAAGAAAGGCAGTTTGATACTGAAAAGTAGGCCAACTACACTGAAAAAAATAAGGGGAACACAAATCCAGTGAACAGCTTTGTTAGTAGGATTTTGGTGGCTTTCGCCATATTCGGCAAGCCATTGGTTGATAGTTTTCATAAGATTTTAGTGATTTTTTGAGTTAATGATATGGTCAAATCTACAAATAAATCTTTGAATAATCAAATAAATGAGGGGGGGAATTGCATTATTTATTGATAACCATCAATTTTCTTTTTTTCATTTAAACCAAACATTTTCTCTTACCTGTCCATCAAAATCTTGTATCTTCGTAAACTATTTTTATCTTAAATATTATTACAAAGTGTTTATTGAACCCTATCACAACCAACATCAACAAAATGAAAAACGCACAGGCTGGATTGAAGTAGTCTGTGGTTCGATGTTTTCTGGTAAAACAGAAGAACTTATTCGCCGACTAAATCGGGCAAAAATTGCTAAACAAAAAGTAGAAATTTTTAAACCCGCTTTTGATACTCGCTATCATCAAGTCGATATTGTTTCTCATAATTCAATGTCTATAAGGTCAACGCCTATTCAAGCATCTGTAGAAATTCTGCTGCTTTCAGGCAACTGCGATGTTGTAGGTATTGATGAGGTACAATTCTTTGATTCTGAAATCGTTGAAGTAGTAAATAAACTGGCCGATAAGGGGAAAAGAGTAATTGTGGCAGGATTAGACATGGACTTTCAAGGCAAACCTTTTGGTCCAATGCCCGCACTCATGGCGATTGCCGAATACATCACGAAAGTTCATGCGGTATGTGTGATTTGTGGAGATGTTGCCAATTATTCATACCGCAAAACACCTGCCCAAGAACAAGTGATGTTGGGCGAAACCGATAGCTACGAAGCAAGATGCAGAACGTGTTTTCATTTATAAAATTAGGGATAAGGGGATTAGGGGATTGGGGAATTAGGTCTTTCCACCGATTTTTCTTCATTACGTTGTGGTTCGTGACTTCATGGACTACATTTAAAATCTTCCGATTTACGAAATTACTCATTCTAATTAACTTCCTATTTCCAACTGCGAACTGTTTTATTCCAAAAGCAAATGCTCAAATTGGCACTTGGAGAACTCACTTTAACTATTTAAACGCCAAAGATTTAGCCATTGTAGAGAAAAATATTTACTGTGTTACAGAAAATGGTTTTTTCTATTACGATACGGAGGCAAAGCAATCCATGAGACTGTCTAAAATTGATGGTTTTTCTGAAACGGGCATTGTTAAAATTGGCTATAATTCATCTTTAAAAACGCTTGTAATTGCGTATCAAACAGGCAATATTGACCTTCTAACGGTTAATGCAAAAGGCGAACCAGGCAAGATTATAAACATTCCGTTGTTAAAGGAATCAACTTCTATTCAAGGGAATAAGGCAATCAATCATATCCAATTTAAAGATAAAATAGCTTATTTGGCTTATGATTTTGGACTGGTTGTTTTGGATGTTGAAAGGCAAGATATTCGAGAAACGTATCAAAATTTAGGCAATAACGGTTCTTCAATAAATATTTATAAAACTGTTTTTACACCAGACAGTATTTATCTTTCCACTTCACAAGGAATCAGAGTAGCCAAGTTTGCTCAAAATATTAACCTGCAATTTTTCGGTAGTTGGAAAACATTGATTTCCAGAAACTTAGGTATGAGTAATTATCAAAATGGAATTATTTTAGCTTCTGAGTTAGGAGAAATATTTACTTTCCAAAACGGTAAATATGGAAATTTTATAACATTTTCTGGTAAAATTCAAGATATAGACTTGGTCAATAATCAGGAATATTCAATCAGAACGTCGAATTCAATTACTATTCTGAGCAATAATAATTTACAGATTACCAAAATTAACGAAAGCAAAGTTCAACAACCTCGACAACTTAAATCTGAGGGGCTTGGTAAATACTGGATTGCAGATTATAAAAATGGTTTGTTGAGTA
The DNA here is from genome assembly GCA_043769985.1 of Arcicella sp. GTDB lineage: Bacteria > Bacteroidota > Bacteroidia > Cytophagales > Spirosomataceae > Arcicella. Next base: position 3,166 of record JAYVIV010000243.1, read on the forward strand.
ATTTAGAAGGAACTTATAAAAGTTACAGTCCAAATAGTTTAGATACCCTCTATCAAACTCGGCGAGATTCAATTGCTCTGGATTTGGAAGGAAATCGATGGATTAGGCAAGGTAATTTTGGAGGAATTTTAGTTATCAATCCAAAAAATCAGCGTCAATTTATTTCAACAGGTGTGGGTTCTGGAAATCTGCCAAGTGAAAATGTGAAAAGTTTAGCCATTGACCGTGATGGGCAAATGTGGGTTGGAACGGATAGAGGCGTAGTGGTTTTTGATAATCCATCTGCCCTTTTTAGTGGGAGAAATGTTGATGCATATACACCTGTGTTTGAACGTAGGAGGCTATTAGGCAATGAAACCGTAACCTCAGTTGCCATTGATGGAGGCAATCGAAAATGGATGGGAACAAGAAATGGAATTTTTTTATTCAGTCCCGATGGAACGGAATTGATAAGTAATTTTAACGAAAAAAACTCCCCACTACCAAGTAATGAGATTTCATACATCACTGCTGAACCAAATACAGGTGAGGTGTATATCCGAACTCTAAAAGGCATGGTTTCCTACCGTGGAACTGCAACGGAGGGAACTGCAAAACAAGATGAAGGTGGTGTAAAAGTATTCCCAAATCCTGTCAGACCAGATTTTGAAGGTCAAATTGGTATTGAAGGATTGGTGGAAAATGCCTTTGTAAAAATCACAGATATTACAGGAAATTTAGTCTATGAAACCCGTGCTAATGGAGGAACTGCCGTTTGGAATGGTAGAACTTTGTCGGGCGGAAAGGTTGAAACGGGAATTTATTTAATATTTAGTGCCAACGCAAAAGGGGAGGAGACTTTGGTGAGTCGGTTGGCGGTTGTGAAATAATAAAATGGAAGAAATAATAAATCATAATTTTAAAGGAAAAATTTGGAATACAACTTTTGGAGAAGCGTATTCTGTATTAGAGATAAGAGACGACTTAACTCGTCAAGTGAGTTTTTCTTGTATTAATTTGTTGACAGGCAGAGTTTTATGGGAAAATCTCAGACCAGAAAAATCTTGGTGGTTGAGTTTAGTAGGCATTTTTGGGAACTACTTAATTCTACATAAATATTCATCCAATCAAAAACCGGAACCTATTGGATTACTACTGTTGGATGTTCAATCTGGAGAAACCTTAGAACGTATAGATGACTGGATTTTTTTTAATTACGTTGGAAATGTTTTAACAATTTATCAATTGCAAAATAATCAACCCGTTTATCGAAATGTAGAATTGGCACATACAAACACTAATATTCACCTTGAACCAAAAGAAAAAGAACAATACAAAAGATCTACAATTGCATTATCAAACATTGAGACTTCATTGACTCATTACCCCGAAGACAGCCCACATTTTCCAACAATTTATAAGTTTTTGTATCGTTTAATGAACATTGATGCTGTAAGAGGAGTAGATTATCTCGAAATCAGTAACAAGATTATAATTTCTTACTATATTTACAGAGATAAATCGTTTCTAAATTATCTTTTGGTAACTAATCGGTCACGTCAGATTTTATTAAACGACTTGATTGCAGAAGCAGAAGGCATTGGAATTGATACTTTCACTGTAAAATCCGATACTTTGTTATATGTTAAAAATCAAAATCAATTCGTCGGTTATAAGCTATAACCCGAAATCCGCCTTAAAAACCGTCCTAACTTGTGCATTATCAACTGTCGCTTTAACAGCATTCTCCAAAGGAATGATTAGGGATTCAGTGGGTGTCAAAAAAGAGGCAGGCAAAACTTTTGTTTTGTACAAAGTAGAACCCAAGCAGACACTCTTCTCGATTGTGAAACGCTACGGAAGTTCGGTTGCAGAATTTAAAGCTGCCAATCCAGGAATTTCAGAAAGCGTCAACGTTGGACAGACCATCAAAATTCCGTATAAAGGAACCGTTGTTGCCTCCACTCCAAAGTATGTTCCGCCCACGCCAACACCCGTTCCAACTGAGGCTGTGAAAATGGTTTCGCACGTGGTTGAATCTGGGCAAGGATTATATGCAGTTGCCACTAAGTATAAAGTCACGATGGCAGATTTACGTAAATGGAATAATCTTACAACAGATGTGTTAGCTTCAGGTCAAGTGCTTATTGTGGACGCTCGTGAATATGAACGGGCAAAGAAAGCTGGTGATTTGCCAGCAAAGGGTGAAGTAGTAAAAGTGGAGGATACCAACATGGGAAACAATACAACCACAACGCAAAAGCCTGTAAGTGAGCCAGTTGATGCAGGTGATGCCAAAACTTCTTCGGAAACTTTAAAGACATCTTCGGGTTATAGAAAAACCGTTGAAACAGGTTTGGCCGAGTTAATTGACGTGGAAGATAAATCAGGAAAATATTTGGGTTTACATCGTTCGGCTCCTGCAGGAACGCTTGTGAACGTTAAAAATACATCAAATGGTCAAAGTATTTGGGTGAAAATTGTGGGTAAATTGCCAGATATTGGTTCTGATAAAGTTATTATCAAATTATCGCCAAGAGCCTTCGAGAAATTGAATCCTTCTGACAAAAGAATTAGGGCAGAAATAAGTTATATGACACCATAGTTTTAGATAATAGTTGATAGAGAATAGTTAATAGTTAAGTGAACAATAGATAATTTTATATTGTTGTCTTCTTTAACAGAATGAGTTTAGTCATATCATATCTGGGCAATTAACTATTCTATATTAATTATCAATTATTCACTGAAAAAGATGCCCCGCAACAAGCGACAAATAACCTTCGGACATATTGTTTTTAATGTCCTTTACACATTGGCTTTCCCTGCCATTGCTACCTTTGCTTTTTTATATACCGTATTAGTATGGCTGTTTTCAATTCCTTCAAGAATTATTGCTTTTTTTGCCTCTAAAATTAAGTAGGCAGTCGAAAGTTTTCAGTTGGTAGTAAGTAGTTGTTCGTATTTCGATGCTTCCGACGCTTCGGTTCGATATTCGGAAAGTAAATAACTGATAATCAGGTATTTATTCGAAATGAAAGCGTCGTTTAAATTACATTGATTACTTAAAAGCCGACATTTACTGTCAAAAAATAAATCAAGAAGTAAGCCAATCGTATATTTTACTGAAAACTGCCTACTGCAAACTACCAACTCTTAACTCTTCAAAAATGACTTCCTACGTTGCTGATTTATTAGAACAAAAATATTTGCAATATAATCAGCCTAATTTCATTCCGAACGATCCTGTCTGTATTCCTCATCTTTTTACGAAAAAACAAGACATCGAAATCATGGGGTTTTGGTCGGCCGTTTTGGCTTGGGGACAACGCAAAACGATTATCAATAAGTGTAAAGAATTGATTCAATTAATGGATAATTCTCCTTATGATTTTATGGTTAATCATCAAAATTCAGATTTGAAACGGATGCTGAATTTCAAACATCGAACCTTCAATGATATTGATACGCTCTACTTTATTGCTTGGTTTAAAGAATTTTATAGTAGGCATGAAAGCTTAGAGGAGGCATTTTTGACAGATAATTCTGAAATTGAGATAAATACCAGACAAAACTTAATCGTTTTTCACGACCGATTTTTTAATTTAGAAGATTATCCTGAACGAACACGCAAGCACATTGCCACGCCCATTCGAAATTCCTCTTGCAAACGTATCAATATGTTTTTGAGATGGATGGTCAGGCAAGATGATAAAGGAGTAGATTTTGGCATCTGGAAAAACTTGAAACCTGCTCAATTAATTTGCCCGTGTGATGTCCACGTGGACAGAGTTGCACGGCTTTTAGGACTTATCCAAAGACCAAAACCTGATTGGCAAACAGCAGTTGAGCTTACAGAAAATCTAAAATTACTTGACCCAATTGATCCAGTGAAATATGATTTTGCTCTTTTTGGGTTGGGAGTTGAAGGAGAAATGTAGTTTTAAGTATAACAGGTTTCCAACCTGTCTTAATCCCTAACAGGTTGGAAACACCAAACATGAACAATATTCAACTTTCACTATTTGAGTTTCCAACCTCTCTTAATCCCTAACAGGTTGGAAACCTGTTATAATAAAACAATGAAAATTACCAAAGAACCTTTTGGACAATTTACTGAATATGTCCTGACAAACCCTGAGACAGGTGAAGCACTTTATATTCTGCCAGAATATGGAGGAATCATTCGTAAGATGACCTTACAAAAAGAAGGACATTTACATCATGTGATTGAAGTTGCCAACAATCCAGAACAACTTTTGGAAACGATGAGTGCTTATCCATCGGCTCATTTGTTCCCTTGGGGTAATCGGGTAAGAGATGGTAAATATTGTTTTCAAGGTGCTGATTATCAGTTGCCTATCAATGAAATTGCTTTACATAATGCCATCCATGGATTTGTGAGTTTTGCTAATTTTGAAGTTGTAGAAGAAGAAGTAAACGAACTTGAAGCAATCCTAACTTTGAGGCATTCATACAAAGGGACACACCTTGGTTTCTCCTTTCCCTTTACCTTAGATATTCAACATATTTTTAGTTCTGATGAAGGCTTAGAAATTAATTATACTATCAAAAATACAGGGGATAATGCAATGCCAATGGTTTTGGGTTGGCATCCATATTTTAAGATTGAAGGCGAAACGGCTGATGATTGGCAAATTGACTTTCCTGCAACGCACCAATATAAGTCTGATAGTCAGATGATTTCAGCTGAGAAGATTGAAGTTGATTTCAAAGGCAGTCTGGATTTGAGAGGAAGAATTTTGGATGCCGTTTTTGCGGTTGAACCTTCCAGTAAAGTTGAAGCAAAGTTACACTCACCTAAGAAAAATATGACCATAAATGTGTGGCAGGAAGGTTTGAAAGGCGGTTTTGCTTTTATGGTCGTTTATATTCCCCCTACACGAGATTGCATTGCGATTGAACCTATGACGGGCAATACGGATGCTTTTAATTCGGGTGATGGCTTGTTGACTTTGGAAGCGGGAAAAACCTTTGAGATTGGTTGTGGGGTTTATATTTCTTAATCCCACAATTAATATTTTACGGAACTATCTACAATTCGTCGCAAAATACAATTAGACCACGGTTTGTACTGATTTAACAGATTTTCAAGGAAAAATTAAAGAAAAATCAGTGTAAATCTGTTTTATCCGTGTCATCCGTGGTCTAATTTATCGTGCGACAAATAGTAGATAATTCTTATATTTTATACCAAAGGCAAAGTAAAGTAGAACGTACTTCCCACATCCTGCACGGTATCAAACCATATACTCCCTTTTGAATTATCAACTACCCACTTGGCAAGAGCTAACCCAACGCCAGTTCCTTGGGCTTTGGTTGAGAAATCTAACATAAAAATTTTACTGGTATTTTCTTTCAATACACCTATGCCGTTGTCGGTAATACTGAATGTTACTGTCTCTGTGTTGATTTCTACTTTAATTTTAATGTCTGGTTTCCTTTCTGACGGTACAGATTGAATGCCATTCATCAAAAGATTATTAATGATATTTCCCGTTAATTGTCTATCTCCCCAAACCATTACGGGCTTTTGTGGAACATCTTTTGAAAGATTAATTTTATTGTTTTCAGAATATAAGTTGATAACCTTATTTACTTCATAAATAAAATCAAAAACTTCATGTTTTGGAACTGGCAAACGAGCAAAATCTGAGAAGGAATTGGCAATATATGATAAGTTATCGATCTGACTTGTTAATGATTCGATTTGGTCTTTGATTTGAGCCGTATCAATTGTTACTCCTTTTGATAGTTTATGTTGCAATAATTGAAGAGACAACTTCATGGGCGTAAGCGGATTCTTAATTTCGTGAACCACTTGTTTTGCCATCTGCTGCCAAGCGGATTGTTTTGTAGTGTCTGCTAAAGCCACTTTAGATTCATCCAATTTTACCAACATATCATTGTAGGCTTTAATCAAAACGCCAATTTCATCATCCGACCGCCAAGCTAAAGGTTCATTGGGCTTACTCAAATCTATTTTTCGTAACTTATTGGTAATCAGTCGTAAAGGAACTGTTAGAACGTTCGAAGCGAAGTATGAAAGTAATAATAATCCTAAGAAAATGGTTGTAAAAGTGTTTAATAATGACCCAATTACGTTACTGATTTCTTGCTCGTTAGCCACTTTTGAATCATAAAAAGGCACACTCACCACTCCCGCCAATTTCCCATCAACTGAATTTATTCCAACGTAAGAACCCATAAAATCAAGATTGCCCATCGTTTCGGGAATGATGGCATTATGTTCTTGTTCTTCTATAATTCTAATGTAAGCCTCTGGATTTAAGTAAGTTGAGACGATTCCCGTTTCATAGCTTAATTCTTTATTCGTTGCGAGTAATCTTCCTGTTACATCAAAAACGTTAACGTATCTCTTGGCACTTATTGAAATATTTTTGAGGGTATCAGTAAGAAACTGTTTACTCATTTTGCCTTGGACATATCGGTCAACGGCAGGGAGAAGACTAATTCCTGTGTTCTCGGTTTGCGAAATATAAGATTGCTTTTGACTTTCAGATAGTTTTGAACCGATGATTTTTAGGGTGATACCCACCACTAAAATCAGCGGCAATAAAAAGGCAACATTAAGGTATATCTGAATTTTGGTGGCAAAATTCACTTTTAAATTGGAAAATCCGTAGCGTATTGCATATATCAAAACCACAAAAATTATGGTAATGACCAAAGTTAGAAATAAGAATGAAAAGTTTGAGTAAATGGTGGGAATACTTATATTTTCAGAAGAAACTATAATTTTTCGCCCATTTTTATTAATCGAAGCCACATGATTAAATCCATTATCAGTGATTCCTCCCTCACTGATTTGTTTCCCCTCCACTAAGCTTAGTGGCATTTTCCGTTCATAATTATAGTTTTTACCGCCCGTTTTAATAAGTTTTGTATTTTCATAAACTGCATAACTATAATTGCCTGCCTCCAACTGTTCCTCTCCACTCGTAGGCGTATCTGAGAGAGCTGCATCACTCCGTTTTTTGAGGTCAATGATTACGTAACCAACCGATTTATTATCCTTATTCAAAAGAGGAATAAAATCAATATACTGTTTTTGATAGTTGTTTGAAGCATCATTTATAAAAAAGATATTGCTGTATTCGGTTTGATATTTCGAGGTTTTATAACGGTCTTCGTACGCCTGAAAACTTTGTGCACCTGATACATTATCTAAGGATTTACCATTAATATCAAAAACAGACATTTCTGTGTAGTAATAATCAAAGTAAATGTCCAACAGCGATTTCCTGATATAGCCTTGTACCTGTTCACGAGGAAGGAGAGCCGATTTTATTAGAACTTTCACAATTGAATCTTTACTAATATCAACATTTACTTTACTCAGTTTAAATTCGCCTATTTCGTCATTTTCCAATAAAAACTTTTTGCCAAATTGCTGTTTTTGAATAAAGTCTTTTCTGATGGCTTGACTGTAAACCACATAAGTGCCTAATCCAGCACAAATTAGGGCACCGACAAAGAAATAGATGGAAGTTTGATAACGAAAAGTGTAAAAATATTTTGGTAATCTGGTGAATAAAAGAATTCCGACATACAACCCATGCAAAAGCAACAGAAAGATATTCTCTTCAAGAATAACAATAGAAAAGAATCCCCAAATCAAGAATCCAATTAATGAGGCATAGGCCGCCCATTTAGGCTTTTTTCGATTTAGTTTTATCAATAAATTTGTTAGTAAATGAGTAGTCAAAAAATAAACAATAGATATTAAGACAAAGGCAATGAGTGAAGATAATTTTAGGGATTTATCCCAAAAATCAACGCTCATCGAAATATCTAATTGATAGGAAGATTTTTCATAAATATTTAATAACTGACCATAAAAACTTTGGAAAACAATAAAACTAATCATTATAACAACCACTGAAATTATTTTTTTTATTTCCTCTGGCAATTGTAAAAGCCAAAAATATTGCTTCATTTTATAATAATAATTTACCAAATAAATTAGCAAAATAATAATTAAGACCAGATTTAATATAAAATCTCCTAAGGAAGGCGTGATAAATGAGGAGGCATAAAATTTTGCATTAAAAAGGACTGACTCATAGAAAATAAAAGGAATATTGTAAAAAAGCATAATTGCTCTAAACATTATAAAGTACCACATTAATAACAAAAATGCTCGACCGTATCTATGGGTTTTATTTAAAAACCAAATCCAAGCTGAGAGATAAACTATCAAGAAAAACATACTCAAAAGTCCCAGAATGATTACATTTTCTGGGATGGATTGATTTTTAAGATTATCGGCTTTAGAAAGAGTTATTGAAAACAAAAATTCCTTCGTTTCTGCGTACATATTCAGATGCGTTGCAACCACGGGTGAGGTATCAATTTGTTGAGGGTCGAAAGTAAAAATTGTTGGGTTATAACTGGTTTTTAAATAGGTACTCTGTGAATCATATTGACGGTAGAGCATGACCATTGAAAATACCTCAAAATTATCAGGTGTGCCAATCACTAAACGTCTATTTACCACAAATTTCCCTTGGATGTTAGCGACTGATTTTAACTTATAATTCCCTTCAACTAATTGATAGTCAGGTACAAAACGATAATCTGACCAAAAAACTAATCGCCCATTTTTAAAAATAAAGTAAGGATGGATTGTGGGAGTTTTGAGATGTGAAAAAGTGGTATCTTTTGACTGTGAAACCAGTTTTACAACCTTTGCCAAATCTTCATTCGAGGCTTTAATTTCGTCATGAATTTTAGTTTGAATGTCATACAAAGACTTATCTTCTATGGCACTTACAGGTCCTTTTTTAGTAATGACTAACAATATTAATGCTAATCCAAAAGCTGCAAAAGACAGTATCAAGAAAATGTTTTTATTCAAAAATATCAGTTTCAGTAAAGAAGTAAATCGCTTAGACATTAGGGTTTGGTTAAATGTTATCAATGGTAAAACAAATTTCGTACCATTCATTAATAATTTGGCTTAAAGTTCTGAAAATCAGATATTTAAATCTATACGATATTGTTGTGTTAGTAAAATTCAAAACATTCGTTTACATTTCACTAAGTTCTATGCTCACTAAAGAATTCCATTCTTCCGACAAACTCATAGCTGGCTTTATTGTCTTTGCTCTTTGATACCAATAATTGGCATTCCAATCATCTCCTTCTTTTCTGTGTAAATAGGCATGAATGCGGTCGTATTCTTGAACACCCTCCTGTGCTTGAGCAACATTATGGGCTGATTCCCAGTCACCTTTTGCATCATACCAAAGCGCTTGGAGGATTTCTGAAATATGTTGTGGGGGATTGTTGTCCAGAAGGGTTTTATTGAATGCTGCGAATGTCATTTTATTGTAAGTTATTTACGAATTTAAGAAAATAAACGCAAAATAATTTATTCTAAAACCTTGAGTCCGATGATATTGTGATTACCAACAAAATTTATAAATTGCGGATGTAAACTGCTTAATCCAAAAGAATATGAGAACAATTACCTTGTTTGTACCACTTTTACTTATTTTGATGAGTCTTTCGCCCGCCCCAATTGATTTTTATCAAGCCCAACTTCGTTTTCCTCGAGTACGAGAAGCCCTTAAAAGTAAGGGTAAAACCGTAGATGAAATGCTAATGATAAAGGGAATTAGCACCCATAATTTTGATGTTTTTTTTAGGGCTTTCAAGAAGGAACAGAAATTTGAAGTTTGGGCGAAAAATAAAGCTGAAAGTAGCTTCAAGCTGTTAAAAACATACGATTTTTGTGCCTCAACGGGTATTTTGGGACCCAAAAGGCGTTCAGGTGATCGCCAAATGCCCGAAGGTTTTTATACTATTGATGCCTTTAATCCAATGAGCAATTATCATTTGTCTTTCAGAGTAAATTACCCAAATGCCTCCGATAAAAAATTTGCCGACCCACTGAATCCTGGCGATAATATTTTTGTACATGGCTCGTGTATAACGATTGGGTGTATTCCCGTAGGAGATGAAAATATTAAGGAAATTTATCTTCTGGCAGCTCGTGCAAAAGGTGGCGAACAGGAAATTCCCATTCATATTTTTCCCAATAAAATGACCGATGAAAATTACGCCTCACTAAAAGCAGAATTTGCTTCCAACGCAACATTATTAGAATTTTGGTCATGGTTGAAACCTGGTTTTGATGCTTTTGAAAAGACTAATATCGTTCCAGCAATTACAGTTGAGGATAGTGGAAAATATGCGTTGAAGTAGAGTTGACATATATTAATAAATAAAATGTTAAACAAAGGAGACATTATGACCGTTTAAATTTATTGAAACGGTCATAATGTCTCCTTTTTCGTGCTGGTATAAGATTTGAACAATTCTAAATACTTCGCTTGTTGGAGTCAAAAAAAGCAAAACCTGCACACATATAGATGGGAAAGAAAATTGTTATTCCGAGAGAAATTTTAGCAAATATAGATTTTAATAATACCTTAAATGGAGGACGAACAGAGCCTAAAATCGAAGTTAGTCAAACACCCGATTCCTACGAAATTTTTGTGAAAGTTGCGGGTTTGGAAGCTGATCACTTAAAGCTAAATATCGAAGATAATCGTCTTTGGTTGTATGCTTTGCAACCAGTTCTGAAAACGGCTGAGCAAGAAGTACACGAAAACTTTGTTCCTCAAACCATTGGGCAATTGATGTTGCCAAACTTTGTGGATGTAGAAAATATATCCGCTCGTTATCATAACCATCAGTGGAAAATTGTAATGCCTTTCGATGATTCAAAGAAAGGATTTAAAAAAGATATTGAAGTTCAGTTTTAAATTCAATGATAGACTGATAGAATATCAAAAATGCCTTTAATTATCCATTATATCATTCACTCATTCTTTCATTTTTTTATAGATATTGCCCTGCAAGGTACGCCTTGTCAGGGCTTTTTTGTAATTAATCCTTAACTTGTAGCGTTTTAACAATTCAACCAAATATCCATGAAAGTAATATCCTTATTTCTGATGTTCATTAGTACATCAATTTTTGCCCAAAATAAACCTAAAAACAAAATGAGTAATGATTTTCACCTTTTAGTAGGCACTTATACTTCGGGAAAAAGTGAAGGGATTTATGTTTATAAATTTAATGTCAAAACTGGTGAATTTGAGGCTGAAAGTATTGCCAAAAATGTAAAAAATCCTTCTTATTTGGTGGTTTCTCCCGATGAAAAATACGTTTATTCAGCGGGTGAAATTGATAAAAATGGAGCGGTATATGCCTTTGCTTTTGACAAAAAAACGGGCAATTTAAAGCAACTAAGCACTCAATCGTCCAATGGAAATTATCCTTGTTTTGTGGATATTGACAAAACGGGTAAGTGGGTTTTTGCGGGTAATTACGGAGCTGGAAACCTAACAGTTTTACCAGTAGAATCAAACGGAGGTTTAGGAAAACCAACGCAAACGATTCAACATGAAGGGAAAAGTGTTAATGCTGCCCGTCAGGAAGGTCCTCACGTTCATTCGGTAAATATTGCTCCTAATAATGTTGATGTCTTCGTGCCAGATTTGGGTTTGGATAAAATTTTTACGTATTCATTGGATGCAAAAACGGGGAAATTAACGGCTGGCAATCCAGCATTTACGAAGGTTCAAGATGGCTCTGGTCCAAGACATTTTTCGATTCATCCCAACGGAAAATTTGCGTATGTTATTCAAGAAATAACGGGAGAAGTAACCGCTTTTAATTATAAAAAAGGGACTTTAATTGCCATTCAAACAATTTCTGCTAAACCAGCGGGACACACAGGGGACTTCAATTGTGCGGATATTCATATTTCGCCAGACGGTAAATTTCTGTATGGTTCCAATCGTGTGCATGACAGTTTAGTGATTTATTCGATTGATGCAAAAACTGGCAAACTAACTTACGTGGCTCATCAATCAGTTATGGGCAAAAAGCCAAGAAATTTCATGATTGACCCCACAGGAAATTTTGTTTTAGTTGCAAACCAAGATTCTGATAATATTACAATTTTCAAACGAAATATGAAAACTGGGTTGCTGACACCTACTGGAAGAGAAATTTCTGTGCCTAATCCTGTTTGTTTGAAAATGGTTAGTTTTTAATTTACAGAATCAAAGACCCAATCTGTCGATTAAATTAAACGGAGCGTATAATACCAAAAAATGAGGCGTATGTTTGGTGTCAGAATTTGATAAATTTGTATGTATAATATTGATGTAAAATGGGCATTTAAAATTTGCAGAACTATCTGTTATTTGGGGCTAATCTCACATCTTAAAAAAATAATCAATAAAATTATGATAAAATTACTCATTTCTCTTCAGCTGATTCTTTTCGGAATCGGGGCTTTTTTTAATGCTGATAAAACGAAAAATGTGTCTCACGACTCAGAAATAGCCGTTTGCAATCCAATTTTACAAGATAATAATTTCTCAAACATTAATCCAGACGACACAACAAAAGCCTATTCGATGCCTTTGCTTGCTCAAACTCCAAAAGGAGAAGTTATGCTCACTTGGACAGAAAAAGATGCTCAAGGAATAACCTCCTTTTGTTTAGCATTCTCGAAAGATAAAGGCAAAACATTTTCAGATAAAAAAGTCATTTATGCGGGAACTGGCGTAGGGAATAGTCGTATGATGCGGGCAAAAGTGCTTACAAAAAAAGACGGAAGTTTAGCGGCTATTTTTTCAAACAAAGATGCTGTTGCCACTGCCTCAACTTCAACGACACATCAGGGTGGTCGTGGAGGAGGACGTTCATCAAATATTGTTTATTGTGTTTCAAAGGATAATGGCTCAACTTGGACAACTCCTGTATCCGTTGATTCTGACCCCAAACAAGGAATTATGAGAGGTTTTTTCGATGCTGTTGTTTTACCAAATGACGAAATTGCAGTAGCTTATTTAAAAGATGTTGCCAATAGTACAAAGCATGAAGAACGTGATTTGAGAATGGTGGTGACGAAAAATGGAACGTTTCAACCAGAAAAAGTGATTGATCCTGTTGTTTGCGATTGTTGCCCAATAAATATGCTGATTGATGCAAACGGAGCTTTAAATATTGTCTATCGTGATAATAATGATGACATCAGAGATATGGCAAAAATGGTTTCAACTGATAATGCTGAGACCTTCTCAAAATCTCAAATATTGCACCATGACGAATGGAAAATTAAAGGTTGTCCTCATAGTGGAGCAGTTTCAAGTACCTCGGGAAAAGGGGCATTGTTTGCATGGTTCTCAGGTACGGAAAAGGAAAGTGGAATTAGATTGGTTAATAATGAAGGCAAAAAACTATTGGTTTTAAATGACGCTTCCGCAAAAAATGCTTTTTTAATGGATGGTTCTCAAAATCAAGTGTTGCTTTGGGAACAGAATAAACCAGAAAATAATTTAACAGAAATTGCTTTCAAGAAAATAAATAATGATAAAGTCTCTGAAACAATTTGGGTTGTTGGTTCATCAAACGGTATGAATTCTACGGGTTTAATGCTTGATAATCAGTTAGTTGTAGCTTACGAAGTAAAGCAAGCGAACAAAAGAAACAGTTTGAAAATCAGCACGATTCGTTTATGATGATTTATGTTTCTTTATTTTCTTGAATTTAAAAATGCCTTATTCTCTCCAGTTTAAGGCATTTTTTTGTGAATTAACTTCAAATAAACAAGGACAGATTAATACCAGTTTTTAAGTATATTTATGCTTTAATTCTCGTTCCTAACGCAGTATATTTCAAATAGAATTTCTTTTATTGACATCAACTTAATTTAACCAATTATGCAAAGACGTTCAGCAGTTAAAAACATTGCCTTAACGATTGGAGCTTCCATTGTTCTGCCTGCTTGGGCAAATGCCTGGAATAAAGACTCTTTTCGACATAATCAAAACATCGTTCCTCCACAAGAAAACCTGTTGGCTGAAATTGTTGAAACCATCATCCCCAAAACCAATACGCCAGGAGCAAAAGAACTTAATGTTCAACAATTTATCCCTGTAATGGTGAAAGACTGTTACGACCAAAAAGCCCAAGAAACATATAAAAAAGGTTTTGAATTAGTGGATAAAAATGCCAAAAACGCTTTCTCAAAATCGTTCATGGAATGTGATACAAAACAAAGATTGGAGGTCTTGGATAAAATGTCAAAATCTGAAAATTCTGACGAAAAAAACTTCCTTCAATTGGTCAAACGTCTCACTATTCAAGGCTATATGAGTTCTGAATATGTAATGACTAACCTTAGCGTTTACGAGTACGCACCAGCCCGTTATCATGGCTGCGTACCTGTGAAAATTAAGTAATTCGATAATTCACAACTCACAACTCAAAAATCACAAATTTAAAAAGATGTCAAATCTCAATATAAATTCAATAAAAAATCAAACCTACGATGCCATCGTTATTGGCTCGGGAATAAGTGGCGGTTGGGCAGCTAAGGAGCTAACAGGCAAAGGTTTACGAACATTAGTTTTGGAACGTGGACGTGAAGTAAAGCACGTAACCGATTATCCAACAACCACAAAAATGCCTTGGGAATTTGAACACAGAAATCAACTCAAGAAGGAAGTAATTGATGCTAATCCTGTAATAAGCAAATGCTATGCTTTTTATGAAGGAACGGAGCAATTTTTTGTCAAAGATGCTGAACATCCTTACGTCCAAGAGAAACCCTTCGATTGGATTCGAGGCTATCAAACAGGGGGAAAATCATTGATGTGGGCAAGACAAACCCAACGTTGGTCGGAGTATGATTTTGAAGGTCCAGCCCGTGATGGATTTGCTGTTGATTGGCCTATTCGGTACGCTGATATTGCTCCCTGGTATAGTTACGTAGAAAAATTTGCGGGAATTTCGGGTAATAAAGACGGCTTGGCGAGTTTGCCCGATGGAGAATTTTTGACTCCCCACGAAATGAATTGTGTTGAGAAATATTTTAGTCAAGAAACTGCCAAAAACTATAAAGACCGACATATAATCATCGGGAGGGCGGCACATCTGACAGACCCCAAGAAAATACATTATGATCAAGGTCGAGCTTCTTGTCAAAATCGTACTATTTGCGAGCGTGGATGCCCTTATGGTGGATATTTTAGTAGTAATTCTTCCACTTTGCCTTGGGCGGCAAAAACGGGGAAGATGACTTTACGACCTCATTCTGTTGTGCATTCGATTATTTACGACGAAAAGAAAAATAAAGCTACGGGCGTAAGAGTAATTGATGCAAATACGAAACAAATGACTGAGTATTATGCAAGAATTATCTTCGTAAATGCCGCAGCCATCAACACGAACTTAGTATTATTGAATTCAACCTCGCATCGTTTTCCCAATGGTTTAGGAAACGATAATGGGTTGTTGGGTAAATACGTAGCTTTTCATAATTACAGAGCCACCATCAATGCTCAATACGAAGGATTTTTGGATAGTAAAACGGATGGTCGTCGTCCGAATTCTGCGTATATTCCAAGGTTCAGAAATGTCTTTAAACAAGAAACCGATTTCTTGCGTGGATATGCTTCTGGATTCGATGCAGGGCGTTATCAGCACGAAGATAGGAGTGGAATGGGCGAAGATTTAAAGAATAGTTTGTTAAATCCTCAATATAATAACGTTTGGAATGTAGGCTCACACATGATGGGCGAAACCATTCCGAAAGCAAGTAATTTTGTGGCATTAGACAAAACCTTGGTTGACCCATGGGGAATTCCGCAGCTAAGAATAAACGTTGATTATGATGATAATGACGTTAAAATGACCAAAGATTTCTTTGAGCAATTATCGGAAATGTACACAAAAGCAGGATTTAAAAATATCCGAACCAACGATTCAAACCGTACTCCTGGTTTAGATATTCACGAGATGGGCGGAGTGAGAATGGGCAAAGACCCAAAAACCTCAATGCTCAATAAATGGAATGCCTTGCATAACTGTAAAAATGTGTTTGTAACGGACGGTGCTTCTATGACTTCAACATCAACCCAAAATCCATCATTGACATATATGGCTTTAACGGCACGTGCGGCTGATTATGCGGTGAAGGAGATGCGGAAGGGGAATTTGTAGCTTGTTATAGGCTATTTTAAAAGTCGTAAGAACGCTTTTGAGGCGATTTTACGACTTTTTTAGTTAATATAAAATTAAACTGGCGGATGTACTCCAAAAAGGATAAGGCATATCCGATACTCAACTAATTTTTCTCTATTCAACTTAAGTTCATTAATAGTACATTTTCCAATAATTGATATGCCAATTATCTTAGTGGCATCTTCACTCCAAGCAAAATTTTCTTCCCAAATATCTTTACGTGGATTGAACAATGGAATCCACCTTTCTGAATTTGTATCAAATGATTTTAATTTATTGGATTTCAAACGATTACATAGAAAACAAGCATACGCAAGGTTTTCTAAATCCGAATTTCCATCTAAATTTTTGGGTATAATATGATCAATAGTGAAGGAGGTTGGAGAATATTTATCTTGGCTTTTACAATATTCACAGCAATTAGTCGCTCTTAATTTTACTTCTTCTCGAAAATTGAATGAAATCATTAGCTTAGAACTATTTTAAGAATGTATGCCCAATTGCTTCAAAAGTGTATCCATTGAAACGTGACGAATCATAGCTAATTGAGCTAACTTTTTCAATCTTTCTATACTATAACTTTCGTATGCCTCCGCCAATTTTAGTGATTCTAATTCCTCTTTTTCTGTTAATGCAATAGTCTCTAATTTCCAATCAAGATACTGTAATCGCTCCCATTTTGTTAAATCAAATTCTTTATTTATCTCAATTAACAAGTTTGATTCTGTTTCATTCAAAACGTTTATTCCATTCCTCTTAATCCGTTGTGCATACAATTTTTGATAAAGCCTTTCAAAACTCTTCATTTCTAAACCTTCCGCAGTATTAAGTATTTCAGTTACAGAGATAGTCATGTTGGGTAAAATTTTAAGTTTTCTATTTGCTAATTTCTTATTTCCTATAATAGTAAAGATAAGGTTTATTTTGAAAACCATCAAAATAAATATGTGAACAAAGATTC
The DNA here is from genome assembly GCA_043769985.1 of Arcicella sp. Taxonomy (GTDB): domain Bacteria; phylum Bacteroidota; class Bacteroidia; order Cytophagales; family Spirosomataceae; genus Arcicella. The sequence continues at coordinate 20,204 of JAYVIV010000243.1, forward strand.
ATCTTGAACGTTAATCAATTATTTTTGTACTATAATTTATCAACAAAACCACATTTTATGGAAACTTACGGACAAATTTTAATGATTGCCAGCCCTGCATTTTTGCTGTTGGTGCTTGGCGAAAAACTGTATGGCTGGCTTTATAAAAAAGAGCAATTCCGCAATATGGATATGCTTTCAAGTTTGAGTTCGGGTTATACGAATTCAATCAAAGACGTGTTAGGAATAAGTATTTCAATCATTACTTATAAATGGATGGTGGATCATTGGGCGATTTTTGAGATAAAATCTACGCCACTTGTTGCCTTAATTGCCTTTGTTGTGCTCGATTTAGCAGGATATTGGGGACATAGACTGAATCATCAAATCAATTTTTTATGGAATCAGCACCTCATTCATCACAGTAGCGAGGAGTTTAATTTGGCGTGTGCTTTGCGTCAAAGTATCTCGTCTTTGATTAATTTCTTTACGATATTTCTTCTCCCCGCTGCCATTTTGGGTGTGCCTGCCCAGATAATTGCCATCATTGCTCCAATTCATTTGTTTGCTCAATTTTGGTATCATACCGTACATATTGGTCGCATGGGATTTTTGGAATCGTTTCTCGTAACGCCTTCCCATCACCGTGTACATCATGCCATCAATCCAGAATATATTGATAAAAATCACGGGCAGATTTTTATTATTTGGGATAAATTATTTGGCACTTTTCAAGAGGAATTGCCCAACGTACCGCCCGTTTTTGGTATAACGGTTCCTGTTTCCACTTGGAATCCAATCAAAATAAATTTTCAGCATATTTGGCTCTTGATGAAAGATGCTTGGAGGACTAAAAACCTTGGTGATAAGTTTAAAATTTGGTTCAAACCAACGGGCTGGCGACCAGAGGATATGGTCGAACAATATCCTATTCATAATAAAATTACAGATCCTTATAATTTTGAAAAGTATAATCCCTTGACAACCAATACTTTAATTATTTGGACGTGGATTCAATTCCTTTCAACTTTTGGACTTCTTCTATTTTTTTACGGAAATATTGCTAAGATAGGTGTATCAAATATGTTTGTTTACGGAGCCTTTTTGATGTTAAGTATTTATGCGTATTCTGAATTGATGGATAGAAATCCAAACGCAATTTGGTGGGAATTAATAAAGAATGTTTTTGGATTTGCCCTGATTTCTCAGATGGGAAATTGGTTTGGAAGTAATCAAAACATCACGATGCTTGTAGTTGCACACTTGATTATTTCAATGATTGGAACAGCATATTTTGTTCTGAAAGAGTTCCAAAGTACGAGAATGGTACAAGTAAGTTGAGAGAATAAAAAAAGCTACAAATGTAAGAGTCAATTCCATTACGATGAATGACTCATACATTTGTAGCATATACAACTATTCAGACTTATATTGATCTTCTGGTAATTTCACATGACCCCAATTTTCTCCCGAACGAATACGATTTAATTGTGTATGAGTGATACCAAATTGTTTCGCAATCATTTTTAAGCGACTTTTATCCGACTTTAACATTTTCTTAATCATAATAACCTTGCTTTCAGTTAATTTATAATTCTTTGTACGCTTCGGAATCACTCTATCTTTCACCGCAGGATTTTCACGATTGTGCAATGTCATTTCATCTCGTGTTGCCCATTTCAAATTCTCCCAATGATTGTTTAATTTATCGTGGTCAAGATGAAGAACAAACTTCTTATTTTCATCATCTTTGGTTAAAAAGAAATCTGCAACTAATTTGTGAACATAACGATTTAGTGACTTATTGCCTTGAACTCTGATATTCAATGACTTATATCCTTGAATTTTTGAACCACCAATAATGTCACCTTCTTGAGGGTCATTCTGGAAACTCTTTAAACGTCCGTAGTTTGAAACTTTGTATGATGGCGGATTTTCAACTTCTCTAAAAGGAATATCTACCCATTTTTCGTTCCAAAAACTTACATTTTTCTTCATTCCCAAACCAACTTTTTTTTCTGACATAAAGATATTAAATTTTGAACGTTACTATTATACGAAAAAAACTTATTGTTTTTTTGGAATGTTTTAAAAATGAGACGTTTTTTAATAATTAATTTACTTTCTGAACTATAACTTATATATTCTACATTCACCCATACTTAATGAATCAAGCGGTAATTGAATTAACTCACTATTTTCAAAACACTTGTTATGCTTGTTTGAATAGTATAATTGTTCTGATTTAAGAATACTGATATGATTTAATTTATCGTCTTTAATATCTTGCTCAATATCAAGATTTACCACAAAAATATATTGAGGATTCCCCTTCTGAGTCCAGGAAATCACTTTATTTTGCCCATTAAAATCTGGTTCAATTAGCCATTCAATGCTTAGATTATCAATGGATAGGCTAATGCTATCGGAAATGATTTTAAAGATAGAAATATTTTTGTAAAGTTCACCATTTTGTCCCCATTGATAGTTTCCTTGTGTTGCTTTTTCACCTTCGGAAAGTTGAAAAACGTATAATTTCGTGTAGTGTTCATTGGGTGCTGGGGTGAAATGTTGGTCACGTTGCTCAAAACCCAAACCCATATACGATGGCATATCTGTCAGAAATAAACCTATGAACATTCTTATTTCATTCCCTTTCAAATAAAAACTATCAAATCTTGGGTCGTCTTTATCGGCGGTCATAATCGTGAAATTGGGAGCAAATTTGCGGGTAGTTAACAATTGATGGTATCTTGCAAATGCTGAAACAAACTGCTCAGTTCCCACAACCATAGACTGCAAATCTCCCAAAGTTGAATCCGTATCGGATGCCTCCAAATGATCTTCCTCGTTGCCAAAAGCCATTACATTCGGTGGTGCTAAAAAGCTCTCCGCAAAATAACCAAAATAGGGTTTTTCAATGGTTATTTTCCCTTTAATATATTTATGAATGTCATAATAACTGTCTGGTTTTGAAGGTGTTCCCTCTGGATTCATTTGTACGTGAGACATATCGCCCCGCATAAAATCAAAATTATATTGAGTGGCAAAGCCTTCATATTTTTGAGCCATATATTCCCAAACTTCTTTACGGGGCTTTGAGAAGTTTACCTCCCAATCACTATTATTATTTTTTACTTCATATAGTTTCACTCTTGCCAAAGGTCCAAAAACTCTGGACATTTCTTGTGGTTTGGAAATTACATAATCACGCCAAATTCTACCATCTTTATCCACCGTTTTTGCTTCCTCCCGATAATCAACTTCTAAACCCCTGTATGGTGGTGCCATTGTGGCTGGAACAGGCTCATAACCCATTGAGAATAAATGACTTATTAATTTGTTTCTTCTTTCATTTCGACCTTCAATGTTATTTTTTTCACCAAATAAAAAGCGTAAACGATTCTCCTCCGAAAAAACATTATTATCAAAAAACTTCTCTTTTTGTCTTGGATAATACTCGGAAATAGTGCCACCATACTGATATAAAAAGTCCAAGACAGCCTCTTGAACCTTTTCATGCAGGTTTTCTGAATGGTCAATAATTTCAAATTCTCTACGTTGTAACCATTCAAAAAATTGAGGATTTGACAAGGTAATTTCAGAATATCGGTCGGTATGCGGGATGACATCCATTCCAACGGTTTTACCCATTAAATGTAGAATATTTGTAACCACTTTCAACTGTTTTTCAACGGTGTTTAGGTGGGGGAATGCAATAACTAATTCATTATCAAAAAATTCAGGGTTAATATTCCAACTGGACATTCCGTATAGACTTGCAACTACCCCACATTCCCAAATTGGCAATAAATGTATTGAAGATTGAGTCTGAGGCAATGTCAGTACATATTTAACCACATTCCAAAAACTGCCGATAGTTCTGACATTTATGCCGACCATATTAACCGTTTTTAGCCATTCGCCATTTTCATTTGATTGAACGGGGCTATTAATGGTATTTTCTGGATTTAAAGCCTTAAAAAAATCAGACTGCCCGAATCTTTTCTCCAAGATATAGGCGAGTTGAATTGCAGGCATTTGAATAGCTTGCTCAGGCAAAAGATTAGGTATAAAAGATTGATTCTTAGCTACATACACGGATATAGCCGTTTGTTGATTATTCATCCAATACTGGCGAAAATCAGCATACGTTTCGGGGAAATTCATATATTATGTATAAAAATGGGCTATTTCAATTTTCAAGAAACTAAAAACGCTTGAAAAATTGTTTTAAATTAAGAATAAATACGCAAAATCTGCAAATTAGTTTGCAAAAGTTTGCAAATCTATCCTGCATTTTGACTTTAAATATTTTGTAAATTCAATTTTTAAACTTGTAAAATACCCCCTAAATGAAGACTTTAATTGTTGGTGCATCCACAAATCCTGAACGCTATGCCTATAAAGCTGCCATTAGCTTGCTTGCCCACGGACACGAAATTGAACTTATTGGGCAGAAAGTAGGAACTATAAAAGGGTATGAAATCAAGACTACTAATCCAGATTTGGAAGGGATTGATACCGTTACGATATATGTAGGACCGCAAAACCAGCCTTCTTTATATGACTATATTCTGAAGCAAAATCCACGAAGGATTATTTTCAATCCAGGGGCTGAGAATTATGAATTTGAACAATTGGCGAAAGCAAAAGGAATTGAAGTGGAAGAGGCTTGTACGCTGGTTTTGTTATCAACGGGGCAATATTAGGTAATTCGATGTTCGTTTTTCGATGTTTGGTTTGCGGACATCGAAAAACAAACATCGAACATCGAATCAATTAAAAATATCGCCCAATTAGTGGATGTTCTACGATTAATGTTTTCATTTTCAAGGGATTAATAGCACCTTGCTTTTGATAAATAATTTTTCCGTTAGGCTCTACCAAGAGTGTATAAGGCAAAGCTCCTTGCCATTTTGGGTCAACTAATTCAATTAATTTATAAATATCATCTGAGTTATAAATATAGTTTTTACTGGATGCTTGAAGTCTTTTTAGGGTTGATAAGGCTTTATCTTTCTTATCTGGTTTATCTGCACTAATTGTGATAAACTCAAAATCACGGTTTCGATACATTCTATTTATGTTCAGAAAATCAGGAATTTCCGCTACGCATGGTCCGCACCAAGTTGCCCATACATTGATTAATCTTAATTTTTTGGTATCATTTTTTAAAAGCTGTTTTAAACCTGCATCATCAATACTTTCAATGCTCACTTCTTCTTTCGCCCAACTTGCTCTTTCTTTATTCGTTGATTCTTCTTTATCCGCCCATTTAACTGAACAACCAAATACTTTTGTTTTCTCAACAGCTACTTTTTGTTTTGCCAAAAGATTATCAAGGGCATTGCGAGCATCTAAATTTAGAGGAGTTCCCGTTGGCTTTTCAACATCATCAACTCGTCCAGTATAGCGTAAAATGCGTTTTTCATCAAATATAAAAACATGTGGAGTAGCAATGGCTCCGTATTTTTTTGATGTTATTTCAGTAGCTCCGTCGTATAAATAAGGAAAATTGAAGCCCGCAATCTTGGCTCTATTTTGCATATCTGGATAAGAATCTCCCAAATCAGTATAGCCCATTTCGTCTAATCTTACCGCTTTTGCATCGTTGGGAGAAATGGCAACAACTTGCACGCCTTTTGCTTTATAATCGGCGGTTATTTTCTTTAATCGGGTCTCATAAGCCTGAGCTGTTGGACAGTGATTGCAAGTAAAAACAATCATTAAAACTTTAGATTTAGCAAACGATTTTAAAGAATACATTTTGCCATCAACGCCTTTTAAATTAAAATCAGGAGCGGCTGAACCTATTTCAAGCGTTGGATAATCATCAGACTTAAATGAAAACAAAATGCTAATAATGAGGATACTAAGAATTTTTTTCATGAAGATTGGTTTTTAATTTTAGTAAATTTATTGAACGAGATTAAAATTAGTAAATTTACATCGTAATAATATCCTGTACTATGAAAGACCTTTCTTTAACCATCATTCAAACGAATTTATTTTGGGAAAACCCCATGGCAAATTTGGCAAATTTAGAGGAGAAAATGGCTCAAATCCCATTGCCAACCGACCTCATTATTCTTCCCGAGATGTTCACAACTGGATTTACTATGAATGCGAAATCTGTGGCAGAACCAATGAATTTCACAACTTTTAAATGGTTAAAGCAACAGGCAAAACGGACAAATGCAGTTATAACAGGAAGTTACATTGTTAAAGAAGGAGAATGTTTTTTCAATAGATTAATTTGGATGCGTCCTGATGGTAGTTTTGAAACCTACGATAAAAGGCATTTATTCAGAATGGGAGGGGAGGATAAAACTTTCACGGCAGGAACAACACGACTTATTGTTGAACTAAAAGGCTGGCGAATTTGTCCCTTAATTTGCTATGATTTAAGATTTCCCGTTTGGTCACGGAATTTTACTCAGGAGGAAGGAGGAAAAAAAAGTTCACATCTTCAATCTAATACCTACGATCTCATAGCTCATAATTCATACCTAAATTACGATTTATTGATTTATGTTGCCAATTGGCCCTCCGTTCGTTCACAGGTTTGGGATACACTTTTGCAAGCTCGTGCAATTGAGAATCAGAGTTATTGCATTGGGGTTAATCGAGTTGGAAAGGATGGAATGAATTTAGAATATGCTGGAAATTCAGTCGTTATTGACTTTAAAGGAAATCAACTATTTTATCAAAAAGATTCAGAAATAATTAATAATCAGATACTTAGCAAAAACGAATTAGAAGATTTTAGAGCTAAATTTCCTGCATATTTGGATGCAGATGATTTTGAAATTATTCTGTAAAAATATTAGAAACTGTTTAAGTTAATTTTTGAAGATGAAAAAAAATGGTTTTTGTGTGAAAACGAGTTACAAAAACCGCAGTTTAGCAACGCTAAATGAGGATTTTTGTAACGAAGTATTAACCAAAAAACAAATTTTTCAATTCAAAATTTTAATTTAAACAGCTTCTTAGATTAATGATTCGTAAATACTTCTTACCCATATCTATTGTTATCAACATTAGCTTAGGAACCCTCGTTTTTCAGTTAAGAGATAAAATATTTTCTCAAATTTTCCCTTCTTCAAAAGTAAATATTTTGTTGATTGGTGATTCGCTTTTGGCTCAAGAAAATTGGAATAAGTCGTTATCCAGAAATGATTTAAAAAATGATGCTTTTGGAGGGGCAATTACACAACAAATTTTGTGGAATATTGAACGTGGCGAATTAGTGAGTAATCCTAAAATTGTGGTAATTGATGGTGGAATTAATGACTTATTGTCGGGCGTTCCAACGCAAAGAATACTTAGTAATTATCAGAAAATTATAGAAGTTTTAAGAAAGCGAAATATTAAAATAATTGCTCATTTAATTTTATATACTGTTGATAATGAGGATATTAATAAAGAAGTATTTGTACTGAATTATCTGCTAAAGGAATATTTTGAAAGTCAGAAAATTGAATTCATAGACATGAACCTTCAACTTTCCGACTCTAAAAAACTTCAATCAAATTTTTCTATCGACGGCATCCATTTAAAAAATGAGGCTTATAAAATCTGGGCAAATGAATTAAAAGCTAAACTGCCACAGGAGCTTTAATGCCTGGATAAGGCTCATAATTCAAGAGTGCAAAATCTTCAAATTTGAAACTAAAAATATCCTTCACCGCTGGATTGATTTTCATGGTTGGAAGTACCTTTGGCTCACGAGCCAACTGCGTTTGAACTTGCTCAAAATGATTTGAATAGATGTGAGTATCACCGCCTGTCCAAATGAAATCGCCTAAATCCAAATCACAAACCTGAGCAATCATCATTGTTAGAAGGGCATAAGATGCAATATTAAAAGGCACTCCCAGAAACACATCCGCCGACCGTTGATACAACTGACACGATAGTTTATTATCCGCCACATAAAACTGAAAAAGGGCATGGCAAGGCATCAGAGCCATTTCTGACAGTTCCCCAACGTTCCAAGCACTTATAATAATCCTCCTCGAATCTGGGCTTTTTTTAAGCGTTTCAATAACTTCTTTCAATTGGTCTATTACCTTTCCGTTTGGGGTTGTCCAACTTCTCCATTGTTTTCCATAAACGGGTCCTAAATCGCCATTTTCATTCGCCCACTCATCCCAAATCTTTACGCCATTTTCATTCAAATATTTAATATTTGTATCTCCATTAATAAACCATAACAACTCATGGATGATAGATTTCAAGTGTACTTTTTTGGTTGTAACCATCGGAAAACCGTCGTTTAGGTTAAACCGCATTTGATAGCCAAATACCGAAGTTGTTCCAGTACCTGTTCGGTCAGTTTTTTCAGTTCCAGTCTCGAGAATGTGTTTGAGGAGGGTATGGTATTGTTGCATTTTGTGATATAATAAGTACGGAAGTCGTCCTTTTGAAGGACGACTTCCGTTATTTAATAGTTCTGTTCAAAATTACAATCAAAAAAATAATCCTGCAAGATTTATTAATTCCTACAGGATTATCTATTCTGATGTGCTATTTCTTTGAAATTAGGCTGCTTTTTTTGCTGCTTTCTTATCAGTTTTTTTCTCAGCTTTTGCTTCTTTTTCCATATCTGCACAACATTTTCCTTTTGCTTTGTCGCACTTCATAGCTGCTCTATCTTTATCTGAACAACTCTTTCCTTTGTCTTTATCACCTGCAAATGAAGCACTTGCAACGAAAGCCAATAATGATAAACCTAAGATTACTTTTTTCATATTATTGTAATTTTATTTGTTTAAGATTAACGTTAATGTTTAAGGATTTAGTACAAAAATTGTGCCTTTAAATTTGCCTAAAATTTTGTCTTTCCAATCCATTCCAAATTAGTTTTGATACTATCCAAAGGTGATTTGCCTTGATATGATTCTTGTTCAATGATATATTCCGTTGTTCCTCCACTTTTTGCGGCTAATTTCAAAACGTCCGCCACGCCAATAATTCCAGTGCCAAGAATTGTACTTTCATAAGCCTCTTTTTCACCTTTTATTTCATCTTTTACGTGCATCAATTCAAAACGACCAGGATATTGTTTTAATAATTCAACGGCTCGTCCTCCTCCATTATACATATTACCAATATCCAATTGTTGAGCCACTAAACTTGGATCAGTGTTTTGCATGATAATGTCATAAACTTTCACGCTTGTTAATCTTAGACTAAATTCAAAATCGTGATTATGGTAGCCAAATTTCATTCCTGATTTTTTGCATAATTCTCCTGATTTATTGAAAACCTCCATAAAACGTTTGCAATCATCAAAACTCTTACGCAGACTTATGTCCAACCAAGGACTCACCACATATTTTTGTCCTAATAAAGCCGCATCTTCCACCGTTTTTTTCCATACATCGGTAAAGTCATTTTTAGTGGAGTCATAATGTTGCCCACCCATGACGGTGTGCCCACTTGGCATAGCTAAACCCAAGTCATCCAGTATTTTGCGAAACTCTTTTGGTTCATAACCATAGAATTTCCCGTTTACATAATTGGCGTGTTCAACGTTTTTGTAACCCATTTCAGCCACTTTTTTAAGTGTTCCTAAAGGGTCTTTTTTCATCTCATCACGAACAGAATAAAGTTGAATTCCGATATTCTTTTTGTTGGTTTTATTATTACCAAAAAGCGAAGGAGAAAGTAAAAGTGCTGTTCCTGCCAAAGCTGATGTTTGCAGAAATGAGCGACGGTTAAGGTTTTGTGTCATTGATGGAATGATTTTTTTTAAATAATAAAAGTGCTTTTTTCAACCGCTGTCAGGGCGAAAAGCCGCTGTCAGGGTTCAGACTAAACCCTGACAGCGGCTTTTCGCCCTGTCAGCGGTTTTGATTATGACAATTGTTATTTATCATGGTTGGAATAATTTTTTATACAATTTAAAGAAAATACAAATACAGAGTGTCATTGCCTACGCTGATTGTGAAATTAAATACTCATAAAAACTGTTAAATGACTAATTTCGTAACAACAAAACAATTTTTGCTCCGTTATCCTTTCAGTTAACATTAAACTAATAATTATGCAGTATTCAATCCTCTGGGCAGATGATGAAATAGATTTGCTCAAACCTTATATCATGTTTCTTACGCAAAAAGGCTATGATGTCACCCCTGTGAATTCTGGAAATGATGCTTTAGAAGAACTCGAAAAAAAGAAATTTGATGTCGTTTTCTTGGATGAAAATATGCCAGGAATGACGGGTTTGGAGGTTCTTCCCAAAATAAAACAAATGAAGCCAAACCTTCCAGTGATTATGATTACGAAGTCGGAGGAGGAATATATTATGGAAGAAGCAATCGGTTCAAAAATTGCTGATTATTTGATTAAACCGCTGAATCCCAATCAGATACTTCTCTCCGTTAAAAAGATTTTGGATAAAAAACGATTGGAAGAAGAGAAAACTAATCTTTCCTATCAACAAGAATTTCGTCAGATTGCGATGAAATACCAAGATAATATTGATCATGCAGAATGGGCGGAAATCTATAAAAAATTACTCTTTTGGGAATTAGAAATTGACCGTACTGAAAACAAATCTATGGCGGAAGTCATGAATATGCAAAAGTCGGAAGCTAATGCCAATTTTTCACGATTTATTACCCAGAATTACGAAAATTGGTTGAATGAACCCAAAGTTAATCGCCCTATTTTATCGCACGAATTGATGCGGAAAAAAGTTTTTCCTTTGTTAAAAGAGGATTCTCCTTTGTTTTTTGTGTTAATTGATAACCTTCGTTTCGACCAGTGGAAAATTTTGGAAGGCTTAATTCAAGACTATTTTTCGGTTGAAACAGAATCGGTTTATTATTCAATTTTGCCAACTACAACTGCCTACGCACGTAACGCAATTTTTTCTGGCTTGATGCCCTCCGAAATCGAAAAACAGTATCCAAAGCATTGGGTGCAGGATATTGGCGACAGTGAAGAAGAAGAAGGATTTAATAAACACGAAGAATTCTTCTTTCAAGAACAACTCAAAAGAAGCAGAATGCCTTTCCCGGTGAAGGCTTCGTACCACAAAATTATTCACAATAATCAGGGGAAAAATTTAGTTGAAAATTTTTCAAGATTAGACCAGAACCATTTGAATATTGTGGTATATAACTTTGTGGATATGCTCTCTCATGCACGCACAGATATGGCAATGATTAAGGAATTAGCACCAGACGAATCGGGTTATAGAAGTCTGACGGCGTCATGGTTTAATCACTCGCCTTTGTTTGATTTTTTGAAGAAAATTGCGGATAAAAAAGGTAGATTAATCATCACCACCGACCACGGAATGATTCGTGTTCAGAACCCTGTAAAGATTGTGGGCGACCGTTCTGTGAATACAAATTTGCGTTATAAGCAAGGAAGAAACTTAAATTGGGATGATGACGGACACCTTTTGGTGTGTCGTAAACCTGAGCGTTATTTCTTGCCAAAGGTAAATGTGTCAACGACTTATGTTTTCACGATGGAGGATTATTTCTTTGCTTATCCCAATAATTATAATCATTATGTGAGTCATTATCGGAATACTTTTCAACATGGTGGGGTGTCGTTAGAAGAATGTATTATTCCATTTGTTTATTTGACGGCGAAGTAAATAGAAAATTTAAAATCAAGAAAATTCAATAATTTTACTAAATTAATAAAACTTAAAATTATGGATACGACTGAATATTTAATGAGCCATAAAAAGAATCGTGAACGACTTTTAGAGTCCATGAGGCAGGTTGAAAGGGGCGAAGTTATTAAAGTGACAATGGAAGAATTGATGTCTGATGAATTGATGAAAACAAAATATACCGAATTTAAAAATAAAAAGTTAAGACGTTAAATTAACTCTCTTCAAAGCCTCTTCCAAATCCGCAGGGACATCAATGCCGAAACTATCGTAAGGAGTTTCGGCAATTTTTATTTTAAAGCCATTTGCCAGCCAACGTAACTGTTCCAAAGACTCAACACGCTCTAATAAAGCCATGGGTAGTTTTGTAATTTTCTTCAAAATATCAACTCTGTAAGCATAAATTCCAATGTGTTTGAAGTAATTGTGAAAATCAAGCCACTTTTCTTTTTCAATTCCTCTTAAATAAGGTACGGTTTGTCGGGTAAAATAAATAGCTTCATGATTATTGTCAAAAACTACTTTTGGCGTATTGGGATTGAACAAAGTGGTTTCGTCTTCAATCTGTTTTACGAGCGTTGCCAATTCAGTTTTTTCGGTTAAACAACCCGCCAAAATATCAATCTGTTCGGGTTGAATAAATGGCTCATCTCCTTGAATATTAATTACATAGTCATATTTTTTATAGAGTTTTCCTTGTTTTTTTCGCTCTGCCCTTGAAATAATCTGGAACGTCTCAAAACATCTATCAGTGCCACTTGGGTGTTTTTCAGAGGTCATAACTACTTCTCCACCAAAAGATACAACGTGATTAAAAATTCTCTCATCATCGGTTGCCACCACTACCTTTGCCAATGAATTTGATTTCATGGCTTGTTCATAAACTCGTTGAATCATAGATTTCCCTCCAATATCCACGAGTGGTTTGGCTGGAAAACGAGTTGAAGCATAACGGGCAGGAATAACACCTAAGATTTTTTTCACGTTTTGAGTGTGCTAAAACCACGAATTCACGAATGGTTTTTTATTAATCGGATAATTAATCTTTTCATTCGTGCATTCGTAGCATAAAAATTACATCATAAAATTCTCTCTGATTTCTTGTTTAATCACCCTCAAAGCCTCGTCAGAAGGATTAACATTTTTCTCCATAATCACTTCAAAAATGCGTTTTGAGAGTTCTATGGCTGGTGCTTCGGGAGTTAAGTCTCTGGCAGACAGGTTGATGAGAGCAACGGTTTCATTCATGGCATTTTTCACAACTGTCCAGGCTTCATCGCTCATATATACTTGTTGTGAGAGATTATGCGAAAATTCTTCTCTGATATCTGAGAGCATTAATTGTTGAAAAGAAACCACATTTGGCGTTTGTCCGTTCAAGCGAATTAAGAGATTATTAGGAGAAATTCTTTCCAAAAATAATGCCATACGCTCGTAGGCTTGTAAACGAATTGGTAAGAGTGTTTTAGTCGTTTCAGCTTTAATCGCTAACTCTTTTTCGACTGCATCTTTTCTTATAAACGAACTGACTGTCAAGTACATAGCCCAAAGAACTAAACCCGCAGGAAGGATAATCTTTACTAAATCGGCAACTAATTCCATTTTGTAAGGGTTGATTGGTTATTAGTTACTGGTTATTAGTTATCGGTTATTAATTACTGGTAATTAGTTATTGGTTACTGGTAATTAGTTATCGGAGCAAATTCTATATTTCAATGAAACTGATTTTTCTCTCAACTAAATTTCTTTTGTTATGAATACTACACAACCAATAACTGATAACTAATAACCAACAACTGATAACCAATAACTAATAACCAATACCTATTTTACTTCCTCAAAAATAGTTAATTTTAAGGTCGAAATGAACTCAAAAGAGTGAATAGCATACTTTTTTATGACAGATACAAAAATAATTCCAATCAATATTACTGATAATGCCAAAGCCCAAGTTAATAACGCCTTGACTATCAAAGGAATACCTGAAAATTATTTTCTAAGAATTGGTTTGCGAGGAGGAGCGTGTAGTGCAACTTATTTCATTGGATTTGATAAAATGGAAGACCTTGACGACCTTTACGAAATCGAAAATCTTGACATTGGATTATTAATAAAACGTCCGCATTTAATGTACTTGATGGGCGTGGAATTGGATTTTGAGGAGCAAGGAAATGGATATACATTTAGCCCCCTAACCCCCGATGGGGGAATTTAACTAAATAGCTCACCCATCGGGGGTCGGGGGGCTTATTAATACATGAAAATCGCTGCAATTGACATTGGCTCCAACGCCGCCCGAATGCAAATCTCAAAAGTCTTGGAAAATGATGGAAAGATTAGCTTCAAAAAAGTTGAATACGTTCGTTTTGCTCTTCGTTTGGGGCATGACGTTTTTAATGATGGAGAAATTAGCCCGGAATCTGAGGTTAGAATTTTTAAATTGTTGAATGCCTACAAACTTTTGATGGATCTACATGAAGTGAAAGACTATCTCATCTGTGCAACTTCTGCCATGCGTGAGGCTGGAAATTCAGAGGCAGTTGTGACTCGAATTCATAAGATTCTGGACATGAAAATCCATATCATTGAAGGCACAAAAGAAGCAGAATTGATTAACGATGTGGTAGTACAATCTTTAGACGATGCCAATTATTTGCATATTGACGTAGGTGGAGGTTCAACGGAGCTAAACATATATTCTGGAAGAAAGAAAATTGCCTCTCGCTCATTCAAAATTGGTTCGGTGAGAACATTGGAAAATAAGGAAAAAGAGGGTGATTGGGAGCGAATGAAGAAGTGGGTTGACAGTAATATTGATGTAAAAAATGCTAATATTACCGCCGTTGGGACGGGTGGAAACATTAATAAATTATTCAATATTTCTCCTAATCATGAAGGAGAAACTTCAATGACTTTTGAGGAATTAAAGCGTTTGCAAGAATATGTAGGCTCTTTTACCTACGAAGAACGTATCAATAAACTTAGATTAAATGCCGATCGTGCCGATGTAATTTTGCCAGCTGCTCAGATTTATTTATCTGCCATGAAGTGGTCGGGAGCAAAAAATATTATTGTACCAGACTTAGGATTAAAAGATGGTATAATCAAAATGGTTTATGAAAGGATTCAACATCGTAAAAAGGTCTAAAATAATATAGTCATGGAAAAAATGCCAAATCAAATAGTTGATTTGGCATTTTTTTGCTCTAATCAAAACATATTTGAAAATCAGCGAGTTATGTTTTTCTAAATCTTATTTAAATAAATCATGTTTCACGAAATAATCAAACACACCCGCAAAATCAAAGATAAGTTGGAAGAGAAAAAAGAGTCTTCATCTGAACGATGGAAAGAAATTATTACTGAATTATTAATTATTATATTTGCCGTTTCGCTCTCAACGTGGTTTCACGATTTGAACGAACACCGGAGTCATCAAAAGGAAGTGAATGAATTTTTGGTTGACTTGAAGGACGATTTGAACAAAGATATTGTTGGGTTAGAGGGTCAAAATAAATCAATTTATGAGCTTCTCAAACAGTTTAAATTTGCCCGTAACTTGAACAACACTTCGGTTGACAGTCTTGATAAGTCAAACGCCAAATACCCTTTAGACACAGATTTTAGACTTTTTTTTGGAGAGGAAAATAGTGGAAATTATGAGGGTTTCGAGTCAAGTGGCAAAACTGTATTCATTGAAAATAAAAAACTTAAAAAACTGATACTTTCTTATTACAAGCACCATGTTCCAGCCACAGAAAAAGCAGGAGAGACTTTCATGATTACGTTTACAAAATTGGCAGATTTCATTACCCAAAATACAGTTGTTGGGAAAAATAAAAGTGCTATTTTCTTAGATACTACTTTCCAAACCGATACAGAAATTAGTATTAAGCACGCCAATGAAAACATAAGAATTGGTAATGTCGGGATTAAGAAAATTAAGGAAATAATTGTTGAAATTGACAAAGAATTGAAAAATTAAATCTTGTGAGATTTAAGTAGTATTTTTAATTTTTCACCAAAAAGTATTCGAGGAATTACTCGAACATATTTTGATGAACTACAACAGTGAAATTATTTTTTTTTACTTTCCCCGTTGTCAATTTTATTGCCCAGAAAGTTGACAATACTGACTTCACCGTGGCTTTCTCCTCCACCTTTATACTCGTTTTTACTCATGTTTTTAAATTGAATGTAAGTGGCAGTTCCGAAGGAGATAAATGAAACGACCACGGCAAATGTTAATACAAGCAGTTCTAAGTTTTCCATATTAATTTTTTAGTTTCGTGTTGACATAAATTAACAATGCCAAGATAGTGGGAGGCCAGAGACCGATGAAAATGGCTCTATCTGCATCTTTTAAAAATACAAACGTATATTCCGAAACAAATATCAAGATAATGACGAGCACTAAAATGACTATTTCTGATATTTTAAATTTGTGAAACATAACTTTTATGTTGATTGGTTATTTATTAACTAAGTATTATATTTATAACTTCAACTCTAATGAAATGTTCAAAGTGAACTGATTATTTCATCTTGAACTATATTTTATTCAAAGGAAACATAAACATAAGTGATTTTTTATTAGTTTACATGGAAGTACTCAAATATTTTCGATAATACTAACCGCAAAATGGAAAAAATCTTACAAAGTTGGATTGCCGTATATGACAAATGTGAAGATCGTTGGCACTCAATTCAAGCCTCTAAAATGATTAGTAATTTAGTGGTTATGTTTTTTTTCATTGGAGTTACTACCACTCTACTCTCTCACTATCAAATTATTAGCTTCACAGTAGGTAAGTTTTTTGCCATTGAATTAGCTTTTAGTGTTTTGCTCATTAGTGAAATATTAGGGTTAGTCTTTATTCTAACTCACTCAGTGGCGGATTCAGTTGGAAAGCAATTTGAGATTATTTCTCTTATTCTCTTGCGTGATGCTTTTAAAGAAATGGGGCATCTCCCTTTAGACATAGCATGGAGTACTGACACTTTGATGGAACTGCTTCCATTAATGACCGATGCTACGGGGGCTGTGATAATATTTTTAATTATAGGGCTGTTTTACAAAGCTCAACGTCATGTCCGAATTACAAATAATCCGCAGGAACAACTACGATTTATCATGTTAAAAAAATCGGTTGCAAACATTTTGTTGATGGTTTTTATCTCTATATGTACGTATGATTTTATCAATTTCTTTCTCACAAATCATTATCAGAACGATTTTAATGTTTATTACACTATTCTAATTTTCATGGATATCCTGATTTTGATTATTTCCTTGCGATATAGTAACTTGTACGTTCATTTGTTTCGATATTCATCTTTTGCTTTGGCAACAGTTATTATTCGACTTTCCCTTTCAGCTCCCAAATATTATAATGTTTTGTTAAGTGTTTCAGCAGGATTATTTGTGTTGATGGTTACCAATATCTATAATATGCTAAACAAGAACGAAATAGGGAAATAGATTTCATAGTCAAGCAAAATATCAAAACTCCAATTCTTTTACATCTTCTTCAGACATTAATTTTTTAATTAATTTTTTATGCTTTGTTACTCGTCCCCTGACCGACCAGATTCCAACGATTTTATCGGGCGTGATTAATTGCTTTTCGCTTTTTACGGATAAGTTGCATAGTTCAAATATTCTTTCAATTTTTGCGTAGGCTTCGGGAGAATAAGCAATTACTATTCTATAATTACGGGTTAATCCAAATTTACCCATTAACACCTCCAATTTTACAAAAAGGCCCAACACAATATATACAATCATTGTCCCTAAAAAAGAAAGCAAAATGTGTCCGTCACCGATTGCCATTCCTAACGCAGCCGTAACCCAAATGATTGTTGCCGTGGTTAACCCTTTCACTCGGTCTTCCATTTTATAAATTATTCCAGCACCCAAGAAACCAATGCCTGTCACAATATTTGCCGCAATACGGTCTGGGGAATTTATGCCCATTTTTTCTGAAAGAATGGTAAATATGGTACTTCCAACTGAAATTAAAGCGAAAGTCCGTACGCCTGCAGATTTGCCCCTGTATTCTCTTTCAAGACCTATTAGTGTTCCTACAACCGTTGATGATAGGATTTTTATAAAATCATCGTTGTAAAAAATGTGTTCAATTATTATTCTAAAATTGCTCATATTGATAGTTTTTAAATCAAAATAGCCGTTACGAAAAACGTAAACGGCTATTTTTAAGTATTTTATCAAGGAATTATCCCTATATTTTATCCGTCGCCATCACCATCACTAATTGTAAACGTGCCACAATATCATAGACTTTCGTTAAATCTTGAACCGTTCTGTCTTGGGCAATCCTCAAAATAACAGTTTCGGAGCCTTTTTTCTTAGCTTGGTCGGCTAAATATGTTTCTAATTCTTCAAAAGGGACAAGCTCGTCATCTACAAAATATCGGTTTTCAGCATCCACTGTAACTCTGATGTTTTCCTTTGTGGTGGTTTGTTGAGCGGATGAGGATTGTGGCAAAAGTAATTTAATAGCATCTGGACTTGCCAATGTTGAAATCATGAGGAAAAACATCATGAGGAAGAATAAAATGTCAGCCAAAGCCCCCGTTTCCACTTCCGATTGTTCTCTTGTGCGTTTTCTTATATTCATATTATTTATGGAGAAAAGGAGAATGGAGGAAAGGAGAAAAGGGGAGAATATTGAGATTTAATTTCATTTCTCCTTTTCTCCATTCTCCTTTCCTCCGCTACTTCGTTGCTGGTTTATGTAAAATATCCAAGAAATCAATCGCAGTAATTTCCATTTTGTTCACCGCACGGTCAATCATGGTTGTTAAGATGGTATAAAAGAAGTAAGCAATAATACCAACCATTAAACCCGTTGCCGAGGTTACCATTTTCTCATAAATACCGCTTGCAATCGTACTGATGTCAATTTTATTGGCTGAAGCGATATTATGAAACGTCCGAATCATGCCTGAAACCGTTCCCAAAAAACCAAACATTGGGGCAATTTTAGCAATGGCAGAAAGAATGCCTAAATTCTTTTCCATATTGTATATCTCAACCCTTGCAGTGTTTTCAATGGCGTTTTCAATGTCACGAATTGGAGAACCCAAACGATTTAATCCTCTTTCTAATAATTTAGCAATCGGATATTGCGAATTTTTGCAATAGTTGATGGCACCTTGAACGTTCCCACCCACTAACATTTCACGAATAGAATACAAAAAAGTATTATCCATTCTGGCAGTTTTGCGAATGTATAAATAACGTTCAAAAAATAAGAAGATGGCGATAAATAACAAAATGAAAATGGGAATCATTACCCAGCCCCCTTTTTCAATGAGGTTCAAAATGTTCATTTCATCATTTACTTTGGTCATACCATTAGTGGCGGTGGCAACGGAATCGGCAGTAATTACGGTACTTTGGAGAAGAATACTTAGAAGATTCTGCATAGTTTTTCTATGGGTTATCAAGACCGCTTTGAGTTACGATTTGGTCTTTTAAAACAAATTTGAGGATTAATTTTATGACTAATTTAACGATTAATTTTCAATTTTATGATACCATATTAGTTATTAGTAATTAATGATTAATTTTTAATTGTGTAAATGATTGATTTTCAGTGATTTAAAAAATTATTATTAGATGATTTTTATAATCATTGCCTAAACTTTATATTTACTAAAACTCTTTTCGGAAAGGTTTGTTAATTTTACTACATAATAAAGAAATAAGATATGGTAATTATTGTTGGTGCTGGTATAGCGGGTTTGACTTGTGCAAAATATTTGAAAGATAGAGGAATTCAATCTCTAATTTTGGAGGCATCCGATGGAATTGGGGGACGAGTAAGAACTGATAAGATAGATGGTTTTTTGTTAGACCGAGGATTCCAAATTTTATTAACGGCTTATCCAGAAGCTCAACGTTTATTAGACTATCAACAACTTGATTTAAAAGCATTTACATCAGGAGCATTGATTCGAGATAATCAAAAAAATAATTTTTCAATTGTAGGAAACCCTTTTAAAGAACCTTCAAAAATATGGTCATCTCTGACATCAAACATAGGAAATTTTACGGATAAAATACGTGTCTTGAGGTTGATTTTAGATACAAATAATGTACAAGAAGAAATATTCGAGAAGCAGGGTATTTCAACTTTAGATTATCTACGGAATTACGGCTTCTCAGATAATATGATTCAACAATTTTTTAGACCTTTTTTTGGCGGTGTTTTCTTAGAAAATGAACTTTCAACGTCCTCGAATTTTTTCAAATACATTTTCGGAAAATTCTACGAAGGGGATGCTGTTGTTCCTGCAAAAGGTATAGAACAAATTGCCAGACAAATAGAGAAAAAACTCTATATAGGAACGGTTAAATTAAATACAAAAGTGGTTAAAATTGACGGAAACAGGGTTTATTTAGAGAACGGCGATCGATTATATGGAGAGAAAATTGTCTTGGCTACTGACGGTTTTCATGCCGATAAATTACTGGGAAATGATACACCAAGAAAATTTAACTCAACCACTTGTACCTATTTTTCAGCCGATTCCTCCCCCTTAAAGGAGAAGATGTTGGTGCTTAATCCCAATCGAACTTCGATGATTCATAATATGTGTGTGCCGAGTGATATTGCTCCTTTTTATGCCCCTAATGGAAAATCATTAGTTTCAGTTTCAACGCAAGGGTTTGACCTTCATAATGAAACTGAGTTAGCAAAAAATATCAAACGTGAATTAACAACTTGGTACGGAAAAGAAGTGGAAACTTGGCAACATCTCAAAACCTATCATATCCCTCAAGCATTACCCAATTTTGATATTTCATTGGTTGATAAAAACTTGAAAATAAGTGATATACTCTATCAATGTGGTGATACAACTGCCTATCCATCTCTGAATGCAGCCATGGCTACGGGAAGAAAAGTGGCGGAAATGATATAGAAAAGAGAGCGATTTTGTCTCAGCTTAATTTGACAAATTGAATACAAAAAAAATCCCCACAAAATTAAAACCCAAGGGTTAAAACAATGTGAGGACTTATGAGAAACTGTTGAAATAACGAATATTTAATCCTTAATATTTCAAAAATTCTTAAATTTTATTTACCAGCTACTAAAGCAATATTCAAATTGAAAACATCGTCAATTGCTTTATCACCAATCGAATCAAAGAATTTCTTTGAACCGTATTTTACGCCAAAATCCGTTCTGTCAACTGGAATAGAAGCTGTTGCCGTTGCTTTTCCACCAACCATTGATACCTTAGCAGGGAAAGTGATAGATTTTGTCACTCCGTGTAAAGTCAAATTTCCAGTTATATTTCCTGCCTCAACTTTCGTGATTTTGAAAGTTGAAGTTGGATATTTTTCCACTTCAAAAAAGTCACCAGTTGTGATGTGACCAATAAACTTTTTGTTGTATTCAGCATCCGTAATGTCAGTACAAACGATTGATTTCATGTCGATTACGAACTCACCGCCTGTCACTTTCATGCCATCAGCAACTAATGAACCCGAAGCTAAATTGATAGTTCCTTCGTGTTGTCCAGTTACTTTTTTTGCTAACCAGTTGATTTTACTTGCTTTTGTGTCCACAGCTAATGTAACTGCCTTTTTTGCTCCTTTTTTAGGAATTGCAGCCATTGCCACATTTACGAACAATGCCGTTACTAAAAGAATTGCGATAGATTTAATTGCTTTCATTTTTGTTTAAAATTAAATTGTTAAATGTAATTGTTGATTTAATATAGTTGATAATTGTTTGCAACATTGATTCATGATTTTCTCATTTTGTCCAAGAGTTCACTCAATTGTAAGGCTTCACTTTCTGATAATCCATGAAGTTTACTTTCCCATTGACTTTGTAAGGCATCAATTTCCTCTAAGAGTTCTAAACCTTTTTCGGTTATAATCACGTCAACTGCTCTGCGGTCTTGAGGGCATAACCTTCTCATTACCAAATCCTTAGCTAAAAGTTTATCTACCAAACGAGAAGCATTAGACATCTTATCAAGCATCCTCTCTATGATTGCAATCACCGTGATAGGATTTGGATATTGCCCTCTCAAAATCCTCAAAACATTATACTGTTGAAGAGTCAAATCAAAAGGTTTGAAAATCTCAACTTGCATAGACTGGAGCCAATTGTTTGTGTAAAGAACGTTAATCACCGCTTTTGAATAAGGTGATTTAAAATTGGTTTGCTTTATGTCTTGTTCTATACTCATGATTTTATGGCACAAAATTAATGTATTAACATTAAATGTCAATACATCAGTGTGTTAATTTTTTGTTAATTTTTATAACTCTTTGAAAAACAGGTGCTTAGCTATTTGTTATTTCTTAATTTTTCAAGAAGTGTGTTGATTAAGCTAATTTCACTTTCATTTAACCCACAAAACGAATCGTCATATTCATCCATTATCGTAGTTAATTCGTCCAGAAGAGCTATTCCTTTTTCCGTTAATAAAATATCAACTGATCGTAAATCGCAATTAGACCTTACTTTTTTTGCTAAGTCTTTTGATACTAATTTATCGACTAATCGGGAAACATTGGATATTTTGTCAATCATTCCTTCAAGAATGTAATTAACCGTTGCGGCTTGTGGGTGAGGTTCTCGAACTGTTTTGAGAACATTATATTGCTGTTCAGTAAGATTATACTGTTTGAATTATTACAAAATTATTGAACGGTACATCTTTTAATATTTTACAGTAAAATTATCTGAAAGGAACAATTTCAGGAGCTGAAATGTCGAAATCACGAAGACGAAGGTTGTAGGTATCATTGAAGGCAAAATTGAGCGTTCTAACATCAGGAACGTTAGGGAAATAAGAGAATTTTATTTGGAAGGTATTAAAAGTCAGGTTCTCATTACGCAACCGAATCCCTATGCCTATACCAGTATAGGGAAGTTTTTCAATTAAAAGTCTATCTTTGGGCGATACAAACGCAAAATCTGTTTGAAAAAATGGGGCGATTCTAAAACCTAAGAAATTAAGCCTTGAAAAGAAAACAATCTGATAACCAATCCCCAATTTTTTGCTACCAAAAAGTTTATCGCTGTTGGCATCTAAGATTCCATTTTCACGATTGATGTTTACAAATTCCCCCGTATAACGATTCAGTCCCAATGAATACCTAAAATTGACGAAATGACGTACCTGTGTTCTTTTTCTGAATGTATGAAGTGTACTAAAATAATTAGATTCGATACTCAATCCTGATGTGCCATTGGTGTATGCACCAGCATTAATAAGACCATAAATATAGCCCGCTTTGCCAATATACTGCCCTTTTGCGAGTTTTATGCCCGTGTAAAATCGTTTTCCAAAAGCATCGGAATTCTCATAACCAGTCACCACCGTTGCTAAATATCCATAAGGAACATCTTCCGTAATTCCGAAACCATAAATCAAAAAATCTCTTTTATATTGACGATTAGAAAACCCCAAACCTACTAAAAAATCACGGTGATTTCTGAAAAATTGATTGGTATCAGCCGTTACTTCTGGGCGAATAGTATATGAAATATCAGCATATCTCACACCCAAAACAAAGCGTGTTCTTTCTCTTAATTCTTTACTAAAAAATGGAACTTTGAAGGCATAGCCCAACCAAAAATCAAAGATGTTTCGGTTGGTTGGGAAAGTGTACGTGGTAGTATCATTCGTTTTAAAAATAGTCCCATCAGTCCCACGAAAGGTATTTAACAAATTTCGGTCGTTGCTCAATTCAAAACTACCTGCCAATTTCATTTCGGGTGTAAGAAATGGGCGGAATAATCTGAAGGCATAATGATTGGTTTGGCGGCGTAAGTCCATTTCTGCTTGACCCGTCACAAAACTTCTTCCAATATAAGGAATCGTATATTGAGTATAGTATTCTAAAGCAGGTTTTTGGGTATGATTTACATAAAAATTATTTTTCCATGAATGTCCTAATCCTCTGAAATTCACCTGATTAAGTCCAATAAAATAATTTTTAAAACTATTGAAGCCAGCATCGGGCAACAGCGACCATATATCTTGAGTTATGACCAGTAAATCAACCAAGTTTGGATAGTTAGGGTCGGGCAGAACCAAAATTCGGGCATCATGCAAAATTGAACTTCTACGCATCAAACGTTCATTATCTCGCAGTCGATCGGCACTAATAATATCCCCAACTTCAAACATTAAGTAGGAATTTCGAATAATTCTTTCCCTCGTATTTGTATGTAAGGAGTTTAAAAAACGATCAAATCCTTCTGCAATTCTGGATGTATCAACAATACTTTCGCCAAAAACTTGTTTTCTTTTGACGTATATTTTCCTAACAACTCGACCTTCATATTCCTTAAAAGGACTTTCTTCAATTTGCAAAACCTCTTGACCTGATGAATTTTGATTATAAACATCTCGAAAAAGGGCATTATAAATTTCGTTAAGGATTTTATTTTTGGAAAACCTTTTTTTCAATCTCGTAAACATCAAACTATCTTTTGCAGATTTCATGCTTACAGATTCAACATAAAGAGAATTTTTGGTTTTAGTAGAATCAACTGTATTTTGAGCATATCCAACAGACACAGAAAAAACAACGAAGAATAAAATCTTAATCGCTTGTTTAGTGGAATATGAATAAATTTGTAAAATCAATTTCATTTTTTAAGGGATAATTTGTTATTGGTAATTAGGTATTAATCTTTAGTAAAAGTGCGTTATTTTACTAATTTTGATATATAAATAATAACGATTAACGAACAACAAACGTTGTGGTCTTTGAATTCATAGAGCCTACAACACTAACGAATAACAACAAGAAAATATGCTTCAATTAAACAAGCCGCTTATTTTAGCTTCAAATTCACCCAGACGACAACAATTAATGCGTGATGCAGGTTTTGAATTCACAGTAAAGGTAAAAGATACTAACGAAGATTTCCCGAAAACTATGCCAGCCGAAGAAGTTCCTGCTTATTTGGCTCTTAAAAAAGCAGAGGCATTCCGACAAGACCTTTCTAATGAGATAGTCCTCACGGCTGATACGATTGTGGTTGTTGATAAGGATATTCTAAATAAACCAAAAGATGAATTAGAAGCAAGAGAGATGCTTAGAAAATTATCAGGACGACAACACCAAGTAATTACGGGTGTGTGTATTATGACGCAAGAAGTCACTGAAACATTTATCGACATTGCTGAAGTTTTCTTTCGTGATTTAACTGATTTAGAGATAAATTATTACATCAAAACCTGTCGTCCGTTTGATAAAGCAGGTGCTTATGGCGTTCAAGATTTCATCGGTATGGTCGGAATCCCAAGAATGGAAGGCTCTTATTTTACGGTTATGGGCTTGCCTGTGCATAAGGTTTATGAGGCTTTAAAGAAGTATTTTTTATAAGCGGTTTTTCTTATCTTCGTATTCCATTAACCTAAATTGCCTGTGTATTGAGGCAGTTATATTCTTATAAACAACATGAAAAGATATATGATTATGTTCGCACTTCTCTGGGCGAAATGGCTTGCTTCTATTGGTCAGGTTGTCACAACAACCCCCGCCTTACCCAATGGCGATCAAGAAATTACCATTACTTTTGACCTTACACTTGCCAAAGATGCTCTTGCAAAAGGGCTTTTGGGTAAAACTACGGATGTATTTCTATGGTCTGGGGCGGGAAGCACCGAAACTGGCAACGCTTTCCAGTACCAACCCGCTGGGCAAACCAACTTTTCCGTTCCATTCGAGAAAGGGAAAATGACTTCGCTTGGCAATGATAAATGGAGTATTAAATTAAAGCCAAGAGATTATTACGGCGTACCAGCCAATATTCCCATTAAAAAGTTGGGTATGTTGTTGAAAAGTGGTGATGGAAAAGCTCAAACCGAAGATTTCATCGTTACGCTTTATGACAACAAATTGAACGTTGCCTTTCTTGAACCCAAAGAAAAAACCTTTTTTGCGGATGCTGGAACTACGATTCGTGTTGTTGCTATTTCATCACAAAATTCAAATTTGGATTTAACCGTGAATGGGGCTTCTGTTTCAACAATTACAAACAAAGATTCTTTAATATATTCATTGAAAGTTGGAACCGTGTCGGGTTCTGTTCAAACGGTGAAAATTTCTTCAAAAACTGCTACTGAAACTGCCACTTCTGAATTTGTTGTTACCGTGAAACCAACTCCCGCAACTGCTGCCTTGCCAACGGGCATGAAAGATGGCATTAATTATATTTCTGATACAAAGGTTACTTTAGTGTTATTTGCCACTAAAAAAGAGTTTATTTATGCGATTGGAGATTTCAATAATTGGCAAGTAAATGCTCAGTCCTTGATGAAAAGAACTGCCGATGAAAATCGTTATTGGATTGAAATTGAAGGACTTACAAAAGGACAGGAGTACGCTTTTCAATATTTAGTGAACGGAACTTTGCCCGTGGGAGATCCTTATTGTGAGAAAATTCTCGACCCCAATAACGACAAAGGAATTTCTTCAAGCACTTATCCCAATCTAAAGATTTTACCTGAAACGGTTAAATCAATTGCCTCAGTTTTTCAAACAGGACAGACTCCATATACTTGGAAAGTACCTAATTTTAAACGCCCTGCTCAAGATAATTTAGTGATTTATGAAATGCTTATCAGAGATTTCGATAAAGATGGTTCTTATAAAAATGCGATTGATAGAATCTCTTATTTCAAAAATTTAGGCGTGAATTGTATTGAACTGATGCCAATCTCAGAATTCTCCAATAATGATTCTTGGGGGTATAATCCTACCTATTTTTTAGCTCCCGATAAGGCTTATGGAACGAAAGACGATTTGAAGAGATTTATTGATGTATGTCACGAAAATGGCATTGCCGTTGTGCTGGACGTGGTTTATAACCAAGCGGATTATGAATTTCCTTACGTGAAAATGTATTGGGATGGCACTCAACCTTCAAAAGATTCACCGTTTTTCAATCAGCAGGCTACGCATCCTTATTCCGTCTTTTTTGATTTTAATCACGAAAGTCAAGCAACGAAAGATTATGTGGAACGAGCCAATGAATTTTGGATAAAAGAATATAAAATTGATGGCTATCGTTTTGATTTAGCCAAGGGCTTTACGCAAAGACAAAGTGGCGATGATGGTTCTTTTAGGTTATACGACCAAGGAAGAATTGACATTTGGAAGAACTATTACGACAAAATTCGAGCTTACGATAAAGATGCTTACGTGATTCTGGAATTATTCTCAGAAGACCGTGAAGAGCAAGTGCTGACCGATATGGGTATGATGGTTTGGGCAAATCAAAATGGTGATGCAAGAAATGCCGTGAAGGGAAATAGCAGCGATTTCTCCCGTTTTTCTTATAAGCCAAGGGGTTTCAAAACTCCAGCGGTGATTGGTTATATGGAAAGCCACGATGAAGAACGTATTGTTTTTGATGTCTCAAAAAATATTACTTCATTACCAACAGTTTTAGAACGTTCAAAAGCCGCTGCTGCAACATTCTTAACTATTCCAGGACCTAAAATGATATGGCAATTTGGGGAATTAGGATACGATATTTCAATTGACCAAAACGATAGAACGGGGCGTAAACCAATCAAATGGGAATATTTTCAGGATGCAGACCGCTTAAAATTGTATAAAGTTTATGCAGAAATTATTAAGTTAAAAACATCGCAGGACATATTTAAAACAACAGATTTTCAGGTCGATTTGGGCGGACTTGTAAAGAAAATAACTTTAAGAAATGCTTCGAGTCAGTTGATTTTAGTTTCAAATTTCGCTTTAACAGAACGAACTGTTTCAGATATATTCCCAAGTGCAGGAAAATGGTATGACTATTTTACGAATGAAGAATTAGAAGTTACTGATTTAGCGAAAGCATATCCCCTCAAAGCGGGTGAATTTCATATTTATACAACCAATAAACTCGCAAAACCAGAAGAGAATTTGGTGCCGTGGAAAGCACTTGGGAAAAATGTTTTGGCAATTGATAGTGAAATTGAAGAAGGTATGAAGTTATATCCAAATCCGAGCAAAGATTTTATTCAAATTGAAATTCCTGCTTTTGGGAAAGGATATATCTACTTGAAAATCAATGATGTAATGGGGAAAATTCTCTCAGAAAATGAGTTGAAAGCGGGTCAGAAAAATTATTCGATAGACATCAAATATTTACCCGAAGGAACTTATTTTTTGAATGCTCAACAAGGAGAAAAAAGATTTGTGAAGAAATTTGTGAAGCTTTGAAAGGAGAAACGGGAGAAATGGGAAAACAATTTTACAAGAAGATACAAAGATTAAAATTGCAGTTTTCATTTCTCCTGTCTCCCTTAATGCCTTCCTCCTTCCCAAAAGGGCATAAAAAAAGGCAAATTCACCGCTACAACCTACCTACCCTTGCTTCGATCAAGACCTGGGGGATTCAGAGGGAGCTGGTAATTTGCCGACACAAAGATGGTGGATTTTGTTGAAGTTACAAAATGCACTTTCAAAATTTATGAGTATTTATTGTTTAAATGAGTTATAAACTTTTTAGTATCAGTCGTTTACAGTGTGTAATTTATTTTTATTTTTTTTTATTTATCATCAAAACAAAATCATAATGTTCCGTTTTTTCTTAAGTAGGACAGGTTTCCAACCTGTTCAATTCTATACAATGACAGGTTGGAAACCTGTCCTACTAAAAAACTGCCTACTGTTAATTGTTAGTTGTTCACTGTTAACTGCCTGTTCGGGTTCATCAGAGGCGTTTTTGGATAAAGCCAAAGAACAATTACAGAAGGGAAATGCCAAAGAGGCAGTTGAATATTTGAATCAAGCCATTGATAAAGATGCTGAAAATGCAAGGGCATTCAATATGCGTGGAGCAGCAAATTTTGAG
>JAYVIV010000244.1:0-7939 GCA_043769985.1 Arcicella sp.
TTCAAAAGGAGTTTCCTACGTTGGCAAATCAACTTTTGAGAGCAATATTCATTTTTTTTCTGATTTATGTCAGCAACCATTTTATATTGACTTACTTCATTATATAGCCAAAAATGAAGGTTCTTTTGATGCCGTAAATAGTTATGACAAAGCCATTTTTTCGTTTGGATTCATTCAATTCACGGGAGGGTTTGCCAGTGGGTCAATGCTTTCGAGAGTCTTGCAAAGATTTAAAACCAAGGATGAATATGCTTTTAATGATTGCTTTGGAAGATATGGTATGAATATCCAGAATTATAAAGTTCCAACCTTTCAAGTTGAAACTGCTTTAGGAATTAGAGAAGGAGATGCCGCTTATTTGGAAGTGGCGAATGATATGCAATTAACAACCGCATTCATCGCCAGCGGTTTCCGAAGAAGTATGATTCGTTGCCAAGTCGAAATTGCTTTGGAAGAATACGTATTGAAATCCCTTTCACCAACGCAATTAATTTTTATAAATGGAGTAAATTATAACTTTAATCAGGTTATTAGAACACAGGGAGGATTTGCTTTAAGAGTAGATTTGTGTGTAAATAGAGGATTGGGTGGTTCGATATTGGTATTAAAAAAAGCGATTGAACAAATAATTTCTGAAACAGGAATCAGCGATTTAAGCAACATTGATGAACGTAAAATCGTTGAAGTGGTGGCTGCAAATGATACAGAAACTTGGAAAAAGCAACGAGTTCTGAAATTGCTTAATAGCGGTTTTTCTTTCAGCAAATAATCAGAATTTGATTCTTAAAAATATATCTTAAAAAAAATAAGCATGAAGACAGTTATAAAATCTACATTTTCAGTATTCAGTATTTTGAAAAAAAGCTTACTCGTCATCGTATTTTTTTTCTCCTCATATTTTTCAATAAATGCCCAAGACAACCAGAGATATTTAGCCTTAGTTTTGGTAAATATTGATGAAAAACCCAATGATTTAGGGGTGAAAGAAATTGAGAAAGCTCACCAGTTAGGGTTTAATGCTGTTAATATTGCCGTACTCTGGGACTATGTGAAAGTTTATCGGGCAGGTACGCCAAACCCTTGGATTCAAGTGGATAATCAAATCAAAAAAGCCTCTGAATTAGGAATGAAAATTGGGTTAAGAGTTTGGGTTGATGGTTGGTGTGGAGACGATAAAAGCCAATGGTGTTCAAACTTCAACGAGAATGATTTAATGGTTGATGGTGAAGGAAAATATACTTACGCACAATCGGGTCCTGGAAAACGCAGAATGACATCTTTTGCCGCCACTTCCTCTATGACACGCATGAAAAACTTTACGACCGAAGTAATAGAACGCTACAAAAAATACCAAGAAAATGGCGATATTTTATACGTTAGCTTGGCAACCACGGGTGAGCAGGAGTTAGGTTACCCCTTCGGGAATTCCGCTACCGATGGAATGTATGATTATTCTCAACCCATGAAGGAAGCCTATCAAGTTTGGCTGAGAAAGCGTTACTGCAACAATTTGGATGTTTTGAAAAAATCTTGGGGAGCCGCTTACAATGGATTAAAATCATTTAATGAAATTAATCCAAAATATAGTCAATATTTTGAGTATTCATTTGAAAATCAGGATGGGAAAGATTGGTATAATTTCCGTCATTTCATGTTGAAACGGTTTAATGCTGAGTTTATTCAAACAGTGAAATCTGTGAAAGTGGCTCGCCCTTTTAAATTTATCAATGATTATGGTTCAGTCTTCGACCAACTGGCAGTAAGACGAGGAACAATGGCATTTAAGGACTTGGGAGAGGGGACAGATGGCATAAAAGTCAATGACTACCTAACTTATAACCATCGATTTTCCATGGACTTGATTCGTAGTAATATGCCCAATAAGTGGGTGATGAATGAAGCGGAGATTAAGGATTTACTTCCATCTCAAACTGAAGCTGCGGTTTATGCACATGAAGGATTCAAACAAATTGATGAATCTTTTGCTCACGGGGCAAAAATGGTTGCCTATTTTCCAAACGTCAAAGGCAGTAATTTGATGCAAATACTGGATAATGCTCCCAAATTTGTTGAGGTAATAAAAAATAAATGGTTAGAAAATAAATCGCCAATTGCTATAATTCCGAAAGGGAAAATTACATTCAAGTTATCTGATTTTTTGTTTGAAGGAGGATGTGTTTTTGGGAGTGGCAGATGTAAAATTTTGCCTGCGTGGCAAGAAATTTCAGCAAAAAATGGAGGACAACCCGTTGAGGTTATTTTGGAGGAAGATTTTATAAAAGATACGCCACCAGTTTGCGAGGATGCTAACGTAAATTCTGAATACGAGGGGCAATTGCAAAAAGCTGACTGTCAGGGTGGTTACGGCTGGATTGTTAATAAGAGTAATATTGCAGAATCGGTAAAATATGAAATTCAATTAGATGGTAAGGTATTAAAAAACGCTATTGCCGATAGTTTAAATCCAGAGTCCCAGCGATTTTTTGGAAATGCCAAGCACGGATTTTCGTTTAAACTACCTCCGCTATCGGATGGTGAACACAGTTTGAAAATTAAAATTCCCAACAGTAGTTACTTGATTGGAAATGCGAAAGTAAATTTTACCTGTAGCAATTCTGGAAAACAAACGAAGATAAACCCTATCAATATTTGTCGAGAATGCGATGAATTAAATCTTTATCCGAACCCTGCATCCGAAAGAATTTCTTTGGGATTCAACCTCCAAGATTTTAAACCGGTCTTGATAGAAATTTTCGATGCTTTAGGTAGAAAAGTTTACAATTCAGATACTTATGGATTAGCAGGAGATAATGATTTGGAAATAAATACGCAAAATTTTGCTTCAGGATTATACATTATTAACGTAAAAATAGACCAGAAATATTACCAACGAAAGTTTATTAAAAGATAATGGAAAAAAACTATTGTGATAATTATGCTACTAAAATTTTACCCAAATCTTTGATTACCCCGTATTTGGACACAATTCCACAGCTGAGGTGAATAGTCTTAGGTTATTTATAATTTTGAGAGAACACCTACAAATCTATTTATTGAGGATAATTTTATTTTTGCGATTCTGAAGGCTTTTTTGTTAATACAAAGTTAAAGTGTCCTTAAAGAAGTTAACGTTTGTTAAGGTGGAACGGTATTTTAAACCAAAGAAAGTAATATTTCGTATTTGTATTAATCTCATAAACGTGAAATACAGTATTCCATTTCAAAAGGTTTGATACGGAAATTCATTTTAACCCAATAAGATTATGAAAAAGATAATGATGATTATTTCAGCATCCTGGTTGATGCTTGCTTGTAGTGATAATTCCAGAAAGGAAATTCAGCAAGCAAAAATGATGGCAATTGATTCGATGAAGATGCAAACGCAAATCAAAGATGCCAAACAAGAAGTAATTGATTCTATGAAAATGGCTGCTCAGATTCAGTCGGCAAAACAATTTACACGTGACTCGTTGAAGGATACCAAGAAAGTATCTTCGAACTCATCAAAAAGATATAACAGTGCTAATTCAGAGAGTTTTGTTTCGAGGAATCCAAGTACCGAAGAATATTCAACTCCATCTTCAGAAGCACCAGTGTATAAACCAGTAAAAAAGAAACGTAAAATAAGCCGACCTGTTCAAGGTGCTTTAATTGGTGCTGGTGTTGGAGCCGTTTCAGGTGCAATTATTAATAAGAGCAATCGTGGGAAGGGAGCCGTCATTGGTGGTGTTATCGGTGCAGGAGTAGGTGCTGGAACAGGGGTAATAATTGATAATAATCAGAAAAAGAAAGGTAATTATTAACCCTTTCGTTGAGATAAAATTTTTTAATAAAAGAGCCTTCAAATTTCAATTTGAAGGCTCTTTTATTAAAATTCATTATTTCTTTCTGCCTTTAGCCGCAACCACAGGTGTTTCTTCCCCCAATCGAATACAATCCTCTAATGTTAACTCTGCTGGAACCATGTCTTTTGGAATTTTAACGTTACGTTTTCCAATTTGAATATAAGGGCCATACATTCCGTTCAAAACCTTAATGGTTTCATTTTCAGGGAATTCCTTCAAGAATTTATTGGCTTCCGAGTCCCGCTTCTTCGTAATGATTTCAACAGCACGTTCAAAGGTAATAGTCTCCAAACTGTCAGCACGTCCAAGCGAATAAAATTTCCCCCCATGTTTCACATAAGGACCAAATCTGCCTTTTCCAGAAGTAATTGGCTCTTCTTCAAAAATTCCAATGGCACTTCCTAAGTCTGCCGCAATTTTTTCTTTCAAAAGCTCAATTGCTCTTGCTTCGGTTACGGTAAATGGATCTTCTGAGGCGGGCAAACTGGTAAATTTATCATCGTGTTTGATATAAGGTCCTAATTTTCCAGCACCAATAATCATGGGTTTATCTTCATAAAAACCAACCTCACGTGGCAATTTGGGTAATTCCATTAAAGCCAAAGCGTCTTCTAAAGTAATGGTAGTTATTAATTGATCCTTTTTTAGATTGAAAAATAAAGGCTTCTCTTCGTCTTTAGTTTTTTGCTCTCCCAATTGCACATAAGGACCAAATTTTCCTAATCTTGCAGAAATCATCTTGCCCGTTTTAGGGTCAATTCCAATTTCACGGGAAGAGCCAACGGTGTTCCTATCAATGCCTTTACTGTCTTCAATAGTTTGGTGAAACCCAGTATAGAAATTCCCAATCATTTCAGACCACTCAATTTTTCCTTTCGCAATCTCATCAAATTCATCCTCCACATCGGCAGTAAATTTAAAATCTACTACGTTTTTAAAATTATCAACCAAGAAATCATTTACCACCATACCGACTGACGTTGGAAATAATTTTGATTTCTCAGCACCATAGTTTTCTTTGTTTACCTTCTCAGTAATTTTATTGTCCTTCAAAATCATTTCTCTGAAAGAACGTTCTTTGCCTTCTCTGTCCTCTTTAATTACATACTCACGTTTGATAATGGTGGAAATAGTTGGTGCATAAGTTGAAGGACGACCAATACCTTTTTCTTCCAAAGCCTTCACTAAACTTGCTTCAGTATAGCGTGCGGGAGGACGTGAAAAACGTTCAGTACCTTTCATTAAATCTAAATCCAAAATCTGTCCGATGGTAAGTGGTGGGAGCATTTTTGAGTTTTCTTCGTCCTCTTCGTCATCTTTACCCTCTAAATATACTTTCAAGAAACCATCAAACTTAATAACTTCTCCCTGAGCAATCAAATCTTCGGGTGTAGTTGAAATACTGACCGTAGCAGTGGTTCTTTCCAACTGGGCATCCGCCATTTGAGAGGCAATGGCTCGCTTCCAAATTAAATCGTAAAGTCGTTTTTCTCTTGGGTCAGAACCCGCATTGTTTACTGAAAAATCCGTTGGACGGATTGCTTCGTGGGCTTCTTGTGCATTTTCATCTTTGGTCTTAAACTGTCGGTTAAAAACATATTTATCACCGTAGGCACTCTTAATCGCAGCGGTCGCATTCTCAATGGCATCTTCGGACAAACTGGTTGAGTCCGTTCTCATGTAAGAAATTTTACCCGCTTCATATAGTTTTTGAGCATAAGACATTGTGGATGCAACGGCATAACCTAATTTACGAGAAGCCTCTTGTTGTAAGGTTGAGGTAGTAAATGGAGGAGCAGGAGTCTTTTTGGCAGGTTTTGTTTCTAAGTTTTTAATCCTAAATTCTGCCCCAACGCATTTCTCTAAAAATGCTTTAGCTTGTGCTTCTGTTTCAAAGTTTTTGGGTAATTCTGCCTGTAAAACTTTCCCACCAACAAGATTAAATAAAGCCACTATTTTGAAGGAAGATTTTGAATCAAATCCCTCAATTTCACGTTCACGCTCAACAATAATTCTTACGGCAACCGATTGCACACGACCAGCAGAGAGTCCTTTTTTAACTTTAGACCATAATACAGGTGATAATTCAAATCCAATCAAGCGGTCAAGCACCCGACGAGCCTGTTGTGCATTTACTAAATCTTGGTCAATCGTTCTCGGGGTTAAAATGGCGTTTTGAATCGCTTTTTTGGTAATTTCTCTAAAAACGATTCTTTTTGTGTTGTCTGCCAATCCCAATGCCTCTTTCAAATGCCAAGAAATAGCTTCTCCTTCACGGTCATCATCGGTCGCTAACCAAACTTCATCAGAAGATTTAACCAACGCTTTGAGTTCATTAACCACTTTTATTTTCTCTGGTGAAATAATATAAGTGGGTTTAAAACCATTTTTTACATCGATGGCATCATTTTCTTTGGGCAAATCCCGAACGTGTCCGAACGATGAACGAACTGTAAAATCCTTTCCTAAATATCCCTCAATGGTCTTCGCCTTGGCTGGGGATTCTACTATAACTAAGTTTTTCGACATATCTTATTTTAAAGGTAACGAACGTTACATTTCGCCAAATATAGAAAATGATTTGATAAAAATAGTATCTAATCTATTGTTTTAACTCAAAATTTACGCCAGAAGTTTATTTATGGATTGATTTCTTTGTGTGAATCACTTGATAATTAGTTAATTTGCGACATAAAATAAACAATATCATGGCAAAAAAAATTAAGGCTTACCAAGAATCAGAATTAATAGAAATGTTCAATTTGACTCGTAAAGTTGGAAATACTGAGACTCCGTTAATGAAAGAATGGACACAAGTAAACACGACTTTGAATGATGGGGAGAAATATATGTTCGATTTAATTTCTAAAGATTTATTGAGCCAAATATCGGGTTGGAATGAGGAGATGTTAAAAATGAACTTCATAGCTTTTGTCTTAAAATTAGGTTATATAATTGAAACTAATGAGTACAAGACTTATTATGAAAATATCATTGAGGCTACAATTGAGGGTTATTTCTTAAAAGTAAAAACGGATATGATGGTGGCAACGGGTATTTTAGAAGTACCGAAAGTGCCTTATTTCTATTTTCAGGAGTATAAGAGACAAAAAGACCCCAAAGGGGATGTTACGGCTCAACTTTTAGAGGCACTATTGATTGCGGAAGAAAAAAACCATAATGATAACCCTTTATATGGATGCACAGTTATTGGAAAATATTGGGAATTCATGATTTTAGAGAAAAGAACTTACTGTATGTCAAAATCTTATGACTGCACTGATCAAGAAGATTTAATGCAAATCATTGCGATTCTCCGCAAATTTAAAGAAATTTTAGAAACACGATTATTAGGTTAAAACATGGCAAAATCAAAAATTTCAGACCTTAAAAAAATCCTTGATGAAATGTCGGAGGATGAATTAAAACAGGAAATTTTAAAACTTTATAACAAACTTCCTCAAGTTAAAGATTTTTATAATCAAGACTTAATGACCGAAGAAGAAAGGCAAGTAGTTTTGAAAGGATATAAAGATAAAATACATAAACAATTTTGGACATCGGGTGGCAATCCGAAGGGCATGGTAAATAATACAACCATAAAAGGAGTCATTTCTGATTATGAGAAAATTGCTTTATTCCCTTATGATGTGGTTGATTTATTAATTTACCGAGTCGAAGTTGCTACGGATATGGCAGACCAATTTGGTGGCATGGCAGACTCAAATTATAATGCCTCAATTACAGCTTTCAAAAAAGCGATGAAAATGATAAGCGATAATAATTTATTGTCTCATTTTGAAGACAGAATTAAGAAAATGTTGAAGGCAGATAATTTAGATTACTGGTACATTGAACAATTGGAATGGTTGTTTGAAGGTGAAGAAGAACAAGAGTAAAATAATACGGAACTATATACTTATTGACGCAAAATTATTTCCAAGGCTTTAGCACATTTTTCTATCACTAACCCCATGCCTTCAGGCTGGGGATACGTCGATTCCCCAGCCTGAAGGCATAGGGTTAGTGATAATAAAGGTGACTAAAGTATTGCCCAATCATAAATTTTCGATTTGCGTCAATAAGTATATACT
>JAYVIV010000245.1:0-17818 GCA_043769985.1 Arcicella sp.
TAACGGACAAGGCTGTCCATTTTACAAGTACTGATTGGCATTCCCAGCGTTCAAATCTTCAAAAGCCAATTTCAAACGGCTAACAAACGTTTCTTCGCCTTTACGCAACCAAACTCGTGGGTCATAATATTTCTTGTTTGGAGAATCTTCGCCCGTTGGGTTACCAATTTGTCCTTGTAAATACCCTTCTTTTTCTTTGTAGAAATTCAAAATGCCTTCCCAGAATGCCCATTGCAAATCGGTATCAATATTCATTTTGATGGCTCCGTATGATATTGCCTCACGAATTTCTGCACGTGATGAACCTGAACCTCCGTGGAACACGAAATTGATTGGTTTCTCTGCCGTCAAACCGTATTTTTCTTTCACAAATTCCTGAGAATTATGCAAAATGATGGGTGATAATTTTACGTTTCCTGGCTTGTAAACCCCGTGTACGTTTCCAAAAGCGGCTGCAATCGTGAAACGAGGCGATATTTTGCTCAACTCTTCGTAGGCATAAGCCACTTCTGAAGGTTGAGTATATAATTTTGATGAGTCAATATCTGAGTTGTCCACACCGTCTTCTTCACCACCTGTAACGCCCAATTCAATTTCTAAAGTCATGCCGATTTTAGACATTCTCTCAAGATAATGCTTACAGATTTCGATATTTTCTTCGATTGGTTCTTCTGATAAATCTATCATGTGCGACGAGAACAATGGCTTGCCGTGTTGTGCATAAAATGCTTCACCCGCATCCAAAAGACCGTCTAACCAAGGCAACAATTTTTTGGCACAGTGATCAGTATGAAGAATTACCTGTACACCATAAGCCTCCGCCATAAGGTGAACGTGATGAGCACCCGAAATTCCACCAGCAATTGAAGCTTCTTGGTTCCCGTTTGGTAAAGATTTACCTGCATAAAACTGGGCTCCACCGTTCGAGAATTGAACAATAACGGGTGAATTCACGGCTTTGGCAGCTTCCAAAACTCCGTTTACCGTATCGGTTCCCGTGACGTTTACGGCTGGCAAAGCGAATTGATTTTTCTTGGCGATTTCAAAAAGTTCTTGAACGGCATCTCCGTATAAAACTCCTTTTTGGGAAGATAGACTTGACATAATTAATTTCTCTTGTTAAAAATTGTCTTGATTAATTCTTTGGATAAAAGAAGGGTAAATAAATATAAAAATTCGTTTTTTAGAGTTTAACAGAATAATATTTTGATAAAATTGTATTTTCCAAATATTATAGATATTTAAACCACTTTTTTCAATGCAAATATACGAAGGTTATAGGGCATTTGATAGTTTTCGTGTACGTTGTTTAGCGAGAAAATAGGTACATTTTAGTAGGCAGGGTTTTAAGAATAGTATTTAGTCCCTCTGGGATTCTGCAAAACAATATTCAGTTTTATACATTCATGCCTTGCAATAATCTTGCTTTGCAGCCTAAAATTCGATAATTTGCGTTTAATAATTTCCTACAAAATCCACCAATTCTTTCATGAACTTTTTCCAACCATCAGTCGTAAATAAATACCTCAAAAATTTAGATAAACCAAAAGTAAGCCTTGCTTTCAATAAGTTTAAATCTCATTTTCTAAATCTCAAAGTTCAAGACGACATCCGAAGCCTGAAAGAAGAACAATATCAAGGGGAGTTTTTGGAGGATTTATTCGTTAAAATATTGGGCTATACCAAACCCGCTTCTTCGTCCGAAACAAAATTTAACCTCACAACGGAATATAAAAACGTAAAAGATAGTAAAAAAGCCGATGGTGCAATCCTGATTGATGATACTGTGAAAGCCATTATTGAGCTAAAAGGAACGAATACCACTGATTTAGGCAAAATTGAAACGCAAGCTTTTGGTTATAAAAACAATCAACCAAATTGTGTTTATGTGATAACATCCAATTTTGAAAAACTCCGCTTTTACATCGACAACGCCACCGAATTTCTCGAATTCAATTTGTTTACACTCATCGAAAAGGAATTTGAATTGCTGTATTTGTGCTTATCCTTCGAGAGTATTTCGGGCGGAATTCCTAAAAAATTGAAAGATGAATCCATCAGCGAAGAGAAAGATATTACCAAAAAATTATATTCCGATTACTCCCTCTTCAAACGAGAATTACACCGTGATTTGGTGAAACAAAACCCTGATTTTGATGCCCTGCTGTTATTTAAAAAATCCCAAAAACTCTTAGACCGTTTCCTGTTTTTGTTCTTTGCCGAAGACCGACAATTATTACCGCCCAATTCTGTCCGTTTAATCTTGAACGATTGGCGTGAGTTGCAGGAACGAGATGAAGAAATACCGCTTTACACTCGTTTCAAGAAGTATTTTGGCTACTTGAATACGGGTTTCAAAGGCAAACGCTATGATGTTTTTGCCTATAATGGTGGACTTTTCAAACCCGATGAGATCTTGGACGTTATCAAAATTGATGATGAATTGCTCTATAAACATACCTTGAAAATTTCAGATTATGATTTTCAGAGTGAAGTTGATGTGGATATTTTGGGGCATATTTTTGAAAATTCTTTGAATGAATTAGATGAAATAAAAGCCCAATTGGAAGGCAATATCATCCAAAAAGAGAATACTAAACGCAAAAAAGACGGTGTTTTTTATACCCCAAAATACATCACAAAATACATCGTTGATAATACCGTTGGCAAACTTTGCAAGGATAAAAAAACGGAAATAAATATAATTGAAGAAGAATATTCGGTTGATAAAAAAAGAACTAAAGCTGTTACCCAAGCACACTTAGAAAAACTTACGGCTTACCGAAACTGGCTACTTCAACTCACCATCTGTGACCCTACCTGTGGTTCGGGAGCGTTTTTGAACCAAGCCCTTGATTTTTTGATTGCCGAACACCGATACATTGACGAACTCCAAGCCAAACTCTTTGGTGATGCCCTTGTGTTGAACGATGTATCAAAAAGCATCTTGGAAAACAACCTCTACGGCGTTGATTTGAACGAAGAAAGTGTGGAAATTGCCAAACTATCCCTGTGGCTACATACGGCACAACCCAACCGTAAATTGAATGATTTGAACAATAACATAAAATGTGGCAACTCTTTGATTGACGATGAAACCGTGGCGGGCGATAAAGCCTTTCATTGGCAAAATGAATTTCCAACGGTTTTTGAAAAAAAACAGAAAAAATCATTTCATATTACAACAGCGATTCACGATAGCAGGACTTCGCAACGAATGATTGATTATCGGGTTAGAGAAAAACGAGCTATGGGAACAATGCCAGAACCACAAGTTAATTATCTGACCGATAATGACGAAATGGTTATTGCACAAACGATGGCGGTTTTGGTAAAAGAGCAACATTTGAACATTTTGGCTTTTAATGTTTGTAGAGACCATATCCATTTTGTGTTGGTGTGTCAAGAGGATGAAGTCGATGAAATTGTCAGAAAGATAAAAGGACGTACTGCCCGTGAAGTAAATAAAAGCAATGGAATAAACCCTATCATCAATAACAAAAAAGAGAATAGTGATGAAAGTGATAGTAATAATAACAATAATAACAACAATAATAACAACAACAATAACAACAAGGGGTTTAAACCCCTTGTTAAACCCCTTGTCAAACCGCTTGCCAACACAAACACAGAAATAACGCCTATCAGTACCAGTGGAGAAAAAAGTGTTCCTTTATGGACACAGAAATTTGGTTGCAAAGAAATTGTTGACGCAACCCAATTAGCTAACACCATAAATTATATAGAAACCAATAGAGCTAAACATAATTTACCCGACAATAGTAACAAGGGGTTTAAACCCCTTGTCGATAGTATAATTTGTGATTACAATTACGCATTTCGAGATGAATATAAAGGAGGATTTGATGTGATTATTGGAAATCCACCGTATGTAGGTAGAAGTAGTTCAGTAAACGATAATGAAAAGAATTTTATTAGAAATAATTACAATGCTTATGAAGGTAAATTTGAATTGTATCAATTATTTATAGAGAAAAGTTTAAACTTGGTTAAAAATCAAAATACTTATGTTTCGCTAATTACTCCACAGACTTGGCTATCAATCATACAAGCTACAAAGTTGAGAAAACTGGTACTTTTAAATAATGAACTCTCAAAAATTGTATTTTTAGGGAAAGATGTTTTTGAAGATGCTTCTGTTGATTCAGTAATCTTCATAATTCAGATGGGATTTAGTTCTTCATTTATTAGTTATTATGAGTCTCAAAATATTCTAAATAATGATAACATTAATAATAAAATTGATTATTCTAACATTGACACAAGTTCATTTATAATCCCAATAAATAGTAATAGTGAATCATTAAGTTTAATTTCAAAAATTTCTTTAAATACAATTAAGATAGAGGACATTGGAGATTGGAGCGATGGGATAAAGATTGTTGGTCCAGCAAAAGATTTTGCATTTCAAAAGACAAAAATTGATGAATCATTTTATCCAATGCTACTTGGGAAGGACATTAATAAATACTCATTGGATTGGAGTGGATTTTATTGTTGTCGGGATAAATCAAAAATTGAGCAACATAACGCAACAGACATTAGATTGAGAGATGAAACAATGTTTAACAGAAATAAAATTTTGATTAGAAAAACAGGTAATGAAATTATTGCTTGTGTTGATTTTCAAAATCTTTATTATGAACAAAGTTTGTTTAGTTTTGGATTAACTTCAAATAACTACCATATCAATTTCATAGCCTCTATTTTAAATTCAAAAATATCTAAATATCTATTAAAGGATAATGCTTTTTCAAAAAAAGAAACTTTTCCTCAAATAAGGTTACATTGGTTAAAAGAATTTCCAATAAAACATACTTCTCAAGAACAACAAATCCCCTTTATCGAAAATGCGGATAAAATGCTCACTTTAAACAAAAGCCTACAAGAACAATCTCAAAAATTCCAGCGAACCATTCAACGCAAATTTGAATTAGGAGATTTACCCAAAAAGCTACAAGATTGGTATTTATTGACTTATGCGGATTTTATCAAAGAACTAACCAAGCAAAAGGTTAAAATAACGCTATCGCAAGAGTCGGAATGGGAGGAGTTTTTTATGGAAGAATCCCAAAAAGTGAATACCATTGTGGCAGAAATTGACCGTACAGACCGTTTTATTGATCAATTGGTTTATGAATTGTACGATTTAACGGCGGAAGAAATTAAGATTGTGGAAGGAGTTTAATTTTGTGTTCTATTGAGGTTGAATCAAATTTGTTAAATAAAGTTAAATGTCAAATTCGCTAAAAATACTAATTTCATCAGTTCGTTTTGTAAAAAACTCAAATGACATAAACTATGAAATTCAAACTTATACCGATTTTAATTTTATTAAATCCAATCACAATATTTTCACAAATTCTGCCCAAAACTGAGCCATTTGTGCGTTGTCTTTCACTCCAAATGACGGGCAAAATGAAGAACGTCTATTTCTTTGAGGGCGATAATATCATCGTTAAAACTACCTCAGTCCGTAAGAAGCAAGATTTTCAAATACTAAGAATGACGGACAGTTCATTTTTCTATTCGCCTTATCAAGAACAAAATACCATTTTCGATTTACAAGAATTGAAGTTTAGGGAGATTAAAAAGGTGTATTTGCAGAATAACAAAAGTTCATTCCTATTGAGAAGTACAGGAATATTAAAGCCTGCAGGTGTGATGCTCTTTACGTTTGATATACTGAATCAATTAAAAAATCCTGCGGTAAAAATTAACCCAACAATCGCTGGTGTGAGTGCTGGGTTAATTGGAGTGAGTTATCTGATAAAAATCTTAACGAATCAGAATTATCGAATTAATAAACGACATTTTTTCAGAATATATCATTTGCCTTATTCGAGTCCCTTATTGCGAGAGAACTAATATCGAACTCCCCAAAACGGATATTGTTCTTCTTTCTTCATAGATGCCATGTGCTTTCTTATCAAATCTTGATAGGCGGCTTCGTTTACTTTCTTACCTTTCATTTTCTTAGGTAAATCTAACTCTTGGGCGAGTTTTTTATTTTCAATTTTTGTAGCTTCAATAATAACGGCTCCGTTATTGATGTCTAATTCCAAAATCAGACCTGGTAAACCATACATACGCTCTGGACCCGCATTTACAGGAATATCTTGGGCAAACCATGCCACAATTTTTTGTTTTTTCAACGTATCTTCCACTATTGCTTTCATACAGATATGCCCTGCAACGTCTTTTATATCATTCAAAATTTTCCAGTTCAAAGCAATCAACGAATCCTCTACGATGTAGGTCTTTCCCAACATTTCAATGATGTCAATGCTTGTATTTTTTTCAAAATTACGTTTAATTATATATTCTTCTTTACGGCCAGAATATCCTTCTGATTCCTCCGATTTTTGTTCAGAATCAATATATTTTGCTTCTTTCTCATTGAAATAAAGAAGCGTATATTGCTTCCAATCATCTCTATTCCCGAACATATAAGCCATTTTTTCTCGCTCCTGTTTACTCATGTAATCAATGGTTTCAATGATTTTTGTCCATCGACTGGTGCGAGTATAATACACGATTCCTTCATTTTGTTGTGCGAAACTCACAAATGACGTAATTAATAAGGATATTAAAATTATTGTATTTTTCATGCTATTTTATTTTTGAAATAATTTATTTTACCAACCTTCATTTTTCTTTAACTTACTTTCGTGTCCCTTCAAATTATACGTTACACTCAACATAAAATAACGTGCCAATGTCAGTGCTCGTTGCGTGGAAACGGTGTTTTGAAAGCCTGACTGGACAATATTCTGACGTTTATTGAAAATGTCAAAAGCTGCTAAACGCAACTCTAATTTATTTTCTTTCATAAACAATCGTCTAATTGAAGCATTGAAAATTGGAATATCTTGCTCAAACCCAAAACGCTCATTCTTGAAATATTTATAATCCAAATTGGTTTCCAAAAACGTCTTTTTGATAAAATTCCATTTGATTGAAGCATCAAAACTGTTGTTTCTAATATTCTGATTTTGGGCTTCACTCAATGAAAATTTGATATTATTAATTCCCAGACCTCCGTTCATTCCAATGATTAATTTCTCGCTTGGCGTGAAACTAAACCCAAAACCCAATTCATAGTTTTTGTTATTGTTTTCATTCAAAGCACCATTGATAAATGTTGGATTATTCGACATCCTGATGTTCGGGTTGAGATTCAGGGTCAATTTAGTTTTAATAATCGGGAAAGAAAAATAAGATCCCAACGATAAACTCTGCCCTCCCGAAAGATTCTCTGGGCGGGTTCTGGTCACGAAAGTATTAGGGTCAATGGTCTGATTATAAACAACTTGACTTAAATAATAATTATAATTTCCCCAAATATTGATGTTCAAAAACGTGGCAGGGTCAAATTTATACATGGATAGACTAACGCTATGACTTTTCTCGGGGCTCAAATCTGGATTACCCGTTGAGATAAAAAATGGATTATTATTGTTGATAACGGGTTGCAAATCGTCAAGGTCAGGGGCAGTTACTTCCATGCTATATCCCACGTTGAAATACAAATTATTTTTCAATTCGATACTGGCATCGATATTTGGAATAATAGCGGGATAATTTTTAGAGAAACTACTGAAAAGCTGCCCACCCTTTTGTGGGAACTGTTTCCCTTCAAGTCCGTACTGCAATCCTGCGGCACCCAATGAGATATTGATACCCGCATGGGAATAACGGAAACTTGTGCCTACACGATTGTACGAAATTCTATTCTCAAAATACGTACTCAAACTATCAAAACGGCGATTTTCCTGTAATCCATTGAGGGCTTCCCGATTAACAGAACGATTATCAGCTGAAAAATTATAGAACGTTTCCCAATAAAATTTCTTCGATAAGGGTTCTAAAAACATGGCTCCCCCTTTCAGCATATTCTGACGATTTACATTGTTATTGATTTGACGAATGGATCTAACTTGTTGATTAAAAGTGCTGGCGGTCAAGAACTGACTAACGGAATTAAGATTTTCGGTGCCGTTAGAATTATTGATATTATACCCCAAACTTAACGCAAAACTCCGCCCTTTCTTTTTGAATTTATGCCTAAAAATGGCATTTGTATTTAAACTAAAATTATCAAAATCATTACGGTTATTAATCTCTGAGCGAGTTCTCAAATCACCCTCTTCTGTTAAATTTCTTTGAAACATGGTGTTAGCATCGTTTTTCATTCCCGCTTTCAAA
Source organism: Arcicella sp. (assembly GCA_043769985.1). GTDB lineage: Bacteria > Bacteroidota > Bacteroidia > Cytophagales > Spirosomataceae > Arcicella. Next base: position 8,230 of record JAYVIV010000245.1, read on the forward strand.
TTTGCCTTCACAATCAGTGTATTGCTCGAATCAATCATTCTCTCAAAACGGGTTCCGATGCTGTGATTACCCCGAAAATTATTCTGAGAAGTGGTATCAGTCGTTAAAAAAGACGAATTTTTCAGAAACGTTTGCTTACTTAAATATTGGTCTAAGAGCAATTGGGTCTGGTTATAAAAATAACTGGAATTGAATTTAGTTTTCTTGTTATCAAAATTGTAATTCACTCCTCCCCCACCATTGTTTGTGAATCCTCTACCATCAAAATTGTTCATGATTCCATCATTACTTGAATAATAATAACGGTTCCCTCCACCAAAACCAAAGTCGCCATTATCATTATTATTGAAGGCATTATTTCCCTTAAATTCACCATAATCACCCCAACTCACTCCCGTTTCATTGATATTGTTTCCGTAGCCCAAAATGGAAAATTGACTGGTTTTGTTAAATTTATTGTAATTTCCTCGGGCAGCCATCCGTGAATCTGTGCCAACTGCCCCCGTAATTTTACCGAAAGCTCCTTTTTTGTACTCTTCTTTTAATTCAAGGTTGATAGCTTTTTCTTTCTTGCCATCATCCACACCTGTGAGTTTTGATTGCTCAGATTTATCGTTAAAAACCTGCACTTTCGAGATGGTTTCTGCTCCTAAGTTCTTGGTTGCGGCTTTTGGGTCGTCACCAAAGAAGGTTTTACCATCCACTAAAACCTTTTTCACGTCCTTGCCTTGGGCTTTGATATTACCTTGTGCGTCAATTTCCATGCCTGGCAAACGCCTCAATAAATCTTCAACTGACGAACCCGCAGGTACTTTAAACGAGCGTGCATCATACTCAATGGTGTCACCTTTGATGGTTAAGGGAGCTCTGGCTGTTTTCACAACAACCTCCAATAATTCCTTGGAAATTGGTTTTATTCCAACGTTACCTAAATCAACAATTTCCGTGGGCGAAGGAGTCAAAACCTGTTGGTAAGGCAAATATCCGACATACGAAACCTTCAAAATGTAATTGGAATTTTTGACGTTTTTGAACTCGAAAACGCCTTTGTCATTTGCCCTCGAAAAATTGATGAGAGCGGAGTCTTTGGGTGCTAAGAGCATGACCGTTGCCCCGCCCATTACGTTGGACGAAGTATCTTGGATTATGCCCTTAATCATTACTCTGGCAGGGTTTTGTGCGAAAATAGAAACACAAAAAAACATGAAAAACAGGAAAATGGAGACTTTACGCATGGTGATAGAGTTTGGTAAAAATGAGGGAAAAAACAGTTAAATTACTCAGGAGAATTTCCTAAAAGATAAGTTTTAATGATGTGGTTGATTTGGGGAATTGGCAGTAAAAATGTAGTTCGTAGAAAAATAAACTTTTATTTTTCTAACGAAACAAAGCTAACTATTATTTTAGTTAAATAGTATAGCCTTAACAAAATTTAACATTTGTCGGACAAACTTTTACATTTCTTGAAAGATGGGGAGATGGGTAGGAATGTTGCAAAAGGGGAAAATATTTTTAAAAGATATACGAATAGCTTGTCATTGCGAACATAGTGAAGCAATCTTTTGGGTTGATGATTACAATTTTGAATATCAGAAATACTTATTTTTAAATATCCTTTCTCCAAACCAACAGATTGCTTCACTGCGTTCGCAATGACAGCACTTACGTACTCGAATTGACAAATCTCAAAGACTGATCACCCTCTTAAAAATTTCAAATATACGCCATTTGTCCAACCGAAACCGTCTTGATTTGGGTACTCGCCTCCTCCTGCGTTAGTGTTTGGAGTTTCGACATTGTATTTTTCAGTCATTTTACCAGTTTCTGCATACACTTTTTCATTAAGTTGCATCCAACGAGATTTAATGGTGTTTGCTAAATCAAAAAAACCGTATTTTATCAAGCTTTTGTAGGCAATGTATTGAAGGGGTGCCCAGCCATTTGGAGCGTCCCATTGTTGATTTGTATTGTTTAAGGTGGTAATTAATCCGCCATCTTTCAAGAATTGTTTCTCAATCACTGTCACGATTTTCCTTACCTGCAATTGTCGGGCAATATTGAAAAATAAGGGAAAAACACCTGCCAAAGAATAGATTTTGGTATGCTTTTTTTCCATGAAATCATAGTCGAAATAATAGCCCAATTCAAGGTTGAAAAAGTACTTCTTAATGGCTCTTTCACGGAGGTTCATCAACTTGAAGTACATATCGGTTTTTTTCTTGTCTTCCATCAATAAGTACGCCTTAAAAATAGTTTTTTCGAGATTAAAAAGTAGGCAATTTAAGTCAACTGGAAGAATATCGGTGGTGTGAATTGTGGTCATGTTTTGTCCGTCTTTGAACCAGCGACTACTGAAATCCCAACCCGATTCGGCGGCGGCTCTAATGTGCCTAAAAAAGCCCTCTGATGGTTCTGATAGAGATTCTGACAATTCAACATCCTCACGATACGACTCTGGTCGGGGCGTATCTTGCTCATCCCAATAACGATTTAAGTAATAGGAATCTCTTAGAAAAACCACTCTTCGATGGGTTTGATTTTGAGCAGAGACTTGGCCTTTACCGTCCATCCAAAATTCATATTCTTTTTCTAAAACTGGGAGATATTTTAAAAGTATTTCTTCGCCTTTTTCTTCCCGTAAAACTTCCACCATCAGTGAAAAAAGTGGAGGTTGGGAACGCCCTAAAAAGTAGGTTCTATTACCGTTCGGAATGTATCCGAATTGGTTAATAAGATGAGCAAAATTATCAACCATATTTTCAATTAAGTCAATCTTTCCACTGGTTTGCAAACCTAAAATCGTGAAATAACTATCCCAATAATACATTTCTTGAAAACGCCCACCTGGCACGATGTACGAGAAAGGCAATTCAATTAATGACCCTTTTGCTTGTGTGGGTTCACGGGTAAAATTTTTCCATAAATCCTCAAGATGTTGCTCAATTGGCTTTGAAGTATCTGACTGATAATCGTACGTTAAGAAAGAATTTTCAGTAAAATTATCCTTAATAAATTGATTAAAATCAAAATTTAAGGCTTTATGATAATCCAAATATTCTTGCTGGATTTTTTCGAGGGGAAAGTTTGGATTGTAATCACAGAAAGTTTTTGAATCAGGGAAAATATTACTCATTTGAACAGCTTGGAAAAGTTCAGATGAATAAAAAGAATTGATATTTACAAGCGGTTGCTCCATTTGGAATAAATATTATTTGAGAATTACTAATGGTCGTAAGGATTTAGTTCTCCATAACTTACAACATAAAGACTTTTGACTTACGACTTTTTACTATTTTTTATCGGATAATCTATTAAATATCACTAAAAGAACAATCAAAATTACCATTGGAATTAACGAAAAATAGAAGGCACTTTCTCCTCCGAAATTTTCAAAAATATAGCCTGTAATTAGAGATCCTGTTGTTCCTCCTAAGGCAGAAAAAATAACAATTAATCCAGACATTATTCCGTGTTTATTCTTAGGTAAAGCACTCAAGATTACAGAATTAATAGAGGGATAAATAGGGGCAATAAATAAGCCAATCATCGGAAAAACATAGGCAACCAAAGGGGCATTTCCCCAACCTGTGATGACTTCGTTTCCAAGATTTTGAGCCAACGGAAGAGCTAACAGAACCATCCCGCCCGACAATAACACACAGATAGTCAGCACCATAATCCATTTTAATTTCTTCAAAACTACTCCCGCCAAAAATCTTCCTACTGCCGTTGAAGCTGCCAAAATTCCCGCCATTTGTACGCTTAAAGAATTTGGCAAATGTAATATTTTACTATTGAAAGTTGGCAACCAACTCATAATACTTTGTTCAATCAAAACATAAATGAAGGCACTCGCCACGAAAACTAATACTAAGGGGACTATTACCAATTCAAACATCTCTTTAAAATCACCCGTAGAACCAACATTTACCTCTTTTTTAATACTTGATTCATCCATTTTTGTGGTCAACAAAAGCAAAAAAGCCATTATTGCCAAACCTGCCAAAAGGTAATATACGTTCACCCAAGCGGTTGATTGCGGATTTGTGTCATCAATAAAATAACTGAAAATAAATCCTGCCGAAAGTATGCCTACCATGAAAAAAGATTCGATAAAATTCATCAAACTAATATGCTCCTTTTTATCTTTCACCACCAAACCGATTGTTCCATAGACAGATACTTTTATTAAAGCAAAACTTGCTCCAACTGCCCCAAAAAGCAATTTTGTCATAAAAAATTGATTAACCAATGGCATTGAAATACAGGCGATGATTACGATTATTAAAGCCAAAAGCATGGCGTTTTTATAGCCAATTCGGGAAACGTATGAAGCAACTAAAAACGATGTCCCTGCAATACTCAAATCTTTAAAAGCCTCTAAAATAGCCGCCGAAGATTCTGTGATTCCATAAGTTGATTGCACCTGCAAAATGACCGTTCCAACGCTATTCAAAAGAATTGCGAAAATAAAATAATTAATAAAAATGGAAATTTTTATTTGCCAATTATTCATAAGACTGTGGTTGTGAATGAAATTTCAAGTTAAAGCCAATAATCTGTTTTTTCTAATATTTTCAACGTTATCTATGTAATTACAATGAAAAAAGCGGACATAATGCCCGCTTCATAATTTATATGTACTCTGAGTGATTTTATAAAATGATTAATGATTACGCAAATTTCGAGTAGAATTACAATAAAAACTACTCTTTGATTATTTAAAGTTCGTACTTAATTAATATTATTAGATACATATAATGTTAATTGTCATTAATTTAAGACTAATTAACCATGAAAAGAATATTTCCTTGAAATAATTATAAATGAAAACAGAGTTTGAAATCATACAACCCGATGCTGGAAGTTCGTTTAGAATTTTGCATCATAATGTCTCAGCAGATGCTTTTAAATGGCATTATCATTATCATTCAGAATACGAAGTTGTTTGCGTTTTTCAGGGTTCTGGGAGGCGACATGTAGGTAATCATTTAAGCAATTATGAAGATGGGGATTTGGTATTAATTGGCTCAAATTTGCCCCACGGAGGTTTTGGGTATGGTTCTGTGGGTATGCACGAGGAAATCGTAGTACAGTTTAAAGCTGATTTTCTTGATGATAATTTTCTGGCAAAACCAGAATTGGAAAACATTAAAAAATTATTTGAACGTTCTAAACAGGGATTAAGTTTCTATGGCAAAACAAAGGAGGAATTGTCCGTAAAATTTAAAAATCTTACGCTTTTATCTCCCTTTGAAAAGTTCATTGAATTGTTAAATATTCTTCAACAATTGGCTACTTCTTCTGAGTTTATTACACTTAACCAGAATGGTACTCGGTATAACTTTAGCAAAAAAGACCAAGAACGTTTGGACAAAGTTTATAAATATATTGAAGAGAAATATTCGCAAAATATTGATATACAGACAGTTGCTAAAATTTGCAATTTGACAGTTCCAGCCTTTTGCAATTACTTCAAAAAGAGCCTCAATCAAACATTCACTGATTTTACGAATGAATTTCGCATAAATCAGGCTTGTAAAATGCTGGTGGAAGGCGGGGAAATCGTGGATATTTGCTATCGTTGTGGGTTTAATAACGTCTCTTATTTTGGACGAGTTTTCAAACAATTCAAAGGCACAAATCCTTCTCAATTTAGGAGAAATTTTGGTAAAACATAACAGTACGGTATGCCAAAGGTCAAATAGCAAGATATTTTTGTACACATATTTTAGCATAAAATCAATTCATGAAAATTGCCCTTTTTATCCCTTGTTACGTTGACCAATTTTACCCAAATGTTGCCATAGCGACCTTGGAATTATTGGAGAAATTGGGTTGCGAAGTCGTTTACCCACTCAATCAAACTTGTTGTGGACAACCGATGGCAAACTCGGGATTTGAGCATCTCAGTAAGAATTGTGATAATAATTTTGTGGAAAATTTCAAAGGGTTTGATTATGTTGTGTCGCCTTCTGGAAGTTGTACACTACATATCAAGCAACACTTGCATGGGTCTGACAGCCAGGCATCTACGCACATTCGACAGCATATATATGAACTTACAGAATTTTTGACGGATATTTTGAAAGTAGAGAAATTGGAGGCTAAATTTCCTCATCGAGTTGGACTTCATCAGAGTTGCCACGGACAGCGGGGTTTGAAATTAGCCCAAATGTCGGAGCTTGTTGCTGAACCTTTTTCTAAGACAGAAAAATTGTTGAATATGGTTGACGGACTATCAATAATTACCTTAGACCGCAAGGATGAATGTTGTGGATTTGGAGGGACATTTTGCGTTACGGAAGAGGCAGTTTCGATAAAAATGGGTAGAGATAGAATCACCGACCACACCAAACATGAAGCCGAGTTTATTGTTGGTTCAGATGTATCGTGTTTGATGCATTTGGAGGGAATTATGAAACGGCAAAGATCAAATGTGAAAGTGAAGCATATTGCGGAGATTCTTAATTCAGTTGTGAGTTAGTGATTTATGATCTATTCTCGAATTATCACTAACTCACAAATAACAACTCACAAATCACAACTATATATGATTTCAAATATAAATCACGCCACAGCTTCAACAGCGTTCAACAAAGACGAAGCCCACGTTGATTGGCACGATGAAACCCTTTGGTTTGTGCGTTCTAAGCGTGATAAGGCAGTTTTTCAGATTCCAGAATGGGAACAATTGCGGGAGGCAGGTTCGCAGATAAAGAATCATGTGCTATCGAATATGCACAATTTATTGGTGGAATTTGAAGAAAAAGCAATCGCCAACGGCATTACGATTCACTGGGCAGCAGATGCCAAAGAACATAATGAAATCGTTTACAAAATTATAAGGGAGACAGCCCCCCCCGCCCCCGATGGGGGAGCCAGTACACGGCTATCGGACTCAAAGACTCCCCCTTCGGGGGTTGGGGGGCTGCTCCGCATGGTAAAATCCAAATCCATGCTTACGGAAGAATGTCATTTGAACGAATTTTTGAAGGAAAAAGGCGTTGAAGTGATAGATTCTGACCTTGGCGAGCGTATCGTGCAGATGCGTGAAGAACCTCCTTCACACATTGTTTTGCCCGCCATTCATCTCAAAAAATCGGAAGTTGGCGAGACTTTTCACAAACACTTAGGTACCGAAAAAGGAGCAACCGACCCGCAATATCTCACTGAAGCAGCTCGACAACACCTTCGAGATACGTTTTTGACTCGTAAAGTTGCCTTGACGGGTGTCAATTTTGCTATTGCCGAAACGGGAGGATTTGTGGTTTGTACCAACGAAGGCAATGCCGATATGGGCGTGCATTTGGCAGATGTGCATATTGCAAGTATGGGTTTTGAAAAGGTCATTCCAAAAGTTGAACACTTGGGCGTTTTTCTGAGATTATTAGCCCGAAGTGCCACAGGACAACCTATTACCACTTTTTCAAGTCATTTTCACAAGCCCCGAGAAGGGCAAAAAATGCACATCATCATTGTGGATAATGGTCGAACAAAGCAATTAGGCCACCCAGATTTCCGTAATTCTTTGAAGTGTATTCGATGTGCAGCTTGCTTCAATACTTGTCCAGTCTATCGTCGTTCGGGCGGACATAGTTATCATACAGCCATTGCAGGACCGATTGGGTCTATTCTCGCCCCAAATTTGGATATGGCACAAAATGCGGATTTACCTTTTGCCTCCACACTATGTGGTTCGTGTTCAAATGTTTGCCCCGTGAAAATTGATATTCACGAACAACTCTATAAATGGCGACAGGTTTTGGTGCAAGAAGGGCACGTTTCAAGTGTTAAATCATTGGGAATCAAATCAATGGCAAGCGTTTTGAGTTCGCCAAGTTTTTATAGAGCAGCAGGAAAATTAGGTAGATTTCTCATGAAAAATACGCCATTTGTAACGAATAATAATCTAAACGTTTGGTATCAACACAGAGAAATGCCCGATGTGCCGAAGGAGAGTTTTAGGGAGTGGTATCTTTTAAGGGAGAAAGGGAGAAAGTAGGAAGGGAGAAAAGGAATCGGAGAAACAAATCACAACTCACTAAATCACCACATCACAACTAAAAATGTCATCCAGAGAAAAAATATTATCCCAAATAAAAATAAATCAGCCTGATTATCAGGAACTCAATGTACAATTTAAGTTTGAAACGGTGTATGAAAATCTGTACGAAAAATTTGCTGAAATCCTACGTTTCGTGGGTGGAAAAGCCCTTGAAGTTAATTCTTACGAAGAAATAAAAGAGGATATAAAGGCTCATTACCAAGGTATTACAAACATTGCCACAACCCTTGATGAACTCTCTGAATTGGCAGATTTTAGCCTTAATATTTCTGACCCACACGAGTTGGAAATGCTGAATTTGGCGATTATTAAAGGGGATTTTGCCGTGGCTGAAAATGCCGCTATTTGGGTTTCTGAAAAGCAATTGCCTCATCGTGCTTTGCCAATGATTACACAATATTTGGCGATTGTAATTCATAAATCTGACATTATTACCAATATGCACCGTGCCTACGAGCGTGTGAAAGTGAATGAAACGGGCTTTGGGACTTTCATTTCTGGACCATCTAAAACGGCAGATATTGAGCAAAGTTTAGTGATTGGGGCTCACGGAGCGAGGGGTCTGATGGTGTATGTATTGAAATAAAAAATCCTGCACGGAGATTAATTACCAACAGCCGCCACTGTTGATGAATTAATCTCTCACGTACAGGATAGTAACTAAACTACAAAATCTTTCAAAACCCCTTTTCGCCTTCTCGAAATATTAGCTGTTTGCCCATTACTCATCGTCAAAATTTCTTTTTCTGAATTGTACGTTTTTACGTGTTTTGGGTTAATCATGAAAGCCCGATGAACCCGCAAAAATCCATGTGTTTCGAGATGTGGTTCAAAGAATTTTATTGAGTGTGCCACCGTCTTTTCTTTACCACATTCCAAGTAAAACTTAGTGTAATTAACATCTCCTTTAATCAATACTACACTTTTAATCAGAACCTTAGCAGAGGTTCTATGATTCAAGATCAAGAGAGAATTATTACCTTTTTGCTCGTACGTTTTCATAAAATTTTATGTATTTGTGATTTAATAATCCTGATATCAGGTACGTAGTATTAAAAGTGGTTGCTTTAATGATTGTCTTTTAAAAATAAAGCATACATACTTAGAATTTTCTTACGTTTGAAAATTCTAAATATATATGCTCTATATCAAATCAATCAAATTTTCTAAATACCAGTCTGCAATTTTATTCCAGAGGTCTTGTACAACAAGGTGGCGTTTGGTCTTATCTCAATATTTTTCAATACCCCATCGTTATTTACCGTTACGATGTGGTTATTATTGATAATGACCGTATCTCCAGCCAAGGGCTTTCTACCAATATTCCAGGTAGTACTTGCTTCCCAATTACCCGACACAATACTGGTAACTGTTCCTCCCATTCTACTACCTTGAAATTCATAAGCTCCAATATCGACAATTCCACTATTGAAACGTCTTGGGAAATTCAACAAGTCAATGTCATTCGCTGAAGTACCAATCATACCGTTGTCTCCTGCATCAATGGCGGGCGAGGTGTTG
>JAYVIV010000246.1:0-4814 GCA_043769985.1 Arcicella sp.
AAAATAATTTCTTAGAACCGCTATCTAAGTCTATTTTTGCTGACATAGAAGTCAATTGCTCTTCTATGGGTTTCAAAAGGGTTGTGAATGTTGTAATGGCTGTAAATATTTTCGTCGATATTTTACAAAATTACTTATTCACTCCTCTTTTGTGCCATTAACAATTATCGTACCGCTCAGTAATGCTATTTAGTACTATTTTTTATAAATTTATTGATATATTTTTATTTAAAACTATCAAATTGTATGTTTGTTAGTTGAAAAAGCAAATATAAATAAATCTATAAAATCTATGGAATAAACATATTTATTATTTTATAAAAATATTTATTTTCAAGGAAATTGGAGCTTACCTTCAATTATTTGCACCCAAGGCTTTAAAGCTCTGGGTACAGATAATTGAAGAAGATAGCCTATATTATAGAAGTTCAGTTATTTAATCTCTTCAATTTTTGTAGTTTTGTAATATATTCAAAACAGAATCAATTTAAAAAAACACTAAAAAATGAAAAAAATCATACTGATTTTAACTTTAATTTCCTTTCATTCTTTCGCTCAAAAAGTCAGTAAACAACAATTTATTGATGGCTTGATGAAAAAAATGACTTTGGATGAAAAAATAGGGCAACTTAATTTATTGACTGCGGGTGAAGCCACAACGGGTTCAACGGTCAGCACGGATATTGAAGCAAAAATTAAAGCGGGGCAATTAGGCGGTTTATTCAGTATTTCTACGCCCCAACGCATCAGAAAAGTTCAAGAAATTGCCGTGAATCAAAGTAGAATGAAAATTCCGATGATTTTTGGTATGGATGTAATTCATGGCTATAAAACGCTTTTCCCCATTCCTTTGGGTTTGTCGTGTTCTTGGGATATGTCGGTTATTGAACGTTCTGCTCAGATTGCTGCGAGTGAAGCCAGTGCCGATGGAATTTGTTGGACGTATTCGCCGATGGTGGATATTTCTCGTGACCCACGTTGGGGACGAATTTCGGAAGGTTCGGGCGAAGACCCCTTTTTGGGTTCTGCAATTGCAAAAGCGATGGTTCGGGGCTATCAAGGCAATAATTATGCTTCCAATTCCAACATTATGGCTTGCGTGAAACATTATGCTTTGTATGGTGCTGCCGAGGCTGGACGTGATTATAACACCGTGGACATGAGTCGCACACGCATGTACAACGAGTATTTTCCACCCTATAAAGCGGCAATAGATGCGGGCGTAGGTTCTGTAATGGCTTCTTTTAATGAAATTGATGGCGTTCCTGCAACGGCAAACAAATGGTTGTTGGATGATGTGCTGCGGAAACAATGGGGTTTCAAAGGTTTCTTGGTAACCGATTATACGGGCATCAACGAAATGATCGATCATGGTATTGGCGACTTACAGACTGTCTCTGCAAAAGCCATGAAGGCGGGCATTGATATGGATATGGTGGGCGAAGGCTTTTTGACTACCTTGAAAAAATCTGTTACTGAGAAGAAAGTAACTGAAAGCGAGATTAATATGGCTTGTCGAAGGATTTTATCGGCTAAATATGATTTAGGATTGTTTGAAAATCCGTACCGTTTTTGTGATGAAAATAAAGCAAAAACGGAGATATTTAATGAAAATAATAGAAACGAAGCTCGTAAAATTGCCACAAAATCTTTCGTTCTATTGAAAAATTTGAATCAAACTTTGCCCTTATCGAAAAAAGGAACCATTGCATTGGTAGGTCCTTTGGCAGATAATAAAGAAAACATGGCAGGAACGTGGAGCGTGTCGGGAGATTTTCCAAAGTCAATTTCAGTATTGCAAGGGATTAAAAATGCAGCAGGGAATGGCGTAAATATCGTTTCGGCACGTGGAGCAAATATTACTTCGGATGCAAAATTGGAAGAAAGAGTCAGTATTTTTGGAAAACCGACTTATCGAGACAGTAGAAGCGATGCCGAAATGATTGAAGAAGCTGTGAAAGTTTCTGTCAATGCGGATGTCATCGTGGCGGCATTAGGCGAAGCAGCCGAAATGACGGGTGAAGCAGCGAGTCGTTCGGACATTAGTTTACCGCAAAATCAACAAGATTTATTGAAAGCTCTTTTGAAAACGGGTAAGCCTGTGGTTTTGGTTTTGTTCACGGGTCGTCCTTTGACTTTGACTTGGGAAAATGAAAATATACCAGCCATTTTGAACGTATGGTTTGCGGGAAGTGAGGCAGGAAATGCCATTGCTGATGTGCTGTTTGGAGACGTAAATCCATCAGGAAAATTGAGTGCAACTTTTCCGAGAAACGTAGGGCAAATACCAATTTATTACAGTCATAAAAATACAGGTCGTCCGCTTGGTGATGATGCTAAATGGTTTCAAAAATTTCGTTCAAACTACTTAGACGTGCCAAATTCGCCACTTTTTCCGTTCGGTTATGGTTTGAGTTATACTACTTTTCAATACGGGGATATTAAATTGAGCAAAAATAGTATGACACAAACTGAAAAAATTATAGCTTCGATTGAGGTAAAAAATATAGGTAATTTTGACGGTGAAGAAGTTGTTCAATTATACATTCATGATAAAGTTGGAAGTACCACAAGACCTATAAAAGAGCTAAAAGGTTTCGAGAAAATCATGCTTAAAAAAGGAGAATCAAAAACCGTCAGTTTCACGATTTCAGTAAATGATTTGAAATTTTATGATAATAACCTTAATTACATGGCTGAATCTGGTGAATTTGAATTGATGATTGGGACAAATTCGGAGGAGTTTAAGAAGGTGGAATTTGTGTTGAAATAGGAAGTTTTTGTTATTAAAAATGCTTCAGAAGAAATTCTTCTGAAGCATTTTTAATACAATAAATTTAACTTAAACAGCTTTTAAGTAGTCACTACTATTTAAACGACGTTACATTTTACTGTAAATTTTTGATTTTCGGATAATTAAGCCCCGAATATCGAAATACGAACAACTACTTAAGTTTTTCAGTTCGCTTTCTATTTTTTTATTCGTTGGTAAACTTTTTTTCAATTTTCCACCAACTTGGACGAAAATTGAAAAAAAGCCGATTTTTTATCTGATTCGCCCATCCATCAATGAGCCTCCAACCAATTCAACCCAACACCCATACCCGTCTCCATCTTCACAGGGAAAGGTATGGCATTAATCATCAGTTCGTTAACTTTAGTTTTCATCAGTTCTAATTCTGATTTATGTACGTCAAAAACTAATTCGTCATGTACAGTCAGGATAATGCGGGATTGTAGTTTTTCTTGCTTGATGAAATCGTTTACTTTTATCATCGCAATTTTTATCATGTCTGCCGCCGAGCCTTGTATGGGTGCATTCACGGCGTTACGTTCGGCAAAACCACGCTCTACCATGTTCTGAGAATTGATGTCTCGAAGATACCTTCTTCTCCCCAAAATGGTTTCTACATAACCATTATCACGAGCAATAATCACGGCATCGTTCATGTATTTTTTGATGGATGGGAATTCCTTCCAATAATTATCAATCAACTCCTTGGCTTCGGTTCTGCTCACCCCAATTTGTTCCGCTAAACCAAAGGCAGAAACACCATAAATAATCCCAAAATTGACCGTTTTTGCCTTTCTACGCATCTCAGAGGTCACTTCATCCAAACTCACATTGAATACTTTTGCGGCTGTTGTGGCGTGAATATCTCGCCCTTGATTAAAGGCTTCAATCATGGATTCGTCCTTGGCAAAAGCCGCCATAATTCGTAATTCTATTTGCGAATAATCGGCTGAAAGGATTAAGAAATCATCATTTTTAGGAATAAATGCCTTCCGAATTTCTCGCCCACGAGCAGTACGGATTGGGATATTTTGCAAGTTCGGATTCGTACTTGAAAGTCGCCCCGTGGCGGTAACTGCCTGATTAAATGACGTATGAATTCGTCCCGTTTTTGGCGAAATTAATTGTGGTAAAGCATCCACGTAGGTTGATTTTAATTTCTGTAACTCTCTAAAATCCAGAATCTTACGAGCAATTTCATGATTTTGTAATTCTAATTTTGATAAAATATCCTCGCCCGTCATGTATTGACCCGTTTTGGTCTTTTTGGCTTTGGGGTCAAGTTTGAGTTTATCGAATAAAATTTCCCCTAATTGTTTCGGTGAATTAATGTTAAAATCTTGTCCAGCCAATCCAAAAATGACAGTTTGAACTTCCAACATATCTTTCTCCAAAACTTTCGACATGGCCGCCAAAAAGTCAATATCCAATCTCACCCCTTCCATTTCAATATCACAAAGTACTTGCGTTAAAGGCATTTCCACTTCCTCAAATAATTGAATCGCACTTGGATTTTTTGCTAAAATTGGGTGTAATTTATCTCTTAATTGTAGTGTAATATCTGCATCTTCTGCCGCATATTCTTTCACTTTTTCAATATCCGCATCCCGCATATTACCTTGCTTCACGCCTTTTTTACCGATAATTTCTTCTATAGAAACTGGTGTATAATTTAAAAAATCTTCCGCCAAAATGTCCATTCCATGACGTTTTTCTGGTTCAATTAAGTAATGAGCCAACATCGTATCGTAGGTTTTACCCTTCATTTCAACGCCATATTGAGTCAAAACCATCAAGTCATATTTGATATTTTGAGCAATTTTCTCAATCTTCTCATTCTCGAAAATTACTTTAAATTCATTTACAATCGCCTGAGCCTCAGCTTGATTGGCAGGCACGGGAACATAATAACCCTCACCCTCACGATAGGCAAATGACATTCCAACCAACTCCGCTTCAACGGCATCAATATTAGTTGTTTCCGTATCAAAACAAATCGCATCTTGCAAACTCATAAAAT
>JAYVIV010000247.1:0-16814 GCA_043769985.1 Arcicella sp.
ACTTGCCAAGCCCAATCACGGTTCAAATCGAATAAATAATGATTGAATCTTCCGCCAGGCCAAGGCTCATTATGTTCAATTGCCGAAGGAGTTGGGTTATAAATACCTCCTACCTTCTGATTATAAAAATTTACGTATCTATCATAACCATCAGGATTGATGCAAGGGTCAAGAATGACAATTGAATTGGATAAAATGGCTTTTGAACGCTCATTTGATTTATTTAAAAGTTCGTATAATGTAAAAGGAGCAGTATTTGAGCTACAAGATTCATTTCCATGCACATTATAACTCAACCAAGCAATGGCAGGTTGTTTCTTAGTAGGTTTGCCTTCCATCAAACCAATTGACTTCAAATTATTGGTTCTAATTTCTTCTAATTGCGTAAAATTTTCGGGTGAGGCAACTACAACAATCATTAAAGGGCGACCTTCATTGGTTGAGCCATAAGGAATCATTTTTACTTGATTTGGATATTGACGAGCAATGTATTCATAGTAACTCACCACTTGATGATGTCTTAAAAAACGCTCACCTTTTTTGAAGTTTAGAAATTCTTCGGGAGATTGTGTTATAGTCTGAGCTGACAAGTTATTTGTAATTATTGAGGTAAAAACAAAAAACGTGATTAGGAAAATAATAAGTTTGCGATAAAGTGTTTGCATAGTGTTTGTTAGTTTGTATGGAAGTAAATTATTGAATACAAGGAAGTCTTTTTTGAAATAAAGACCTCCTCCAAAATGTAAAATATGCTATTTCTTGGGAACAGGGTCAAATCCATGCCCTCCCCAAGGATGACACGTTGAAATTCTTTTCATGCCTAACTTAAAACCTTTCCAAAAACCCCATTCCTGAATCGCTTCAATCATATACTGAGAACAGGTGGGAGTATATCTACAAGAGCTTGGCAAAAAAGGAGAAATGACAATTTGGTATCCTCTCACCATCATTATTAATATTTTTGACATCATTAGGCTTCTTTTCGTTTATGATGGGGATAGTTAAAGAAATATGAAGTTATCATGGGAAATATAAAAATTCCAACGGTCAATAACGAAATGTACATATCGGCCTCTTCGCCTTCTAAGAATTTACAGATGAAATTATTTTCGTAATAGTGACAAAAAAATGAAGAGGTTAATTTCAATCCAAGAACACCAATTACCACAAAAGCTGCAGTTTCGAGGAAAGGATAATTCTCCATTAATTTAACAAAAGCCTGGGCAACGTAACGCATTGCTAATATTCCAATGAAAACTCCAATGTATATTAAAGCCATGTTATCGGTAAATGCAACTGCTGCGAAGACATTATCAATCGAAAATGCTAAGTCCATTACTTCTACTAAAGCCACAGTTGCCCAAAAAGGACCGAAAGCTCCGATGGTTTTTCGGTAGAACCAATTAGATTTTTTATCTAAAGTATCATCACTCTGCTGAGGAGTACTTTCACGCCTGAAATAATCAAGGCATAGGTATAAAAGATAAAGTCCTCCAATGGGTTTCAACCACCAAATTTTAACCAAAAATGAAGCAAAAAGCAAGCATAATCCTCTGAAAACATAAGCACCAATAATTCCATATTTTAAAGCCTTTTTACGTTCTTCTTTCTCAAGATCCATGACCATTGTTGCCAGAACTGCCGCATTATCAACTGAAAGAAGACTTTCGATGATGATTAAATTTCCAATTATTAAGGCTGCTGCCCCCAAATCATCTCCAAATATTTGATGCAAAAAATCCATAAGTAAGTTTTAAATTGAATAAATTTATGTCGTGCGAAGATAACACACATAAATTAAAATATATATTCAAAATTTGAAAAAGGTTCTGTGTGGAGGATATTCTAATATTATAAAAAATAATTTTGAGTATAAGCATATTTTAGTTCTCTTTGTAAACAAAATACTTTGATGGAAATGGAAAGATATTGCTTTACCCTCGACTTGAAAGATGACCCTATTTTGATAGCTGGATATGAGGAGTATCACAAAAATATGAGTCATGAAATTTAAAAAAGTATTAAAGATTCGGGTGTTGAATCCATGCAAATTTACAGACTCGGTAATCGAATGTTTATGATTATGGATACAATCGATAATTTTAGTTTTGATAAAAAAGCGAAAATGGATGCCGATAATCCAAAGGTTCAATTCTGGGAAAATTTAATGTGGAAATATCAGCAAACCTTACCCAATGTAAAGAAAGGGGAGAAATGGATTTTAATGGATAAAATATTTACAACATAAACTATGTTTTCACTACAAAAAAAGACGGTTATAATTACGGGAGGAGGTTCTGGAATAGGTAAGGCAATCTCTCTACTTTTTGCCCGACAAGGGGCAATTGTAAATATTTTGGAATTAAATTTTTCAGCTGCAGAGGAGACTGTGAACGAAATAATTAATAGTAATGGATATGCCAAAGCCTTTGCCTGTGATATTACAAATCAAGCCGAAGTAATTGAAGTTTTTCGAAAAATTGGTAGGGGAGATATTTTAATTAATAATGCCGGAATTGCTCACGTAGGTAATCTTGAAAATACTGCTGAAATTGATTTTGAAAAGATATTTCAAGTAAATGTAAAAGGTGCATATAATTGCCTTTATTCTGCTGTGCCTATGATGAAAGCACAAGGTGGAGGCGTAATTTTGAATATGGCATCGGTGGCTGCAACGGTTGGAATAAAGGACAGATTTGCTTATTCAATGTCTAAAGGTGCAATTCTATCCATGACTTTGTCAGTGGCGAAGGATTATTTACAAGATAATATTCGTTGTAATTGCATTTCACCCGCTCGTGTTCACACGCCTTTTGTGGATGGTTTTTTAGAAAAAAATTATCCCAATGATAAGGAAGAAATGTTCAATAAATTATCAGCATCCCAGCCCATCGGTAGAATGGGAAAACCCGATGAAATTGCTCATTTAGCTTTATATCTATGCTCGGATGAAGCGGGATTTGTAACAGGGTGCGATTATCCGATTGATGGAGGATTTATAAGATTAAATAACTAAAAATAAATATGAAAAAGACACTTTTATTACTGACTTTAATTTGGTCAATGACCTCTTTTATTCAAGACAAACCAAAGAAAGTTATTTTCTTTGGCGATTCTATTACTCAGGCTGGTGTGCAACCAACTGGTTATATAACTAAGTTAGGTCAAATGCTTGAAAAACAGGGGCTTAAAGAAAAATATGAATTAATTGGAGCAGGAATTGGGGGAAACAAGGTATATGATTTATACCTTCGTTTGGAAGAGGATGTATTGAATAAGAAGCCCGATATTGTGATTATTTACGTTGGCGTAAATGACGTATGGCATAAAGCAACTTCTGGAACTGGAACGGATTTGGATAAATTTGAAAAGTTCTATCAAGCTTTAATTAATAAAATGAAAGCTAATAACATCAAGATTATTGTTTGTACGCCCGCCGCCATTGGCGAACGTACCGATGCCAGTAATCAGCAAGATGGAGACTTGAATCAATACAGTAAGAGCATAAGAAATTTAGCTTCAAAAAATGAGCTTTCTTTGTGTGATTTAAGGAAAGAATTTCAGGATTATAACATGAAAAATAATGCTGAAAATAAAGAAAAATCTATTCTTACGACAGATAGAGTGCATTTAAACGAATTAGGTAATCAATTTGTGGCCGATAAAATGCTTCCATTAATCTTAAAGCCGTGAGCAATGAGCATTAAGCAATGAGAGGTAAATCTAATCTTGCTGATTGCCAAAAACTCATAGCTTACCTCTCAAAACCCATAGCTTAAAATGAAACTATTTAGATTCGGTGAAGTCGGGAATGAAAAACCTGGCATAATTATTAATGAAACTTTGTTCGATGTCTCACAATTTGTGGAGGATTATAATGAATACTTTTTTGAATCTGGTGGAGTTGAAATACTCAGTCAATTATTAGAAGAGATTCAGGATGATTTACACGAAATTCCTAAAGGTTCAAGGATTGCTTCGTGCGTAGCAAGACCCTCAAAGATTGTTTGCATCGGTTTGAATTTTGCAGACCATGCAAAAGAATCTGGAGCAGAAATTCCAAAAGAACCAATCATTTTCTTTAAATCAACTACATCATTATCAGGGCCTTACGATGATGTTATTATTCCAAAAAAATCAACAAAAACTGACTGGGAGGTTGAATTGGCTTTTGTCATTGGAAAAAAAGCATCCTACGTTGAAGAATCTGAGGCAATGGAATATGTTGCTGGATATTGTTTGCATAACGATATTTCTGAAAGAGAATTTCAGTTGGAAAGAGGAGGAAACTGGAGTAAAGGAAAAGGTTGTGATACATTTGCACCACTTGGACCTTTCTTAGCTACTAAAGATGAAATTTCTGATGTAAATAACCTGAATATGTGGCTCAATGTTAATGAGAAGCCATTTCAGAAAAGTAATACCAATCAATTAATTTTTAAAATACCAACAATAGTTTCTTATTTAAGTCAATTTATGACCCTTTTGCCTGGCGATGTGATTTCAACTGGAACTCCGAGTGGCGTAGGTTTAGGTTTTAAACCTCCCATCTATTTGAAAGAAGGTGATGAAATGGAGTTAGGAATTGAAGGATTAGGAATGCAAAAACAAACAGCAAAAAATTGGCAACGATAGACTAAAATATGAATTTAGGACTTAAAGAAAAAGTAATTATTGTTTCGGGTGGTGCAAAAGGCATTGGTGAAGGTATTTCAAATTCCTTGGCAATGGAAGGTGCATACGTCGCAATTGTGGGTAGATGTCACGAAGATAACCAAAAAGCGATTGATAAAATCCAAGCGGCTGGTGGACAAGCCTGGTCATTTGTGGCAGAATTATCTGACCCGAATGAATGTGAAAAGGCAGTAAATGAGGTCGTAAAAATGTTTGGACGCATTGATGGTTTAGTAAATAATGCAGGTGTAAATGATGGCATAAACTTAGAAAATGGGACTTATGAGGGCTTCGTAAAATCACTTCATAGTAACTTGATTCACTACTATTTATTGGCTCATCATGCTCTTCCATATTTGAAACAATCGAAAGGTCCAATCGTAAACATTGGCTCAAAAGTGGCCGATACGGGTCAAGGAGGCACATCTGCGTATGCGGCAGCCAATGGTGGACGTAATGCACTAACCCGTGAATGGGCGGTCGAGTTGTTGAAATATGGCATTAGAGTTAATGCCGTCATCGTAGCAGAATGTTACACCCCTATGTACGATGACTGGATAAAAACTTTACCCAATCCAGAAGAAACATTGGCTAAAATTACGGATAAAATACCGTTGGGAAAACGTATGACGACTCCTGAGGAAGTTGCGGATATGGTAGTTTTTTTGATGTCAAAACGTTCAAGCCACACTACAGGGCAAATTATTTATGTGGATGGAGGTTATACGCATTTGGATAGGGCTTTAATTTAGAATCTATGAAAGACAACCTCAAAAACCAAGTCGCAATCATAACAGGTGCAGGTGTAGGCATTGGCTTTGAAGTCGCCAAACAATTAGCTTCACAAGGAGCAAAAGTCATTTTAAACGATATTGGCAAGGATTTAGCTAATGCCTCGGCTTTGCAAATTCGTGAAAATGGCGGTATTTGTGAGGCTTTTGGAGGGGATATTTCAGAAATAAAAAATATTGAAGAAATTGTAAAATTTGCGGTTTCTTCTTTTGGTAAATTGGATATTCTTATCGCCAATGCAGGGATTACTACCTTCGGAGATTTCTTAGAGTACCAACCCGAATCCATGCAAAAACTGTTGCAAGTCAATCTTTTTGGCACATTTTTCTTGACGCAAGCTGCTGCTAAACAGATGGTTTCACAGGGACACGGGGGCAGTATTTTATTAACTTCATCAGTAACGGGAAAAATTGCCCATAAACATTTAGCGGCTTATGGCATGACCAAGGCTGGACTCGATCAATTAGCCAAAAACTTAGTCATAGATTTAGCTCCTCATCAAATCAACATCAACACCATCGTTCCAGGGGCAACCCTCACAGAACGGACTTTGGAAGATGCAGAATACCTCAAAACATGGTCAAGAATCACGCCATCTGGACGACCAGCCACTATCCAAGACATCGCTCAAGCCTCTCTATTTTTAGTCTCTCCATTTTCTCGACAAATCACGGGTCAAAATTTAGTTGTAGATGGCGGTTGGACTTCCGTAGGCGTTTCGCCTTATTAAATTGATGTAAAATCATTGTTAAAAAATGAGTAGCAATAGCTATCATTTTTCTTTAATTTGTAAAAATAATATATGAATTTTATGAAAAATTACTTAATTCTCCTCCCACTATTCGTACTCTTTTCAACAAATGCTCAACAGCGTAAACCCTTGATTATCAGAGAAAATCAAAAAACTGCGGTTTCCAAAGCTAAGGAATTAAGAGAAAAAATTCCACTTAAAGTTGCGGATGGACTGCAAGTAAGTTTATGGGCTTCCGATTTATTGGCTCCCGACCCAATTTGTATGTCGATTGATGATATGGGAAGGGTTTATTTAACTCGTTCAAACCGTCAAAAAAACTCTGAATTTGATATTCGGGGACATCGGGATTGGATGACTGAATCAATTAGTTTCAAGACCGTTGAAGATAGACGAGCATTTTTAAGAAAAACTTTTTCTCCTGAAAATACCCTTAAAAACAGTTGGTTGAAGGATTTGAATAATGATGGCATTCATGATTGGCACGATTTAACGGTCGAAAAAGATGAAGTTTGGCGTTTGGAAGATAAAAACAATGATGGAATTGCCGATATTTCAACCCGTGTGCTTAATGATTTTAATTCTGAGATTTCAGATGTTGCGGGTGGTTTATTAATTAGAAAAAATGATGCTTTCGTAGGAATTGCTCCCGATTTATGGCGTTTGAAAGATACAAATAATGATGGCATTTATGACAAAAAGACTTCAATTAGTCATGGATATGGCGTTCATATTGGTTTTGGTGGTCACGGAATGTCGGGAATTATTGAAGGTCCAGATGGTAAAATTTACTGGAATATTGGCGACATTGGGGCAAATTTAACTTCTCCTGATGGCAAAAAATCGGTTAATCCAAATTCAGGAATTATTGCTCGTTCAAATCCAGATGGCAGTGATTTTGAGATATTTGCTACTGGTTTACGAAACACCCACGAATTTGTATTTGATAATTACGGCAATTTAATTTCTTCGGATAACGACGGCGACCATCCAGGCGAAAGTGAGCGTTTGGTTCATGTGGTGCAAGGTTCTGATGCAGGTTGGCGGTCAAATTGGCAATACGGAAAATATACCGACCCCAAAAATAACAAATACAATGTTTGGATGGATGAAAAACTCTTCAAACCACGCTGGGAGGGTCAGGCAGCCTATATTATTCCACCAATCATGAATTTTCACAATGGTCCAACGGGAATGGTTTATAATCCTGGGACTGCACTGGGTTCGGTTTGGAAGAATAAATTTTTCTTAGTTGAGTTTGTCGGAAATCCTTCTCGCTCGCCAATTTGGTCGTTCGGTTTGAAACCCAAAGGAGCAAGTTTTGAATTAGATGGAGAGCAAAATGTTTTAAACGGAATTTTACCAACGGGTATTAGATTCGGACCAGATGGAGCGTTATACGTAGCCGACTGGATAAATGGTTGGGATGCCAAAGATTATGGTCGAGTTTGGAAAGTGGACGTAACTAAAGAAACCAATGACTTAGAAGCTATTCGTTTGGAAACTAAGCGATTAATTCAATTAAATTACCCCAAACAAACCAATGAAATATTGTATTCATTACTCTTAAATGTGGATATGCGGATTCGACAAAAGGCACAATTTGAGTTAGTAAGTCGTGGAGCTTCAAGTTTGCCTATGTTGAAAAAAGCAATTTTACAACGGGATAATCAATTAGCGAGGATTCACGCTATTTGGGGAGTTGGTCAATTAGCCAGAACAAATAAATTACTCTCTTCAACTTTAATGGATTTATTGAAAGATAAAGACGTTGAAATTATTGCTCAATCTGCCAAAGTATTAGGTGATGCTAAAATTTTTTCAGCGGGAAAAGATTTAATTCTATTATTACAAAATGAGAATCCGAGAGTGAAATTCTATGCTGCGGAGGCATTAGGAAAAATTGGCTATCAAAATGCTGTTCAGCCTTTGATTGAAATGCTTAAAACCAACAACGATGAAGACCTTTATATTCGCCATGCGGGTGCTCATGCTTTATCAAAAATCGGACAAATTGAGCCAATTTTGGCATTACAAAAAAATCCAAGTAAAGCCCTTAGAACTGCCGCTGTATTAGTTTTAAGGAAATTGCATAACCCAAACATTGCTTTATTTTTAAGTGATGAGGATGAATATATTGTGACAGAAGCAGCACGTGGGATAAATGATGATACTTCAATTGAAGCTGCTTTGCCAGCCCTTGCAGCCACTTTGAAAGAAACAAGATTTACTTCCGAACCACTTTTACGCAGAGCCATTAATGCGGCTTTGAGAGTTGGAGGAGACTCAGCATTAGATTTATTAATTGCATTTGCTTCAAGAGCTGACATCAAGGATAATATCAAAGCAGAGGCATTATTATCCTTAGGGTCGTGGGTTAGTCCTTCGCTTACAGATAGAGTTGATGGGCGTTATCGTGGTAAAATTCAACGAGATGAGATTTCAATTAAGGCAAAAATTCAACCTCATCTTACTGATTTTTTAAAAGAAAAAAATCCTGAAACGCAAATCGCTATGGCGGGTTTAATTAACGATTTGAACTTGACAGAAGCCAGTAGAGAATTGGCCAAAATCTATGATGAAACCGACAATTCAAAAGTAAAATCAGCTATTTTACCCGCTTTGAATTCTCTAAAATACCCCGAAATCGAGAATTATATCAAAAAGGGATTGGAGGATAAAGAAGAAAGTGTAAGATCGGTTTCAGTTAGTTTATTGAACGATAATAATGTTACGAAGGAGAATTTACCTGTTCTGGCCAATACTATTTTTTCAAAAGGGGGAGTTAAAGAACAACAACAGTTTTTGCTGGTTTTGGGTAAAATGCAAGCAGATAAAACCAAGGTTATTTATTCAGATTTGATTGAAAAATTGAAAAATAAGCAGCTTTCACCAAGTATTTATTTAGAACTAAATGAATCAATTGAAAAAAGTGGATTGACTGTTTTAAAGTCTCAATTAACTAATTTAAAGCCAACTGATAACGTTGCAGAAGAATTTGCTTCGAGTCTTTTTGGGGGAGATAAAAATGAAGGCAAAAATATTTTCAATTATAATTCAGTTGCACAGTGTGTTCGTTGTCACACGGCTGGAAATGCCTCAGATGGTGGTGCCGTTGGACCATCACTCAAAAAAATTGCCACAGTGCTTACCCGTGAACAAATTTTAGAAGCTTTGGTTAATCCAAGTGCAAGATTATCACCTGGTTATGGTTCAGTTTCTTTAAAATTAACAGATGGACAAGAAGTTTTTGGAACATTAGCAAAAGAAACTGATATTGAATTAATCATTACTACTTCTGATGCTGAACCTTTAGTGATTCCGATTGCGAGAATTGCGAAACGTGAAAATATGCCTTCAAGTATGCCTGCCATGGGGAGTATGTTGAGCAAAAGAGAGATTAGGGACGTGGTTGAATATTTGAGTAATTTGAAGTGAAAATATGTAGCCACAAAGGCACAAACAATACAAGTTTTTTGACTTTTTACTCTTTAAAAGATTTGCCAATTCTCTAAGAATTGGCAAATCTAAATGATTATTATTTTAGCCTAAACCCTCCCTAACTCCTCCGCAATTTCTTCCATTGAACGGTTATTTTCAGGGTCTTGTTGCAGGGCTTCAAGTTCTTGTTGTACAATTCTAAGCACCCTGGCAATGTATGAGGCATGCCAACGCTGTCTTTCCTCAGCTTGTTCAGGATTTGGCGTAAATGTCTCAATTTCAGATGCTTGAAGAATATTTTTGCTGCCGAGCAAAAGTTCAATCGTGTCTAAACGCTCGTGAAGTACAGCAACTTCTGTGGCAACCGCCATGGTAATATTCAAAACTCGCTCAACGGCTTTGTCTTCTAAGAAATATGGTCGTTTTCCTTTGGCTTTACTGGATGATAATAGTATATCGTTAATCATGGTTGGTTATCAGTTATTTGTTAATAGTTAGTTTTAAAAGGGTTACGATTAATTGATAAAATTGTCGTTTGAACAATTTACGATTAACAAATAATCAGTAACTAATAACTATCTTTTCCACGCTCCAAAAACATTCCATATCGCTGAACGACCATGGTCTTCAACTTCTGGGGCTTTTGGTTTTGTGTGGTCTTCATTATCATTGATAGATTTTGCTCCGAATGATAAAAGATTTTCCTTTTTGAACCCAGAACTTATAATCCAATCAAACATATCGACATCGTGCATGGCACCCCAAAAAGGTTCGTTGTTATTGAACGCATCCCAATCTCTAATAAACTGTTCAAATAAAGGCATTTCATCAGAATATTGTGGTTGTTCTATGTGTAAAGAAAGTCCGTTTGGTTTTAACATTCTGAAAATTTCTTTACCAATTTTAAACATCGCTTTCATCGAAGTTTCATGCAAAAACATGGTCGTTTGAATCCAATCAAAAGATTCAGTTTCAAAACCAGTGTCCTCCGCATTTGTTTGTATAAATTTTACATTTTTGATTCCCAAAGCCACCGCACGAGCGTGTCCATAACGAAGCATGGGAGCACCCGTGTCAATTCCAATTACCTCCGCATCTGGAAAAGCCATGGCTAAGGGGAGGGTATTATGTCCTAAACCACAACCCATATCCAAAATACGTTTTGGCTTGAAATCTGGGGCATTTGAAAGTACCCACGAAGAAATGGCTTTTCCTCCGCCGTCAGTCAATTTACCCAACGCACCGCCCGAAGTCACAAACAATCCCGAGTCATAATTCGCCGCATTTGAAACGTCTCCCGCAAATAATTCTGTGTGATAACTCCCTGGCATACAGTGATTATCCATTATTTCGAGATAGTATGGAGTTGTTACTTTATCATTCAAAATTAAAGTTTTAGGAGATTTTTTATTTAATTCAGCTACTTTTTTTGCCAAATCCTCTGCCTGTCTTAGAGTCATGGAACGTCCTGCTTGCTGTCGCATTTCCATCGTTGAACGTCTCAAAGCTGCCCAAGTTTGATAATGTGGGTCAGATTTCATGGCTTCTTTTACTTCTTCACGAGTGAGAAAATCTCTACCATTTTCTTGTTTGAAGGTAGGTTCAACTCGTTTCTCAAAAGCAACTTTATTGCCAGGCGAAACCACAGTTGATAAATGTCGATTGAGATTCGCTAAAAAATTGTAACGAGCTGTTTCATCGTGAGAAACTTCTGGAAAAACTTCATGTTTTCCAATCAAACTGTAAACAGGCGGAAGATTAATTACTGAATTATTCATAAAATTTTTATAGTTGGTATTTCAAATTTACTTTTTGCCACTAAAAAAATTGAAAGTTCCCAGTGCATACTCTGTCAGGGTTGAACCGTGAGTTCCTCCTGGGGAAGTAAACAAAGTCACTTTCCCACCTTTTGCCTTCATAGCTTTTTCAGCAGTAACCGAATTATTATAAAAAACCTGTTGGTCGG
Organism: Arcicella sp.; assembly: GCA_043769985.1. Classification (GTDB taxonomy): domain Bacteria; phylum Bacteroidota; class Bacteroidia; order Cytophagales; family Spirosomataceae; genus Arcicella. The sequence continues at coordinate 11,625 of JAYVIV010000247.1, forward strand.
CATCACCATGATATAATTGGGTTTCAGTTTTAGGAGCCCAATCAAAAACGTCATTATCTTTTACAGCATCCAAGAATTTGGTTTCACTGCCGTCATTTACCCCTTTTTTGAATGTATCTAAAAATGCTAAATTAAAGCTGACTTTCACGTTAGCATTGTTTCCATTTGCCTGAATATCAGCCGCATAAGGCTCTTTGAAATAAGTATTCATCAAACGATTTAATCCGTAAACACGGTTATATGTTTGCGTAACCCAGATGTATAATTGGTTGTATTCTGGAATGGCGTGCGTGGTGTTATTGATTAAATCTTTCATGAATTGGGTTTTATTATAGGCACCTGCACCGCAAGAAGAAGCAACTAAATTAAATTCCGTAGGAAACTGCTCTTCGATTTTCTTTTGTAGAGACATGGTCGCAAATCCACCCTGTGAATATCCCGTAATCATTAATTTCTTGTTCCAATTAATTTTTTCTTTTGCAATAAATTCAGCTGAGGCCCGAATCATATCTAAACTTGCCTGAGCCAAAGATTCACGATGTTCGTAGGGATGAATAATACTTTTCGAAACGCCATATCCGATATAATCAGGGCATGCAATAATATATCCATTCGACCCAAAAATGGATGCAATTGTATATGCTTCGCTACTTGCCTGATAGTTTGAAGGTGCTTGAGCATCCGTTCTGATAGTGCCGTGTTGTTGGCTAATCATCGGAATTGCAGCACCAACTACGTTTGGAATAATCAAAGCACCCGATGCTTCAATTTCTGTTCCATCCGTGTTTTTGGTTTTGTAAATGATTTTATAGGCTTTAATATCATACTGTAAAAGAGCATTTACAAACTGGGTAACTAATGGATTATTGACTCCACCTGAGAAGCCGTTTGCACGAGTTTGTAGAGATGCTTTATTGTATTCGCCTATTAATGAACTACTTACCAAATATTTATCAACTGGAACTGGGTCAGTCGTGGAAGTTTTACAACCAATAACTACGAAAAAAAGTACAAAGAAAAGGTAATGAAGTTGTTTTAGTTTGTGATTAAAGGATTTCATAATTGTTGGAATTTGTATTAAATTTAAAGTTTTTCATATGGATTAAACGGAATTTAATACCTAATTGTTATACCCCAATTCTAAATCACGAACAATTAACTTCTCGTCTCTTTCCTCTTTCAAACCGTAGCCTCCACCTCCTGGCAAATTCAAAATTAATTCTTCGCCTGGATAAAATTTGGTTAATCCTTTGGGCGGCACAAAACGATGAGGACGAATTTCCATTGAACCACCAGAGCCGTTTTCACCTCCAAGAATTCCATGAGGAAAAGTTTTTGTTTTTTCGGTTAAAATTGAAAGATTTATAGGCTCTTTTCCAACCATTTTAAAAGAAAAAGTTTGTCCTAATCCGCCTCTATATTTTCCTTTTCCACCGGTGTTCGGGCGTAAAGATTTCTCAGTAACCATTATCGGGGCATCCCTTTCCAAAACCTCAATTGGAACATTTGCCACATTTGTTGGAAAACTCAATACATTCACGCCATCTTGGTTTGGACGGGCGGCATATCCTCCATTCAAAAAGAAATACTCCACAAATTCAGTTTTTTCTTTTCCATTTTTGGTAAAAATATCTTTTTGACCATTTAAAACAATGCACCAACAAGCCGAGCCACAATCTGCCTGAACTTGCAATGGAACTGCCTGAGCCAAAGCCCCAAAAACAGGAGCGTGGAGGATATTTCCCGTAATATTTCGTCCACCCAAAGGAACAGGTTTTTGAGCATTTAATAACGAACCCAAAGGGGCTGTGACTTTTATGGGTCTAAATGCCCCTTCGTTATTGGGAACGTCGGGCGAGAAAGTACATTTAATTGGATAAGCCGTGTAGGCATATACATAATTCATTACGGCGTTTATCGCTAAATAATGTGGACCCGACGATCCTTCATAATCCACAGAAATCTCGTTGCCTGCAATTGTGATTGTACAATTTATATGAACTAAAGCCTCTAAACCATCTCCATCGGCATCATATTTATAATTGTAAATACCATCAGGAGCTTTAGAAATGGCTTCTCTCATGGCTTTTTCGGAGGCTTCGATGATTTGTTCTGATAGGGTTTTTAAATCTTCCATGTCATTTTCATCCATCAATCTTTTCAATGAACGAATTCCTTGCTCGTTTGCCGCTAATTGAGCCCGAATGTCTCCCAAAGTCTGACGTGAGGCTCTTACATTCGCTTCGATAATATCGAAAAGCATTTGATTTACTTTTCCTGCGTCATATAATTTAATCGGTGGAATCATTAATCCTTCCTCGTATAAATCTCTTGCACCCGCACCCCACAAACTTCCTCCCATATCAGGAGAATGGGCAATTGTACCTATAAAACCAATTAAAATTTTATTTCTAAAAATAGGAGAAACTAAGCCAATATCAGGTTTATGTCCTGCACAAAGCCACGGGTCGTTGGTGATGACGCAGTCGCCTTCTTGCCAGGTTTCGGTTGGAAAATAATTTTTTAATAAAGCCTTCGTAAGCATCGGTAAAACCCCTAAAAAAGAAGGAACGGAGGTGCTTGATTGAGCAATGGAACGACCTTTTTCATCCATCAAAACCACGGCAAAATCATTGGATTCACGGGTGACGGTTGAGAAAGAAGTTCTTTGGAGTGTTACACCAGCCTCATCAACAATGGCTAAAAGACGAGACCATAGAATTGATAAAGAGATTGAATCGTATTTTTGCAAAATCATATTTGAATTGGTATTTCGTATTCTCAAATTTAAGCGTTATTTGTTACCTTTGGTTAATTAAATCCTAAAATTTATAGTCAAAATGTCCCCAATTGAAACCATTAACCATTTTTACCAAGCCATTATTGAAAAGAAGGTAGAAGATATTCGTTTAAGTTATGTACCCTCCGAAGAAACTTATGTGATTTTGGAAGGTCCCAGATATACAACTTTGGGCTATGAAAAAATTGCAAAAGGTTGGGGAGATTTTTGTGAATCTGCTCTAACCTTGAATAAAATTGAGTGGGTAGAAGGACCTTTTGAAGAAACTTCGAGCAATATGGCGTGGGTGGGTGGAATGATTATCTTAACTGTAGAAGTAAAAGAAAAAGAATTTGCCGTTCAATTTCGCTCTACTTTTGTACTTCGTAAAGATGAAGAAGATAACTGGCAAATAAAACACGAACACGTTTCAGCACCATTAGCTGATCCTTACGGAATTGGCGATTGGCTCAAACCGAATAATTAGTAAAAAAATCAGTAAAATTTATATAAAACGATTACATGAATAATATATTAATTGCTCCTTCGGTGCTTGCCGCTGACTTTGCGAATCTCCAACGAGATATTGAAATGGTGAATAATTCTGAGGCAGATTGGTTTCATATTGACGTGATGGACGGACACTTTGTCCCTAATATTTCCTACGGTATGCCCGTTATTGAGGCTATTAAAAAACACGCAACCAAGCCACTGGATGTACATTTAATGATTGAAAAACCTGAAAGATACATTGAAACTTTCAAACAGGTTGGAGCGGATATTATTACGGTTCATCACGAAGCTACGGTTCACTTGCATAGAACCCTAAAACAAATTAAAGATGCTGGTTGCAAGGCAGGAGTAGTGTTGAATCTTTCAACCCCAGTTTCAGTTTTGGAAGATATTTTACCTGATTGTTATATGGTTTTATTAATGTCAATTAATCCAGGTTTTGGAGGACAAAAATTTGAGGAAATTACGATTGAAAAGGTTAAAAAACTTCGTAGAATGATTGATGATAGAGGGTTGGATACCTTAATCGAAATTGATGGTGGAGTTAATCAAGAAACGGGTCAAAGATTAATAGATGCAGGAGCTAATGTATTGGTGGCAGGGAGTTATGTGTTTGGAAATGCAAATCCTGTAGAAGCCATTGCGAATTTGAAAAATATGAAAAAAGCGTAGATAAATAGACCACAGATGAACCCGCAATGGAATTGGGATTTAACGGATTTACACGGATTATTTTTAACAATATCCGTGCAAATCCGTTAAATCAGTACAATCTGTGGTCTAATCAATCTCTCTAAAATGCTCAAAATTGCCTATTCTCCCGTTTATCAACATTCACTTCCCGAAGGACACCGCTTTCCAATGTTGAAATATGAATTAATTCCTGAACAACTTTTATACGAAGGAACCTGTACGCCCGAAAATTTCTTTATCCCAAAACAGGTTGATTTAACATGGATTCTTCGCACGCACACAAAGGCATATTGGGAAGACTTAAAAAACCTTCGTCTCGACCCAAAAATGGTGCGTAAAATTGGCTTTCCGTTGTCTTTTGAGTTAGTTTTTCGAGAAACTATAATCACACAGGGAACAATTGATTGTTGTCATTTTGCTTTTGAAAATGGAATTGCCATGAACGTTGCAGGAGGTACACATCATGCCTACACAGATAGGGGAGAAGGCTTTTGTTTATTAAATGATGTGGCTATTGCTTGCAATTATCTACTTGATAATAAACTGGCAACTAAAATTTTGATCATTGATTTAGACGTTCATCAAGGTAATGGAACGGCTGAAATCTTTCAAAATGAACCACGAGTATTTACTTTTTCCATGCACGGAAAAGAAAATTATCCTCTCCACAAGGAAAAATCAGATTTGGATATTGAGTTAGTAACTTATATGAAGGATGACGAATACCTAAAACTTCTTTTTGATACTTTACCAAAACTGATAGAAGAACAAAAACCTGATTTTTTATTTTATGTATCTGGCGTTGATATTTTGGAAACTGATAAATTAGGGAAGCTAAGTGTTTCAATTCAAGGATGTTATCGTAGAGATGAGTTTGTTTTTCTGCAAGCAATTCTCAATAGACTACCAATTGTAGTGTCAATGGGAGGGGGATATTCTCCACAAATTAGGGATATTGTTGAGGCACATTGCAATACGTTTAGATTGGCTGAGAAGTTATTTTTTTAGCTTGATTTTACACTCATTGGAAGACTCAACTCAGCAATTATTTGACATCCATAAATTATCAGTCATGCCATGAGTTTTTCAGACGATTTTACATAGTAAAAAATGTTTTTTTATACTATTTTCTTCGTAAATTACCATTCAAATCAACATACTAACTTACAAAATGAAAAAAACAATACTTTTAAATTTTAGGCTAC
>JAYVIV010000248.1:0-43689 GCA_043769985.1 Arcicella sp.
GCCTCTTTATACCTTCCCGATTTGATAAAATAGACCGATGCACGGTAATATAATTCAGATTCTTCAGGCATTTGGTCAATAGCTGAAAGCATTAATTCCGCTGCCATCGCATAATCCCCTTGCTCGTGATTCATTTCTGACCATTTTATCCAGGCCTCAGGATTCATGGGTTCAAGTTCTGCCGATTTTTGGTAAGCCTCCATTCCCGAGATTGTATTCCCCATGCTCGTTTCGGCATCGCCAATTGCCAACCAATAATAAGCATTTTTATCATCCAAGACAAGTGCCTTTTTTAGGAAATGAATTGCTTCAAACCAACGTTGCATTTCGCATAAACATACCCCCACTCCAAAATAGCCATCATCCCAATTTGGGTTAAGTTTTATGGCATCTTTATAATAATGAATGGCTTCCGAAAAACGTTCTTGTCGCTCAATACTTGCCGCAAAACAACAATAAACTTCTGGCGTAATATCCTCATATTCAAGACAATGACGATAAGCATCTTCTGCTTTTGCCCAATTGCCAAGATTCATGTAAGAGTTCCCTAAATTGAAATATCCCGAAGCAAATTTATCATTAATGGCAACTGAAAATTCATAAGCATCAGCAGCTTCTTCAAATTTTCCTAATTTAGAATAAGCAATTCCAATATTATACCAAGCATTTTCTGAGTAAGGGTCAGTGTCGATAAATTGCTGATAATAAGGTAGTGATTCCTCTAATTTCCCAATTTCATCTAAACTATTGGCTAATTCATAAAGTGCATTTTCATTTTTAATATTAATCTCAATGGCTTGCTTAAAAGCAGCAACGGCATTGTGATTTTTTCCCCAACTCTGATACGCTAAACCAATATGAAAATATACTTCATCTTTCTCTTCGGCAATGTCCAAAACCTCCGTGAGCATCTCTATGGCAGTTTGATAATCACCTTTAAGATTATAAACGGTGCTTCTAAGGTAAATGATGTCCGTATCGGATGGGTTGTATAATTCGGCTTTGTCAATTAATTCAAGAGCTTCGTCATGTTTACCCTGATTGGCAAGCAATTCTGCCTTACAAAGCATTAGTTCTAAGGAATAAGGATATTGTTCAAGAGCTACTTCACAAGCGTTCATAGCATCAACAATTTTCCCTTCGTCCATATAATGTTCCACGATTACTTCGTAGGTTTCCAAGTCAAAAAAAGTCGATTCCATGCGTTTCAACATAGACTCAAAACGTTTCACGGAATGCAAAGTCTCTTCTCGACGGTCTTCAAAATCTTGTTCCATCATTTTTTATTTATGGTCGGATTTATCAGTTAAACTGAAAAATTTATAGTGAATAATTTTATTCCATACTATAAAAAATCAACTGATTAATGGTGTTCTTGCTAATTTACCAATAAACTTTTATTATACCAAAACCATTGATTATTACTTAATCTAATGCAAAAATTGTACAAATAAAATGATAGGTCTTATGAACTAATTTTCTTCAATAAATTTCCGCAAATTCTATCCAAACTATTGTCTAAATTTTTAAATGAAAAGTTTAATAATTTCTTTATCTTTTCATTCTGATATTCAAAAGAATGACTGGAAGAGAGGGCAGTTTCCTTTGTGATTAAAGGGGTATTTCCAGTAAAAAAAGTTCTAATAACTTCTAACCGCCAGATAACACCAGTCATGGCTTTTGTTACTAAAAATGATGGTGCTTTCTTATTAAATTTGAGGGCAACTTTCTCAAAAAAGTCTTTATATGTAATTTGACCAGCACTCAAAATAAACCTTTCATTTGAAACTTCAGAGGTCATTAAATTGTAAATACACTCGGCAACATCCAAAACATCCACATAATTCAGATTGCCTTCTGGATAAAATTTATGTTCGTCGTAAACATACTTTAATAATTGAGTACTACTTTTATTCCAGTCTGCTTCTCCCAAAATTACTGAAGGATTAACAATAACAGATTCAAGTCCTTCTGATTGCCCACGCCATACTTCCATCTCGGCCAAATACTTAGTTTTGGCGTAGTTAGAATTCAATTCATTCTCCTCCCAAGTGGCTATTTCATCAATTTTTATGATTTGATTTGATTTATTTTCACCAGAAATTTTACGCCCCAAAGCAGCTACCGAACTAACAAAACAAAGTTTTTTGATTTTCTTTTCTAAACAAAGATTAACCACATTTATCGTCCCTTCCACATTGGTTTTAAACATTCTATTTTCATCTTTTGGAGCAAAAGAAACAATTGCCGCAGCATGAATGACATAATTTACATTTTCAATGGCTTTTTCCAACCCCAAAACGTCAAGAACATCTCCTTCATACCATTCAATCTGATTATCAATATCTTGAATTAATGACAAGCTACTATTTGCTCTTTTAAGACCTGCAACATGAAAGCCTGATTTCAGAAAATACCTTGCTGTAAAACTGCCTACTAATCCAGTTATGCCTGTAATAAGAATTTTTTTTTCTTCTGTGTTTTCGTCCATTTTTACATCAAAACATTGACCTATCTTTGCGTTGGCTAAAAGCTACACTAAGTACAACCGAGTTTTATACAAAATTTCACTATTATTTATCATTTTTCGTAAAATTTTGTAATACACTTTGTAAAACTTAATGTTTCTAAACCATCACAAAGGTAAATCACAATCAACGAAAAACACGTGATAAAGAAAGCAATTATTGATTTAGGAACGAATACATTTCAATTATTAATCGTTGAACAAGACGGTTTGATTTTTAAAACTATACTCGAAGATAGTTACGCTGCCAAAATTGGAATGGGCGGAATTTCATCTGGAATCATTACAGACGAAGGAATAAACAGAGCCATTAAAGGTTTACAGTATTTTAAGCAAGTAATTGATAAAGAGTACATTATAAATGATAATATTTTAACAACCGCCACCAGTGCCGTTAGAAATGCCAAGAATGGAAATGAATTTTGCCAAAGGATTTTTGATGAGACTGGCATCAAAATTCAGGTGATTTCGGGCGAAGAAGAGGCTACTTTGATTTATGAAGGTGTGAAACTCGGAATGGATATTGGCACCGAAACTTCTATGATAATGGATATTGGAGGAGGTTCGGTTGAGTTTATTATTTGTAACAAAAACAGAATCATGTATAAACAAAGTTTTGAGATTGGGGGGCAACGTCTAATGGATAAATTCATGATTACCGACCCCATTTCGTCTCGTTCAGTCGAATTTCTTCGAGACTATTTGGAGGAACAATTATTGCCTCTAACCAATGCGGTGCATCAATACGCCCCTGTTTGCTTAATAGGTTCAGCGGGTTCATTTGAAACATTAATTGATATGAATTACATGAAAAATTATGGATATTTGCCCTCGCCCGACCAAATTTCATTTGAATTATCATTAACAGAATTTTACGATTCGTTTTTAAAATTAGTTAGTAAAAATCATAATGAGAGAATGGATTTGCCAGGGATGAAAGAACTAAGAGTTGACATGATTGTTGTTGGAGTATGTTTAATAGATTTTGTACTGAAACGCTTTGAAATTCAAGCGATTAAAGTTTCTAATTATGCCTTAAAAGAAGGAGTTTTGAGTCGTTTACTTTTCAATGAATAAATTTTCAATATTGATTTCATCATTACATGAACGGTATTATTCTTAAGCAAACAATCATTAACTTTGTACTTTAAAACAACAGAAATTGCATAGTGTATTAATTTTAAATGTAGATATTACCATTCTTTTTTCTATGTTTCTTAAGTTGTCTATGTGGTTGCAAACAAACAATTATCATGAAAAAAATCATTTACGCTATTTTAGCAACAGTATTAGTAGGTTTTGGAGTCAATGCTCAAACAATCAAAACTCCTGCCCCAAGTACAACCCAAACAATCAAACAAGATTTTGCATTATCTTCAATCGAAATCGTTTACTCACGTCCTAACATGAAAGGTCGTACTGTTTTTGGTGATTTAGCTCCATTGGGCAAATTATGGAGAACTGGGGCAAACGGTGCAACAAAAGTGACATTCGGTGAAGATGTAAAAGTAGGCGGAGTGGCTGTAAAGGCAGGTTCTTATGCACTTTATACAATTCCAAATAAGGATGAGTGGGAAGTAATCGTAAACAAAGGCATCAATAATTGGGGTGTTGATGGATACAAAGCTGAAGAAGATGTGGCGAAATTCAAAGTTAAGCCAATGACTTTGCCAATGAGCATCGAAACTTTCACAATGAACATTGCTAACGTGATGCCTGCAAGTGCTGACATTCAAATCATGTGGGAGAAAACAGCGATTTCAATTCCAGTAACGGCAGATATTGATTCAAAAATTTCAAAGTCGATTGATAATGCAATGAACGTAGATAATCGTCCGTATTTTCAAGCTGCCTCTTATTATTTTGAAGCTGGTAAAGACTTGACCAAAGCACTTTCTTGGGCTGATAAGGCAATAGAAAACAATCCTAAAGCATTCTGGATTATGCACTTAAAAGCAAAAATTCAAGCAAAATTAGGTGATAAAGTATCTGCAACTAAAACAGCAAACGAATCAATAGCCTCAGCAAAAGAAGCGAAAAATGATGATTACGTAGCTTTAAACGAGAAATTGATAGCTTCGATGAAGTAGTAATTGGTTTTTGGTTATTAGTTATCGGTTTACGAGTTTGCAGAGATTTCGATTTACCATTAACTAATAACCAATAATAAGCAACTAATTTCATATTTGGTTTTTCAAAAAATTACCCCAAACTTTATAGCATAAATTTCTAAATGCTTTTATAAAGTTCACAATTTCATGAAGTTAAGACAAGTTTTCTATTAAATCGCTCCTATCGGTATCTTCAAAATCCTTTCATGGGTATTGTCCTCCGAAGGACAATCAATTTTCAAACTCATTTTCTTGGCTAATTCTTGAATGCAAAACAGTATTTATATTTTTAGTTAATACATTTGTGGAATAGTTATTAGATATTCGTAATTAGTTATTAAAGTAGGAAATAATCCCGAATGTCATCATCTAAATACGGCTAACTAATAACCCATAACTGATAACCAATAACCAGTCAGCATGTCAATTCAACCTAAAATAAACATAAATCTCGAAGAGATAAACAACAAAAAACTACGTCTTGAAAAAATTAAGATTGAATTAAAACATGAATTTATTGGTATTGATTATATCATTGACGAATTAGTTGACTACATCCAAATCTGGTACTTGATGCCAGAGATTTTGACACGGCCAATTATTGTTAATCTTTGGGGAATGACAGGTGTTGGTAAGACGGACTTAATTAGAAAATTAGTCTCGAAATTAGATTACCAAGACCGTTTTGTGGAGGTTGAACTTTCAAATGGTGAAAGCACTTGGAATAGTAGTGTTTCGTCAATTTTGGAAACGAATGGAATAAATAATGCCAAACCCGCCATTGTTTTATTCGATGAGATTCAACGGTTTTATACCATAGATTCAGAAGGAAAACCTCTTTTAAATACTCGATTCCAAGATTTCTGGGAATTATTATCAGACGGAAAATTAGCAAAACGGGATGCAAAAGAATCTATTGACGATTATTTGCAACGTTATCTATATGCTGCCATGCAACGCCAAAAACGGAAGCAAAAGCTAAAAGATGCACCTCCGATGCCACCCGACCCACTGAATCCAATGGGTGGAAATTACTCGGAAGATGAAGAAGCAACTGTTGGGGTTTGGGAAGCACAAAGTTTGAAAAAGATTTTTGATTTGAAGGAATCTGTCAATGAAATTGCGGAAATGCGTGAGGAAGATGTGTTGATGATGATGCAGCAAACTCGGGAGAAAAAGAAGGTTTATGAACCCATCAATCACTCGAAAACGTTGATCATTATTTCGGGTAATTTGGACGAGGCTTATTCAATGGCGAACGAAACTGGAGAGACAGATATTGAAGCGGATATTTTTAGAGCCTACACAGAAAAAATAACCATTGTTGATATAAAAAATGCACTTTCACGTAAATTTAAGCCTGAGCAAGTTGCTCGCTTTGGAAATATTCACTTGATTTATAAGTCGTTGCGAAAGGTTGATTTTGAAAGCTTAATTTCGGAAGAATTACTCAAAATTATTAAGAAAAATAAGGAGTATTTTGGGGTTGATATTGAAATTACGAAAAACTTAAATCAACTAATTTATCAAAATGGCGTTTTCCCTGTGCAGGGCGTTCGTCCAGTATTTTCAAGCATAACCGATATTGTTGAAGCGAATTTATCAAAATTGTTATTTGAAGCATTCATGGGAAATCTCATGCACATTGCGATGGATTATGATTTTGAGAAAAAGAAAATTATAGCTCAGTTGGCTGGAAAGCGGACAATCGAATTAGATTATGTTGGTAAGATTGACCAAATTCGTCAAGATAATTCTCCCGATATGGTAGCAAATATCGCAGTTCACGAATCAGGACACGCCATTGTTTACGGAATCTTATTGGGACTTGCACCGTTACAATTAAAGTCGAGAGTCGCTTCACGTTATGCACAAGGATTTTCGTTTCCACATTTAATACATTTATCGAAAGAAAATATCGTTAATAAAATCAAAATTTTCTTGGCAGGGGGAATTGCAGAGGAAATTATTTTTGGAGATGAGAAAGCAACAATTTCTCGTTCATTCGACCGTGAAGAAGCAACGTCCATGATTATGGAATATATCCGTAAATATGGTTTCGATAAGAATTTTCAAGCCTATTATGCACACTCGGGCCCATACAGCATGGAATTAAGCGTAACGGATTGGGCAATTGAAAAAATGATTCGAGATTTGGCAAAAGAGACTCGTGAATTATTAGAAAAGAATAAAGATTTCTTGATTTCCTTATCCAAAGAATTAGCTAAAAAAGGCAGTTTAAAGCCTTTGGAGGTAGTTTTAATTGCTCATAAGTTTGGGCATACTTTTGAAGTAAAGGAGGAGAATTATTTGCATTTGGCGGGTTATGAAGGACTTTTGAATGAACAATAAATAAGTTTAAAAAAACAAAACTTTACAAATTATACATAATGTTGAAACATTAAGAGGAACCGTCCGGAACCCGAATTTATAAGGATTTACTTGTACGGTGCAAATATACGATTTTAATCTATGCAAAAACAATGGGATGATTTACAACGAATTCAAGACCAATATGAACAACTTTTGTTACAAAAAAGTCTAAATTATGAGTTGTATAATCAAATAACGGTCATTCATCATTCGTCTTCTATTGAAGGTTCAACGCTTTCGTTAGAAGATACTGAATTATTAATTACTGAAAATTTAAAACCCAAAAATAAGCCCCAAACTGAAATTGACATGGTTTCTGACCATTATCAAGCAATATTATTCATTACGGAAGAATCATTAAAGAAACGTCCAATTTCTCCGAAATTTATTCAAGAAATTGGTAAAAAAGTAATGACGAATACGGGTGGAATTATTAATCAAATGGGAGGTTCTTATCAATCCGATAATGGTGATTTTAGATTAGGGACTGTCGTAACTGGTTCAGTGATGTATATGGATTATAAAAAAGTACCCATCAAAGTAAAAGAATTATGTGATTACGTCAATGTGAAAATCAATCAAATCAAAACAGCCCAAGAAGTCCACGCATTGGCTTTTGAGGCACATTTCAATTTAGTGGCTTTGATTCACCCTTTTGGTGATGGAAATGGAAGGAGTTCAAGATTGTTAATGAATTACATTCAACTATATCATAATCAGCCACTTAGCATCGTCTTTAAAGAGGATAAAGCTGAATATATTCAGGTTTTGCGAGAAACTCGAACGACCGAAGATATCACAGTATTTTACAAATTCATGATTCAACAACACATCAAATTCCTTCAAAATCAAATTGATGCCTATCATGCAGGGTCAAAGGATGATTTAATTTTAGGAAAATGATAAAATAAACATTGATTGTGAAATGGAAATTGTGAAGTAAAACACTAATTCACAAACGCTACGGCGAACCGTTCACAACCGCAGCGGCGGACCGCTTACAAATATTATATGCACAATACAGAAGAAAAAAATGAAACTGCCGTTTTAGTGGCTGTTCAAACACAGAAACAAACCGCAGAGCAAACCAAAGAATATTTGGATGAATTAGCATTTCTTGCCGATACTTCAAAAATTGATACGCTTCATACATTTACCCAAAAGTTAGAAAAACCTGACAATAAAACATACGTCGGGAAGGGAAAAATGCAAGATATAATTGCCTACGTGATTGATAAGGATGTCGATATGGTCATTTTTGATGATGATTTATCGCCCATCCAAGTAAGAAATATCGAAGGTGAATTTGAGAAATTTCTGAAAGAAGTAAAGGTTCTTGACCGTAGCTCGTTGATTCTCAGCATCTTTGCCATGAGAGCTCAAACGGTTCAGTCTAAAACGCAGGTAGAATTGGCTCAGCAACAATATATTTTGCCAAGATTGACTCGTATGTGGTCGCACCTTTCCAAACAACGGGGTGGTGTGGGTATGCGTGGTCCTGGTGAAAAGGAATTGGAAACTGACCGACGAATTGCCAATGACCGTATCGTTTTCTTGAAAGAAAAGTTGAAATTGATTGATAAACAATCATTTACGCAGCGAAAAAATCGGGATAGGATGGTAAGAGTTTCCTTAGTGGGATATACCAACGTGGGTAAATCAACTTTGATGCAACGCCTCTCAAAAGCGGATGTTTTTGCGGAAAATAAACTATTTGCAACCGTTGATGCTACCGTCAGAAAAGTAACTTTTGATAATGTTCCTTTTTTATTGTCTGATACCGTTGGATTTATTCGTAAATTGCCGACAAAGTTGATTGAATCGTTTAAATCAACGTTGGATGAGGTTCGTGAGGCGGATATTTTGCTTCATGTCGTTGATATTTCTCATCCAAATTATCAAGAACAAATTGATGTTGTTAATTCCACATTAGCAGAAATTGGTGCGGGTGATAAACCTACAATTCTTGTTTTCAATAAGATAGATTTGTTTTCAACCGAAGATGTAGAGATTAACGATTGGGAGATTGGTTCGGGTAATGAGCCAGTAAATCAGCAGATTAGGATTGAAAAAGTAACCGAATTTTTGAAGAACTCTTTCATGAACGCTCCACAACCTTTAACAGTTTTCATTTCCGCAGAACAGCGTGAAAATATTGAAGAATTGAGAACTGCAATTATGAGTTTGGTAAGAGACAAACACATTTCGATTTTTCCGAACTGGATGGAGCAAGACGTAGTTATTAGTTAATTGTTATAGGTTATTTGGTTAATAGCCTTTGTTATGAAATTGAATTTATAGAAATTTGTATCTTAAATTCAGTAACAAGTAACCAATAACCAAAAAGGCATCATAGTTCAACGGATAGAATATTGCTCCACAACGGAACGGTTCCTAAACGTTAGATGCGAGCTCTTCAAAGGTATTGGCATCATAGTTCAACGGATAGAATAGACGTTTCCTAAACGTTCGATGCGGGTTCGATTCCCGCTGAAGCCACAAATACTTTGATTATGAAAGCAAGAATAGACATTTCCTAAACGCTCAATGTGGGCGGGCGGCGTTCCGATTCGATTCCCGCTGAAGCCACTTTTTTATGTACCACGATTCTCAATAATCGTTTTTCTTAATATTTTGGAGAATCGTGGTACAAATATTTTACGATTCTGCAGAATCGTAGTACATTAAAATTACCTCTTTTGCAAACCTTATCCATTGCCCTCTGTACATACAACGGCTCCAAATTTTTACGAGAACAACTCCAAAGTTTAGCCAGTCAAACTTTACAGCCCTTTGAAGTCGTTATTACTGACGATTGCTCAAATGATGACACCCTTTCAATTATCCAAGAATTCGATAAGTTGCTGAATATTAAAGTTTTCGTTAACGATTATTCTTTAAAAGTTACTAAAAATTTTGAGAAGGCTGTTTCACTTTGCAGCGGCGATCTTATCTTCATGTGCGATCAAGATGACATTTGGCATCCTGATAAATTAGCAAAAATTAGTCAATATTTCCAAGATAATCCAACTCAATTAGCGGTATTCTCGGATGCTGAACTGGTGGATGAACAAGGGGTAAATTTGAATAAAAACTTCTTTTCGGCAGTACGTTTTCAAGAAACACAAATTCAGGAATTTAAAGAAGGGAAAGTCGTTAAATTGCTCTTGGCGGGTAATCGTTCGGCTGGGTGTATGATGGCTTTTCGGAAGGAATTGGTTGATAAAATAATCCCGTTTCCAACGCACATTCCTTTAATGATTCACGATAATTGGTTAACAATTGTTGTGGCAATGTTGGATTCTTTGGGATTAATTGAAGAGAAGCTAATATCCTATCGACAACATAATTTGCAACAAATTGGTACTCGGGAAAAAGAAGTTGGGAAAACAGTTACTTTAAAAGATAGATTTTCACGTCCACGAAATGAAAAACTTGCTCCTTTCTTGGAAAAAAGAGACTATTTTTGTGTTTTAAAAGATGCTTTATCAGAAAGAATTGAAGCTAACAATTCTAATTTCAAACATTTTGATAAAATTATAAATTATTACGAAACAAGAGGCACACTTTCTACTTTTCATTTAGCGAGACTTTGTCCAGTTTTGAACTTATTATTGAAAGGAGATTATCATCGTTACAAAGACCAAGAGGCATCATGGAAAGCACCTTTTGTGGCGGCTTTGGGCGATTTAGTAGAATAATATATGAAATTAATATATACAGTCTGTACAGCTAATTATTTATATCAAGCCCTCACAATGGGTGAATCTTTGAAGAAGACTAATCCAGATTATGAGCTAATTATTGGGTTAGTGGATAAATTGCCCTTAACAGATTTTGAAATCCCTTATCAAATCATTCCCATTTCGGAAGTTCAGGAAGTAAACTTATCGGGTTTCAAAGGTGAATACACAGTGATGGAAGTCGCTACGGCTTGCAAACCCATTTTTGGTTTATACTTGTTTGAAAAATATTCCGATTTAGAGAAACTTATCTATTTTGATACAGATTTATGGATAACAGATAGCATCGAACCTATTGAAAAAAATCTTAACTCTCACGACATCATCATCACTCCACACATTACGCAACCCATTGATTTACAGGAAGAATGGAATGAAAAACAGTTTCTTAATGCTGGATTATACAATACGGGTTTCGTAGGGATGAAGCGGTCTGAAAACACTTTCAAATTCTTGAATTGGTGGAAAAATCACTTGAAGGATTTTGGGTATTATGATTTTTGCAATGGAATGGGAATTGACCAATTATGCGTAAATTTTGTGCCTATTTTTTATGATAAGGTAATGATAGAATATAGCCCAGCTTACAATTTGGCATATTGGAATATTCATGAACGAGAAGTTACTTTCGAGAATGAAAAATATAAAATTAATGGAAAGGAGAACTTAATGTTTTTTCATTTTAGTGGTTATAGTCCTGATAAACCGAACTTACTTTCAAAACACATAAAGTCCTCAAAAATAAGTAACTACCCAGTTTTAAATCCTCTTTTCAAGGAATATAATGATGCGTTATTAAAAAACCATTTTCAATTTTTTAAGCAAATAACTCCAGTTTATGGTATATATAATCCACCTAAAAAAGAGAAGAATTTTATGGCAAAGTTGATTGAAAAATCCGCTTGGAAGGCGATTAATTTTATTGAGAATTTTTGACATAGTCGTTGTCCCTTGTAGAGATACGGCATTGCCTTGTCTCTACTCCAACCAATCTTACTGCCCTCTCACAATAGCCTGATTTATATCCTTAGCCAATGAAGGCCCTGCGTAAATAAATCCAGTATAAATCTGAATTAAAGAAGCTCCAGCATTTAATTTTTCAATGGCATCTTCGGGAGAATGAATTCCACCAACACCAATAATTGGAAACGATTTATTTGACTTTTCTGACAAATATTTAATCACCTCCGTTGAACGTTTTGTGACTGGTTTTCCACTCAATCCACCCATTTCTTTAATTAAATTTTCTTCTGATATAAGGCCTTCTCGTGAGATGGTGGTGTTTGTAGCAATCACTCCTGCAATATTGGTTTCTTGCACTATTTCAACAATATCATCTAATTGAGCATCCGTTAAATCTGGGGCAATTTTCAATAGAATTGGTTTTGATTTTACTTTCTTTTCGTTTTCGTTTTGTAAAGTTTGTAGTAATTGTTTCAAAGGCTCTTTTTCCTGCAACGCTCTCAAATTTGGCGTATTTGGGGAGCTTACATTTACCACAAAATAATCCACAACATCAAATAACTCATGAAAACAAATTAGATAATCATCTACTGCATTCTCGTTGGGAGTAACTTTATTTTTACCAATATTTCCCCCAATCAAAATATCACTTTTCCGTTTTCTTAATTGCCCAACTGCTTCTTTTACACCATCATTATTGAAACCCATTCTATTGATTAATGCTTGGTCTTCTTTCAATCTGAAAAGTCTTGGTTTGTCATTGCCGGCTTGTGCTTTTGGGGTAAGTGTGCCAATTTCGATAAACCCAAATCCTAAATTTGAAAACTCATCAATCATGACAGCATTTTTATCAAAGCCAGCGGCCAAACCAACGGGATTTTTGAATTTTAATCCAAAGACTTCACGCTCTAAAGTTGGATGTTCGTAGTGGTAAATTGTTTTAAAAATTTGAGGAACAAAAGGTATTTTAAAAAGGAGCTTTATCAGGTTAAAAGTAATATGATGGGCTTTCTCAGCATCAAGTTGAAAAAGAAGTGGTTGAAGAATGTGTTTATACATTTTGGGATTAAATTTATGCTTATTTGTAATAGAAACTTTCTATAGAATGGTAAAGTTACGAAACACAAAAGAAAACCCTGCAAAAGTTTAGGTTTTGCAGGGTTTTTGAATGCCATTTCTAAATTTACTTTTTTGCTGGCTTCTTGAAAATAGATTCATCTATTTTGGGATTCAGTTTGATTGAATCAGTTTCAATGGTCATTGTTGTGCCGGCAGCCATCGGATTCGGAACTTCCATGGTGTGTGGAAAAGTTAAGCCCTCAACTTGTTTAAAATTTGAATAAGAAACTTCTGCTTCAGTATCTTTTCCTTGAATATTTCTCTTTCCTGATGATTTCAAAATGTAATAATTAGAAGCAGAGAGAAATAGGTTTGAAACATCCCCACTTTTTTCGGTCAATTTTAAATGATAAACATCAACCCCATCTAATTTCTCTTTTCCAACTAACTCAACCGTACTCCCACTTTCTTTGTAGTTCAACAGTGAACCTCCCAAATTAACTTGTTTTCTTGACTCTTTGATTAACGCTCCTGGCATATCCTCTGGCTCACCACTTCCGCCCATCATTGCGGGACTTTGTGACCAACCCGTTTCTCCATCCACAGCAGTAATTATTTCTTGACCCATCACAGCTATATCCGACCTAAGACTTTTGCCGTTTACTATCACAATTTTGTTCTCAATATCCATTCCTTGAACATTGAACTTGTTATTCATCTCCATTGCCTTCAAAGCCTTCCATTTATCAGCACCACCCATTGCTTCAATGTGTTTTGCGACAATTTCATCGGCGGTTTGTGCAAAAGATATTGCTGAAGTTGCCAATACTATAAATGCCGAAGCGATAATTTTAGTGAGTTTCATTTTTTTGTTTTAGTTTAAGTTTCGTTTAAAGAAACGGATTATTCTTAATTATATTGAAAATTATATACGAAAATTATCATCTCAAAATATATCGTGATAAACGGTAAAATTTCACACTTGAGTATGGCAATATGGTTTATTTCAAAAAATATTAACAATCAAGTTTTAAGCTCTATTCATTCCCTCCGCAATCAATAAATGGAGACAAAGTATCAATCGGAAATCATTTCATTATTAAATTCTTCCATCTTCCTCTTCTTTATGCCCAAACTCCACATAGAAAGGGCAACTAATATTACATAAACAACTGATATACAATAAGATAGAATTATAAAAAAATCCAGATAATTGATACTCTTCTGAAAAAAGTTTTTGTAAAATAGTACCAAGATGCTCCCGATATATGCATAATAATCTGCAAAAGTTATTAAGAATCCTACCGTTCCAGATTTCTTAAAAGCTGCAATCATCCTTTCAAAATATAAGCTGTTGCACATAGCATAAGCCATGTAAACTCCCAACCCCAGCGTTGTAAGCCATGCAACAGGTGATAAGATTTTTTGCTGATAAAGGAGCGTACTTACTCCAATCAAAATGCCTCCTGCCAACATCAATAATTGTATAATCAAAAAGGCTTTATAATTGTTTTGTACCCAACGCATCGCCGCCATCATCAATAAAACCATGATAGCAATGGGCGTTTCTGTCTGCGTAAAAATGGCGGAATTATTTCCATAACCCAATAATTTCCAAATTTCAGGCGTGAAATTATCTCTGAATTCTCGGAATGTCGTCAGGAGAACATAAGAACCCACAAAAATGGTCATGCTCAAAGCAAATTCTTTGATAAATGCTTTTCTATCAGCCCTTTGCATTGGTTTTCTTTCGGTTCGATTTTCCTTATCTTCTTCGGTGGGTGGAGGAATTTGCCCCATCAACCAAACACAAAAACCGAAAGGAACAATCATAATTCCACCAGCCACGAAAGGCATCCAAAATTGACTAACCTCAAGGCTATTCATTACCCATTTACCAATACTTTTCGCAAATCCTGACCCCATAATGAACGATGCAGTTAGGACAGCAACTAACAAATCAGTCGTCTTTCGTCCCTCTAAAAATCCCAAAATTGTACCATAAACCATCCCTAATGGAAGACTTGCCAAGAAGATAAAAAAGAGATTATATGGGGCAGGAGTAAGAGCAAAAAACAAATAACAAGCCCAAGATAAACTTATCATTATCAATAAGTTACGTGAACGATTTTGCGGTAACATTTCTGAAACATACTTTATTCCCAAGCCCTTAGAAACTGCAAAACCTAACACTTGAGCAGTGATAATGAGTATTTTGAAATTCACCCCAAAAAATGCCAAATCTTCATAAGTTGCAGCTGTGTATGCCCGCCTAAAAGGGTAGAAACACATGTAGGTAAAAAAAGCAGTTAAGGAAGCAAATAAAGTTTGATTAAATGAACTACGACTGATGATTACGTTAAGTTTCTTTAGCATGAGATGAATGATTTCTCAAAGATAAGTTTTTGACTGGAATTATGCGGTTAATGGTAAATAGTGCTTGGTGATTTGAAGTTCAAACGTCTATATATCAACAAGTTACATAAGTAATATTTATAATTGTATTCTTATGAGTAAAACAAAAAAGGCAAACATCTCTGTTCGCCTTTTTTGTATAACCAATATTTTACTTCGCTTGCTCTTTCAATTTAGCAATTTCCTTCTCTGTCGATTGAATTTTTGCTTCAACATCCTGACGGAACTTATCTGCATTCTTAGATTTAGCAAAGAACTCTAAGTTATTTCGGTAGGTTGCAATGTCATTTTCAAGTGTTTGAATTTTCCGTTTTACATCAGAATTTCCACCTCCTGCGTTATTTGAGCTATAGTCTCCACCTCTGTTTGAACTGTAATCTCTGTTTCCACCTCTATCATTTCCACGGTCGTTGCGTTCAAAACGCTCATTACGTCCGCCACCACTATTTCTTTCAGGACGGTCACGGTCTCCTCTTGGAGGACGAGGACTGTCGGTCATAGTCAACTGCTCTTTTTCTTTGCTTGATAATTTGCCCATCGCACTCACATACTTATTGATAGCATTGATGTAACGCTTCCCAATCGTCTGCATATCTTTCTTTGGAACAAATCCAATTGCCGACCATTCAGTTTTAAATTCAGCCAAACGAGCTGTGTTTGCCCCCTCAACCGATTCCGTTTCGATGGTATCACACAGAGCAGATTTCTTTTCTAAATTAGCCTCAAAATCTTTTTCAACGTGTTGGTTCTTAGCACGTTTTGCATTAAAAAAGGCATCACAAGCCGTTTTAAATTTCTCGTAAATTGAATCTTTATCTTTCTCAGGTACATGACCAATTTCACGGAATTCTTTTTGCAAACGAATCACAGTATTAGTTGCTTCTTGCGACTCGTCCCCACTTTCCAATAAAGCTTCAACCTCAGTAATGATTGCAGTTTTAGCCACTAAGTTTTCATCACGTTTTGATTCTAAAACCTTAAAGAATTCAGTTTTATTTCGGAAGAAAGTCTTGATGTCAGCCCAGAATTTATCACTTAGTTCTTTACCTTTTTCTTTCGGCATGAATCCTTTGATTGCATTCCATTGGTCTTGCAAAGCCAAAAGTGATTTCGTGCGGTCATTCCATTCTGTAATTGTAGTAGAATTGAATGTTGAAAAAGGCCCGATTAATTCAGCAATTGCTAATTTTAAAGTGTAAACTTGTTCTGCCTCGGCTTTTGAGGCTTCTCCCTGTTCACGTCGTTTGCCATAAATCAAATCCAAAGCGTCCTTTACTCGTTGCCAAATCAGTTCGTTTTCTTCTTTTGGAGCTGGTCCAACGTGCTTATATTCTTCAAAAGCAGCCACGGCTTCGTCTAACATCTTGCCCGTAACAGGCTCTGTTTTAGAGGCTTCCGAGATTTTTTCAATCTTAGTACATAAGTCAATTTTCTGTTGAAGATTACGCTTGCGGTCGAGTTCCAATAACTCAAAATATATACTTCTATTACTGTAAAAACGATCAACTAAGGCGTGGAAAGTTTGCCACAACGTATTATTGTGCGGAGAATTAACATTCCCAGCGGCTTTCCATTCGTCTTGAATTTTCTTGAATTCATTAAAACCCGTTTTAATATGAGCAGGGTCTGAACTGTCCTCACCTTCCACAAGTGTACGCAGTCGGTTAATTAGTTCAGTTTTTTGATTGAAGTTTTTGTCTTTCTCTTTTTCAATGCTTTGGAAATACTTTGAACGCTCGTCTTTCAAACCTTTAAAAAGTTTGTCAAACTGCTCAACATCAGCATCAAATTTAAAGTCAAAACCTTCTTCGGAATCTTCATTAGCCTCCTTGAACTTAGCCAAAGCCTCCGCTTTTTCTGTTGCTTTTATTTGCTCAAATAATGGACGAACTTCTTTTAGAGTATCCTCTGAGCGTCTAAAAGCACCTACTGATGGATTTTCTTTTATATCAGCGGTCAATTTTTCTAAAGAGGCAACAAAATCTTTTTTGCTGAAATTAGAATAATCTACTGCCTCCGCTTGCGAAACCGTCTCTTCTGAAACAGCTGATTCAGTTGGCGTTTCAACGGATTCTGAAACTTCCGCTACTGGTTCTGAAACTACTTCTTCTACGGGCTCAACAACTGGTTCTGGTTTTTCCGTTTCTGGTTCCGAGACTGGCTCTGGCGTAACTTCTTCCACTGGTGCTGGCATTTCAGCAACTGGTTCAGCAATTTCTACTGCTGATTCAATCGTAATATCTTCAACAGGTTCAGCAACCTCTGAGACTGGTTCAGATACTACCTCAAGTGATTCAGCTATTTCCGCCACCGGTTCAATACTTGTTTGTTTTGTAGGTTCAGAGACTTCTGCTGCCTCGCTTACTGGTGAATCTACTTGCTCAGTAGCTTCAGTTGTCTCGATAGCTTTTGCTTCGATTTCTTCTTTAATTTCTTTTGCTTCTTCGTTAATCATGCGTGCTTTTCGATTTTGAGGCGTTTTGTTTAAATCCAACAAAATCGTTAATATGAGAAATACATTTTAATCGGGTTCAACCCGCTGACATACAATTAATTATTTGTGGTATAATTATTTCGATACAAAAATATGTAAAATACTGGGAGTTACGTACAAATAAAGTTACAAATTTAAAATCAACTTTTTCCTCCAACCCTCAACTCTTTCGGAAAATAGTTATTTATTCGATTTGGCAAAATTTTCGCCCATCCCAATCCAAGATTTTTATACGTCATCAGCGACCAACCTTTCGGTGCCTCGTTAAGTGTGAAATCTTCTCTTCGTAAATATTTCATGGCTTCCTCCTCGGTCAATTCTACTCGATTTATATTATCACTAAGATACAAACTCAATGCCAATTGGTGGTCGGGGATTAAATCTTTGCCCGCAATTTTACCCATTTTCACGCCTGCTTTACGAATGTGTAAATACGATTGCAAGACATTTACCAAATATTCATGCTCCGAATGTATCAAGAAAAACTCATCCTTGACATCATACCAATTATAATTATCAACGTCTTTTATCCAAGGTCTAAAAACTTCTCGTTGAGTTCTGCGACTGTTATTTTTAATGGGTCTGCCCGAACGGACATAAGTTTCTTTTTCTGAATTAGTCTTTTTTAGAGCAGAAATAAAGAACCCTTCGCCTTGGATGTTTGGGTAAAAGCGAACAGCCCCCCCCGCCCCCGATGGGGGAGCTTTCAAGCCCGCAAAAAATTTGTGTGAGAAAGCTCCCCCATCGGGAGCGGGGCGACCGACGCTTCGGGGGGCTGTTGCTCCATATTTTTTCTTGATCCAATCCATAACCTCCTCATTTTCAGCAGGTGAATAAGAAGAAGTTGAATAAATCAATATTCCCCCTTCCTTTAAACACGCCCAAGCATCTGAGATAATCCGTTTCTGTTTTTGAGCGAAGAGTGCCACATTTTCCAAAGACCAATCTTTAATTACTTCTGGATTTTTACGGAATAATCCTGAACCTGAATTCGGTGGGTCAACAATTATTACATCAAAAAAACCGGTAAGTTTACCAAAATCTTTTGGGTCGTTGCTGGTTACGATGGTGTTCATCGTGCCTAATTTGGTCATATTATCCGCTAAAATATCTGACCTTGTGCTAATCACTTCATTACTGACTAAAATGGATTCGGGCGTAATTAAACTGGCAATGTGCGTATTTTTTCCACTCGGAGAAGCACATAAATCTAAGATTCTGAGGTGTTTTGATAAATCAACAACATTTCTGAGGACATACTCCAAAGACATTGAATTTGCCTCTTGAATTGAATATGTTCCTGCATGAGAAAGTGGATCTGCGGTGAAATTTGGCAGATTATTTACATATTTTCCGTACTCAGAAAAAGGAACATTAGTGGTTTCAATATTCCATTTTTCAATTAATTTGAAAGGATTCAGGCGTATTGAAATAGGGGAATTGCCTTGCTCGTGGGCTTGTGTAAAAGTGTCTAAGTCGAAACCTTTAACGTTTTGAAGCGAATCAATTAATATTTGGGGAATTTTCATTACCCCAAATTTACGAAGAAAGATTGGCACGAGGACGAAAACTGCACACGGATTGCACGGATGCTTCGCAACACGGATTTTCACGGAAAAAGAAAGATTCAAGTCTTATCAAATAAAAAATCCGTTTAAAATCCGTGCTGCGAAGCATCCGTGCAATCCGTGTGCTATTTTTATCGAGTCCTCGGAATCGTAATCATCTCTGTCTGCCGTCCATCAATATATCGAAAGCCCTTTTCATCAAAAAAACCGTCTTCTTCCAGCATAATTCTGATGGTCTTTTTCCATTCTGCAATCTCCACGGCAGCGTTTAATTCTATCGAAAAAGCGGTGTTTGGATTGAGTGGATAGTCGCCACTACCGATGGTTTTGCCTTGATTATCCCACATTCCGATGGTGGGTCCCGCAGCGTGTCCGTGGTTGCCGATGGGGTGGGTATAAATCGTTCCGTTCAAGCCCTCTTTTTTGGATTGTTCCAATGCTTTTGCCAAAATTTCATTACCCGACATTCCTATTTTGAAGTTGTCCGTCAAGCAATTTTGCACTTGATTTCCTTGTTTGAAGGCATTTTTTAAGAAATCGGGAATATCCGTTTCACCCGCCCGTAATACGTAGGCGTGTTGCTGTTGGTCGGTGTTTAAGCGTAAATAAGTTATCCCAAAATCACAATGCAACAAATCGCCTTGCTTGATAATTTGCTTGGTTGGGCGTTTGGTAAAAGTTCTGAGATGGTCAAAATTATCAGGATCGGCACGTTGAATATCCACCGTTGGGTGAAACCAAGTTTCCAAACCCAAATCCGTTACTCGCTGACGCATCCACCACACTACATCCTCCGTGGACGTTACACCTGGCTGAATCACTCTATCTGAAAATGCCTCTTGGATGATTTCGTGAGAGATTCGGCAAATTTGTTGATAAATCTGCATTTCTCTATCCGTGCGAGTTTCCAACCAATTTACTGCCAAATTGGAAGCAGAAACTACCCTATTTTGAAATTGAGCGGGTAATTTGCTCATAAATTCTCTCTGTTCGGTATAAGTTAGACCGTCAGCGTGGGCGTAATATTTGGAGAAATTTAATCCTATTTTCTTAGGATTTTTCTCTTGAATGGTTTTCATCAAAGCATCCCATTGGTCGGGATTGGTTTTTAAATCCCACTCACCTTTCAGCAAATTCCCAACATCATATCGAGCAATTGCCAGACGTTCAACGCCTTTTGTTCCGCCACTATCCGAGAAAACCATAATCGTTCTACGCCTTGCCGAAAGCCAAACGGCGGGCAACATCGTTTTCATCACGGGATCTTCGTTGTATTCTCGGGAAATCAAAATCCACATATCAATGCCTTCTTTACGCATCAATTTGGGCAAAAGATTCGTCATTTTATCTTCCAATAATTCATCAATAACCTCAGCCCGTTCACGCTCTGGGAGGATTTTGGGTTGGGCTATGGTGGTGAATGATGTTAGGAGGATTAGGAGGGGGAGGAGAGTTTTCATATTTGAGTATGATAAAATTTTGTTCAAAGATTTTAATGATTTTTATGTAATTTCGGAAAAATTATCCACTATGAGCAAAAAGAAACAAGACAAAGCCAAACAAAATATTCCTAATGTCCATGATAAGTTCTTTAAAGATTCCTTCTCACGCTTAGAAGTAGCCCAAAGTTTTATTGAAGAGCTTTTTCCACCAGAACTCAAAGAAAAATTTAATCTCCAAGACCTTAAAAGAATTTCTGAATCTTTTATTGATGATGAATTAGAAGAGTATTTCTCAGATATTATTTACCAAACCAATCTATCTAATCAAGAAACGTTGGTAACGCTTTTATTTGAGCATAAATCTTACACCGTTCCTTTTCCGCATATTCAGCTTTTGCAATATATCCTCAATATTTGGAAACAGGAAATCAAAGATGGAAAAACAGTATTGTCTTTGGTGATTCCGATTGTGATTCATCATGGGGATGCAACATGGGAATATAAATCCATGCACAGCTATTTTGTGGACTTGCCACAGGTTTTGCACAAATTCATTCCTGATTTTGATTATCTTTTGTTTTCGTTAAATGATATAGAAGACGATAGATTGGCTTCCATCAAAAATGTCATTCTGAGTATGTCGGCGATGCTTTTGAAACATAGCCACGATAAAAATGATGAATTCTTGAAACTAACGCCCTTTTGGTTAGAAAAACTCAGAGAATTAGATGCACAAAAGCAATTGGAATTTATCAAAAGTTCCCTCATCTATATTCAGAACGCTATTGACTTGACAAACAAAGAAATACCTCCTATATTTACCAAAGTTTCAAACAATGTAAACAATATTGCCATGACAATTGCAGACCATATTAGAGAAGAAATGAACTTCAATTATGTAAGAAATCTCTTGAAAGAGGGCTATGATGCTTCTTTTATTGCAAAAATGACAGAACTTTCTGTTAAGAAAGTACAAGAAATCATCCAAAAAATCAAAGACTCTTCTAATTAATATTGCCATGACTATTGCAGACCATATCAGAGCCGAAGTAAGAGAAGAAGTAGCATTTGAATTTACCAAAAATCTGTTAGAAAAAGACTTTGATGATAAATTTATTGCCGACGTTCTTGACCTCCCTCTCAAAAAAGTGCAAGACATTATCCAAAAAATTAAGGACTCTTCTAACTGATATTGCTAAGGCAATTACAGACCATTTTTCACACGCTTATTTTTTTCTTCGCTCTTAGTTTTCTCGCTTTCCAACTACGCCCCGAGGGCTTCAATGATAGTTTTCACTCGGCACAACCGAGCGAATGCGGAGTGCGTGGGAATGGGATATTTTTAGAATTTTAGTTCAGTCAAATATTCATAAGTTGGTTCTTGCGATAAAAATAAATCGTATTCCTTTTTATCATTAAAACCATGTAATTTTTGTTTATAAGAGGAAGCAATTTTATGATTTTCGATTTCTAATTTTCTTTCAATACTAATTTTTAAGAAATCCTCTTCTTGGTCAATTCCTAAGAACCTTCTGTTTGCTAAATTCGCTGCAATTCCTGTCGTGCTACTACCCGTGAATGGGTCAAGAATCCAAGCATTTGGTTTTGTTGAAGCTAAAATTAAACGAGTTAAAACGGATAACGGCTTTTGGGTTGGATGCTTGCCACAAGATTTTTCCCATGGAGCAATGGCGGGTAATTTCCAAACATCTTTCATCTGTTTATCACCATTCAGTTGCTTCATTAGCTCATAATTAAAGTAATGAGGCACTTTTGCCTTTTTACGAGCCCAAATAATTTGTTCGGTTGAATGAGTAAAAAAGCGACAAGAAAAGTTTGGTGGAGGATTATTTTTTTCCCAAGTAACCACATTAAGAATTCTAAAATCTAATTCTGTTAAAATTTGACCAATAGAAAAAATATTGTGCATTGTACCGCTAATCCAAATGGTAGCATCATCTTTCATTTTATCACGAACCAATGAAAGCCATTTTCTGTTAAAATCATTCACATAATCATACCCATGAGATTTATCCCAAGTACCTTTATTTACACTAACGATTTGTCCGCTTTGTATGGATAAACCTCCATTTGATAAAAAATAAGGAGGGTCAGCAAAGACCATATCGAATTTATGGTCGAATTGTGGTAAAAGTTCGTTTGTATCTCCATGAAGAAGATTAAAGTCTTTATTAGTGGATTTGTAATAAGGTTTTATCATTCTTCTAACATATCAGCTAAAAAGTATAGTAATTTGTCGAGTTTATGTTGCCCCTTTGCAAAACCATATTTTTTACATTTATCTGGAATTAAAACAGTTGTATTATTAAAATATTCATCACCAGCAATTATTCTTAAAGTTTCAACTAAAAGAGACATTTTTTCAGAATCATCTACTGGTTCTTCTTGAATAACTTTATCATTATGAATATTTACAATTATTTGTTTTACGTTAATAATTTTTTCCATGTTTTCTTAAAATTTATATTTACACAAAGATAAAAATAAATATAAATAAAACACACAATAAGTGTCTTTTTATGCAAAAAGAGGAAAATATTCTATTAATTTTTGGTCAGAGAGTTAAAAAATTAAGACAGTCAAAAAAAATTACGCAAGACCAATTTGCTAAATTATGTAATTTACATAAAAATTATATTGGTATGATAGAAAGAGGCGAACGAAATCCTTCATTAATTAATATTGAAATTATTGCTTGTGCTTTTGATGTCAGTATTTCTGAATTGATGAAATTTGATTAAACCAAGTCTTTTTCCTCAATTATTATTTCTGGGACAGGTAAACCCATTTTAATCAAAGGAATAAATTCAAAAAAGTAATGGCAATGGACACTATGTATGTAATCCAAAACGTCTTTATATTCTGGTTTTCTAAACCAGTCACTTAATAAATACATATATTCAACTTCAATATTGGCTTTTGAGAGTAGTTTTTGGTATTGTTTTCTTTTAAAATCACAAGTCTGTAATTTTTCATCAACTGAACCTGCAACTTGTTGAAACTTACATTCAATAATAAAAAGTGTATTTGCAATAATTACAAAAATACTATCATCAGGTAATAATCTCTTTGAAATAAGACTTTTCCAATCAATTTCTAATTCATCCAAAAATTTATAGAATCCATGCTTTTTAAAAATTCTCCCGACTAATTCTTCTTTGAAAAATACATTTCCATTCGATACTTTATAGCCAATTTGTGCATCTAAAAATACGGATAATTCGGTTTTACCTTCAAATGCTAATCCTGTTTTGGTGTTTGCTCCACCTTTTCCTTGAAAAATCATGCTGTTTGTAGTTCTTCTTTAAAATTAATAATTAATAATTCATTTAATTCGCCTCTCTTTTCAGGATTAGCATTTATACTTCTTTTGGCTTTCACCCTCAAAATTGAAAATTCAGAATATAAATCATCAAAGAAATGGTCGTCTGGATTTTTTCCTTTTACATCAGAATTACTTAAAATCCAATCATACCCAATGATGTCAAGTTTCTTGCAAAAATCTTTTAACCTGATTTGCTCATCATCGTTAAATTCATCCCGTGCATAAGAATTAAAACTTGAAGTAGCACTTAATGGTTTGTAAGGAGGATCAAAGTAAAATAATGTTTTATCCTTTGCTTGACTAATTGTATTTTCATAATCTCCACAAATAATTTCAACTTTTTGCAGGGCATTACTTACTGCAAGAATATTTTGCTCATCACAAATCATTGGTTTTTTGTATGAACCAATCGGAACATTATAACCATTGCTTTTATTGACCCTGTATAGTCCGTTAAAGCAAGTTCTGTTTAAAAATATAAATAAAGCGGCTTGTGTGCTTTTTTCAGTATTCCTGAGATTATAAAGTTGTCTTTTTTGCTGATAATAAAGTAATTTTTCGTCTTGTTGGTTATCAATATTATGATACTCATTTTGAAAAATTTCAAGAATTGATATTAACTCTTTGGGTTTTGAAGCTATAATTTTATAAGTATTTATTAAGTCCTCATTTATATCATTAATTACTGCCTTTTCTAAATTTGGAAAGTTGTTTAACATCCAAAATAAAATAGCTCCACTTCCAGCAAATGGTTCTATATAGGTAAATTTCGATTTTGTAATATCAAGGGGCATTACTTTCTCAATTTCGCCAATCAATTGTGTTTTGCCTCCTGCCCATTTGAGAAATGGTTTTGCAATTTTATTATTCATTAATATTTTTTTTCGAGTGAATTATTACAAATTTAAGTTTTTAATTTTGTTTAGTATTCCTTAAAACAAAAAAAACAGCAAGCCAAAGCCCGCTGTTTTTCACCTTAAATCTCTCACTTACCTCCCCTCCCCAATCGGCAAATAATCCTTAAACGTCTTCAAGGGCGTTGATTCCACTTTTTTGCGGTAATCTGTCCAATTGGTAGCGAAGAATTTGTTTACTTTTTCGATGGTTTCTTTCGTTAATGTTTCTAATTGTTCTATCAACGTTACATCAGCTTTAGTGGGGGTAATTTGCTTTGAATTGATGTAATTCATTGCCTCATAAATCTTGCCTTGTGGCGTGATTTGGTAAGGTCTGCCGTAGCCTTGTTTTTCAAATTTTCTACCCGTGATTACCTCTCGTTGAACCTTGATTGAATCCTGAATAGTCTTACTAAGTTTGCCCAAATCTTCTAATTCTTTGCCTTCTTTATCCTTCACTTGGCTTTGGATGGTTTTCGCCACGTCCTCGGCTTCGGTCAGGCGGTCAGTTGCTTCGGTGAGTTGCACAATTGACTTCTCCATGCGAGTGTACAAGGCTCTTTTTACCATTTGCACTTCCTTTGAAACTGGCACTCGTGGGTCATCTTTTATCTCAATTGACGATGAATCTTTGGCATCTCCACATACGAAAACGAGCTTATATTTTCCAGCTAAAACCTCAATTCCATTGGCATCTGCGGCATTTTTCTTGGGTTTTGGTGTCCCAGGATTACGAACACCTTTCTCCGTCATATTCCACATAAGCGACTGATAACCAGTTGAATCGGGTTTATGTTGCAACGTTCTGATGAGTTTATTTTCAGCGTTATAAATCTTTACGTAAACGGTATCGTATTTCGTTACGTTTTTCTTGGTTGTGTCTTTTTGAACGGCTACCTGAACGCTGGTAGGCAGCTCCACTGTGGGTTTAACCCTACCAGCGTTAGCGTTGGTATTCGGTTTCGCTGATGAAGTATCCTTCTTTGGAGGATTATAAAAATAACTCAACTTTGCTCCCTTCTTGCGGTTCTCACCGATGAAGTTCGCATCTGCCATAAATCCTGACCCGTGAGCATCTCTGTAATTTGCTTGATACGCATCGGCATTGGCAAAAGCGGCAATTTTACCTTCCAATAATTTACCATTTGCCGCCAACTGACGAAGTGGACGAATGTTATCTAATACATAAATTGCTCTTCCGAAAGTGGCAATTACCAAATCCGCTTCACGCTCTTGGATGCTCAAATCCATCGTTGAAACGGGTGGAAATCCAGCCTTCCATTGGGTGAAAGTTACACCTTCATCCACGCTTACCCAAAGTCCTTGTTCTGTGCCGACAAACATCAATTTTGGTTCAATCACATCTTGCTGAAAAGCTAAGGCATATCCCACCACTTTTTTATCATCCACCAATCGAGTCCACGTTTGTCCGAAGTCTTTTGTTCGGTAAATATATACGCCCATATCACCCTGACGGTAATTATTGGCAGTTATGTAGGCTTCACCGACATTGAAAGTTGATGCTTTTATCTGTGCAATCCATGATTCTTTTGGTAATCCAGAGAGTCTTGACGTAACATTATTCCACGTTTTACCACCATCTTGCGTTACTTGAACATTGCCATCATCCGTACCAATCCATATCACGCCTTGCTTCACGGGCGAGGGTGCAATGGTGAGAATATTATTATGATTTTCTGCGTATGTTACGTCCATCGTTAAGCCGCCAGTTTCATCCGTTGCCTTTTGTTGGGCTTTATTATCGGTTGATAAATCGGGCGAAATAATCTCCCAATTCATCCCTTTATCCGCTGATTTATGAACGAATTGCGAACCGTAGTAAATCGTAGTTTTATCCACAGGGTCAAGGGCAAAAGCCGCATTCCAATTGTAACGAAGGCGAGTTTTTAGGTCGGGGGCAGTTGGACGAATGAATACATTTGCTCCTGTTTCAGCATCGTATCTCTGTAAATTACCTCCCTGCGACATTCCATAGCCAAATCTTGAATCTTGGAGATCGGGCATTACGTCAAAACCATCTCCACCTACCATCATTTGCCAATGCGAATTTCTGATTCCTCCGTCTTGCCAAGTGTAGGCAGGTCCTTTCCAAGAACCATTGTCTTGCAAACCACCGTAAACGTTGTAAGGAATTTCATTATCGACATTTACGTGGTAATATTGACCCAATGGCAAAGCCTCCGCAAATGTCCACTTTCTACCTCTATCTCTTGAAATGGCAATACCGCCATCGTTGCCATTAATAATAAAAGAAGGGTCTTCTGGGTGAATCCAGAAGGCGTGATGGTCGGGGTGAACGCCCTCGTAAGGCACAATTACTTTGAAGGTTTTACCAGCATCTTCACTCATCGAAATCATCTGAAAAACACCATAAACTCGGTTTTCATTTTTGGTATCAACGGCAATATCCCAGAAGTAAAAAGGGCGATTCCCTTTGATGGTTGCTTCGTCATCGTCATTGACTTTCTCCCATTTGAAACCGCCGTCATCCGAACGATAAAGGGCATTTTTTGCGGATTCAATCAAGGCATAAACTCTATTGGGTTCAGACCTTGCAATGGCAACGCCAATTCTCCCTAATTCTCCCTCTGGAATGCCATTTGCCTTATTTGACAGTTTCGTAAAGTTTTTTCCACCATCCATCGTGACATAAAATCCAGAACCTTTTCCACCCGATTTGAAGTCATAGGTATTGCGGTGATGTTCCCACATGGCTACCAATAATTTGTTAGGATTGGTTGGATCCATAACCATATCCGCTACCCCCGAACGTTCGTTGGTGTAAAGAATTTTCTCCCACGTTAATCCTCCGTCAGTCGTTTTAAAAAGTCCTCTTTCTGGATGGTCTGCGAATGGATTTCCGATTACGCCCGCATACACAACGTTAGGATTTGTGGGGTCAATAATAACTCGATGAATGTTTTTAGTTTTCTCTAAACCCATTAATTTCCAAGTTTTTCCAGCATCCATCGACTTATAAATTCCTGCCCCAAGATTGACCGAATTTCTTGGATTTCCTTCGCCCGTTCCTACCCAAATCACCGAAGGATTAGATTGTTGAATGGCAATTGCTCCGATATTGAGGATTGGATTTTCGTCAAAAATAGAAGTCCAAGTTGTACCTCCATTTTCAGTTTTCCAAACGCCACCCGAAGCTGAACCTGCATAAATAATATCAGGATTAGCCACAACGGCATCAATAGCCGTGATTCTGCCCGACATTGCCGCTGGACCAATGGCACGGGCTTTCATATTTTTGAATAAATCGGTTTTGATTTTTTGGGCTTGTGTTTCAAGAGAAAATACAGAAACGAACAAGCCAATTAATAGTAATTTCAAGGAAAGTGATTTCATTGTTGATTGGGTTTGTGATGAAAGTTCAATTTCGGGAAAAATAGCGAGGAATCAAAAAGGGGAATGGGTTTTAAGTAGTTGTTCGTATTTCGATGTTCGATATTAGGAGCTTAATTATCTAAAAATTAACAATTTACAGTAAAATATAACGTCGTTTAAATAGTAGTGACTACTTACTACAAAAGTTTCAAAAGAGAATTAAAGTTTTTAAATCAAAACTTTTACTTACCTATGAATGATTTTCAAATCGTTAAAACCTATTGATTAAAATTT
Source organism: Arcicella sp. (assembly GCA_043769985.1). Classification (GTDB taxonomy): domain Bacteria; phylum Bacteroidota; class Bacteroidia; order Cytophagales; family Spirosomataceae; genus Arcicella. The sequence goes on from JAYVIV010000248.1 coordinate 28,586, forward strand.
TTTACATCTCAATGAAAATGTATTTGCAAACATTTCTAAAAATATCACTACATTTATAAAATCAAAATAGTTTGTATAAAATGGAGAAAAAATTGCCTTTTAATAAGGAAAACAATTATACAGAAGACCTTGCCCATCAACGTAGAACATTCGTTTCTGAGCAAACTGGCGTAGAATTTAAGCATCTTGATAAATATTCTTTCGAGCCTTCCGTACTGCCTGGAAACATAGAGAATTTTTCGGGAGTTGCCCAAGTTCCTATCGGTTTTGCAGGACCTTTGAAAATTTTGGGAGAATTTGCTCAGGGAAATTTTTATATTCCGATGGCAACCACTGAAGGAACTTTGGTGGCGAGTTATAACAGAGGCATGAAATTACTGCATGAAGCGGGTGGAGTCATCTGTACCGTCTTAGATGATTCTATGCAAAGGGCTCCCATTTTTGTTTTTGAAAATGCTCGTTTTTCAAAGGTTTTTGGACAATGGATTACTGATAATTTTACCCAAATAAAAGCCAAAGCCGAAGAGACAACTAATTCTGGAAAATTAATTGATATTGAACAATATACGGTCGGAAAATTGCGGTGGCTACGCTTCAATTATACTACTGGTGATGCCGCAGGGCAGAATATGGTGACCAAAGCCACGCATCACGCTTGTCATTGGATGCTTGAAAGAGGCATTGAAGGTTTAGAACATTTTTCGATGGCTGCCAATCTGGATACTGATAAAAAACACTCTCAAATAAACACACTCCAAACTCGTGGTAAGCGAGTGGTTGCAGAAGCTACAATTCCCAATGATTTAATGACAAAAATTATGCACACTTCTGGAAAAGCTATGTTTCGGCAAAGGCAATTATCGAACATGGGAACGCTTTTAGCTGGTGCAAATAATAATGGTGCACATTCTGCCAATGGTTTAACGGCATTGTTTATTGCCACGGGACAAGATGTTGCCAATATTGCGGAATCATCAGCGGCTTTAACGTACTCGGAACTAAAAGAAAATGGTGATTATTATTGGTCAGTCACCATTCCTTCGCTCATTGTGGCAACGCATGGCGGAGGAACTGGCTTGCCAACCCAACGTGAATGCTTGGAAATGTTGGGTTGTTTTGGAAAAGATAAAGTTAATAAATTAGCGGAAATTATGGCGGCTGTGGCATTGGCTGGAGAAGTTTCTCTTGGGTCGGCAATTGTGGCAAATGAGTGGGTGAGCAGTCATGAACAATTTGGGCGAAATCGGTAACTAAATTGGACCACTGATTCTTCGGATGTTACGGATTTACACGGATTTCTTGTTGTATAATTTCAAAAAAAACTTTTTAAGTTTAAGAAAATCTTCTGTAATTCCACTTTTTTATCCGTGTAAATCTGTAGCATCAGCAAAATCCGTGGTCTAAATATTTGCGAGGCAAACTTTTAAAGTTCATTTTAAAATCCGTGTAAATCCGTAACATCCGCAAAATCAGTGTTCTAAATATTTGCGAAGCAAACCTTTAATAATCAATAAAATGTATCAAAATATTCTTTTCTCACAGGCAAGTGGTGTTGCAAAAATTACTTTAAATCGTCCGCAAGTGTTGAACGCTTTGAGTCCAGATATGGTCAAAGAGTTGATTGATATTACAAAAAAAATATCCTCAGATGATTCTGCAAAGGTTTTGGTGGTCACTGGCGAAGGTCGGGCTTGGTCGGCGGGGGTTGATTTGAAGGCAATTAATGAAAGTATTCAAGGGGGTCAATTTTCTAATTTCGATTTCATGGAATTGGGAGCTGAATTCATCAAAATTCTCCAAAATATGCCCCAAGTTACGATTGCAATGGTGAACGGACATTGCTACACGGGAGCAACCGAATTCATGTTGGCTTTCGACTTAGTTTATGCCGCCGATGAAGCTCAAATTGGCGATACGCACGCCAAATGGGGCATTGCTCCAAAATGGGGAATGACCCAAAGATTGCCTTTGAAAGTGGGCATTATGAAGGCAATGGAAATGTCTTTCACGACTCAACCAGTTAATGGAAAAGAAGCAGAACGCATTGGATTGGTCAATAAATCAGTTCCTTTGGTGGATTTGGAAGAAACCGTAAATCAAGTTTGTGAAAAGATTAAAGGAAATTCCGCCCAAACCATTGCTGCCATGAAATTACTGTATTATTTCGGAAGTTCCCATACTTTACAAGAAGGACTCGAACACGAATTCAAAGCGGATATTCAGATTACAGACAGAGAAGAATTTTTACGGAAATTTAGTGAGAATAAGTGAGGAAATTTAGCACACGGATGACACAGATGCCTACGGCAGCACGAATTTTCACAGATTTTTTAAAGGATAAATACCTGAATTTTATTATTCATCTTAATGTGTAATTTTAGTAAAATCATACTAAAACCTTTTAAATCCGTGTTGCAGAGCATCCGTGAAATCCGTGTTCCATTTTAACGCCAAGCAAAATGAAGAAAATAATTACTGGTGACGATTATATCGAGAGCCTTAAAAATAGAAAATTAAGGGTATATCTCTTCGGGGAATTGGTGGAAAACATTGTGGAGCATCCCATGATTCGTCCATCCATTAATGCAGTGGCGGAAACTTTTGATTTAGCAATCCGTGAACCCGAATTGGCTTCCGTGATTTCACCTTTAACGGGAGAAAGAATTAGTCGTTTCCTCCATATTTCAACGAGTGCCAATGATTTGGTATTGCAAAATAAAATGCAACGTAAAATGGGACAAAATACGGGTACGTGCTTTCAACGTTGTGTAGGAATGGACGGGTTTAACGCTTTGTATTCTACTACTTTTGAAATTGACAAGAACAACCAAACTCCTTATCACGAGCGATTTAAGGCATTTTTAACCCAAATGCACCAACAAAATTTAGTCGTAGGTGGAGCAATGACGGACGTGAAAGGCGACAGAAGCAAAGCCCCTCACGAGCAAGACGACCCCGATATGTTTGTGCATATTTCCAAACGAACGCCAGAAGGAGTTTATATCACGGGGGCGAAAGCACATCAAACGGGTTGTTTAAATTCACATTGGTTGATGGTGATGCCAACCATGCGATTGAGTGAAAAAGATAAAGATTATGCCATCGTGGGGGCAGTTCCGGTGGAGGCTGAAGGCATTACGTACATCTACGGGCGACAATCATGCGACACCCGAAGCATGGAAGGAGGCAATATGGACGTGGGAAATGCTCAGTTTGGCGGACAAGAAGCGATGGTGATTTTTGAAGATGTTTTTATACCAAATCACCTGATTTTCATGAACGGTGAATACGATTTTGCGGCTATGTTAGTGGAACGTTTTACGTGTTATCATCGTCGAAGTTATGTCTGTAAAAGTGGCGTAGGAGATGTTTTGATTGGGGCAGCGGCAAATATTGTGGAGTTTAACGGCATAGAAAAAGTATCGCACATCAAGGATAAATTGGTGGAAATGACTCACTTAAACGAGACGATTTATGCCACAGGAATTGCTGCTTCGTATCAAGGATACGCCACTACTTCTGGAGCATTTTTACCCGATGAAATGTTGGCGAATGTCTGCAAACATCACGTAACTCGATTTCCTTACGAAATCAGTCGTTTGGCTCAGGATTTGGCGGGAGGATTGATGGTAACATTACCTTCTGAAAAGGATTACAACAACCCAGAAACCCACGATTTACTGGAAAAATATCTCAAAGGAAAAACTTCAGTACCCACCGAAGACCGTTTCAGAATGTTCCGATTAATTGAAAATATGACCCTTGGCAGAAATGCTGTGGGCTATCTTACTGAATCCATGCACGGAGCAGGTTCGCCCCAAGCCCAACGTATTCAAATTGGCAGGATGATGCAATTAGAATACAAAAAACGTTTGGCGAAGGTTTTAGCAGGGATAAAAATGGACGCTCAAAAAGAGGATTTGGAGGAGGAAATGGGGAGTTTTTTTGAGCGGGTTTTTCGGGTTTGAGGAGCTATCATCATAAATTTTATTTTTATGAATTTATGATGATAGAAAATACTCATGTGTTTTTTTTTCATCTAAAATAGTTCCTGTACAATGACTTATCCAAGTTCTAAGTAATGCTACTGCAAACCGATAAATTTCTTCTTTATTTTTTCCATCAGGTTCAATTGTAGAGATGATTTTTTCGTTTATTCCTGTAAATCTTGATACAAAAGTTGGAACTACTATTTCTTCCTTACTATTTTCCAATCCAAAATAATATAAAAAATTGGTTGATATTCCCCATATCAAATCAACAAATTTTACTATTTTTTTATCAATAACTTTTTCAAAACTGTCCATTTTTTTTGGTGAAATTTCGGTATAATCTAAGCCGATAATTGCATACATAGGTGAAAGGGTGGATGTACCTAATAAAGGACTTACCAAATTGTGCTTATTTATTTTTGATTTAATTCCATTATCATACCCTTCTAAAATTTTATAAGTTCTTTCTAAATGACTTATAGCTTCTTTTATAATTTTCTCGTTTAACGTTCTTTTAATTTCGATTATTCCACAAACAGATTCGGCAGCAACAATTTCAATATCGCTTATTCCAAACTTGTATATTGATGGAATTCTATTATCAACAATAATTAAATCATGTTGCAAAAGATTGTCTTCACTATTTATAGTTTCGGTTGTTGCAATGTAACCACTACATACTCTATAATTTTCTGGAATATGTTTTTTTATTAACTCTTTTACATAGCTTTCAACCAAATAACCTGAGGTTTTTAATTCTCCATTTTGCCCATTTTTCTTTTTTTGTAATAATAACTCAGACTGGTTTCTGATTAATTGTACTTCTGCATTGATAATGTATTGTATTTATCCTTGACATATAGATAATTTTAGTAAAATTTGAAATTAATTTTCTTATTTTATACTATCGACGTATAATATTTTAACAAACGATTTGATGAAATCACCTTTAATAATGCCCTAACCTAATTAACTCTTTCCTAAAAATCAGCCTATCAATTTCATTAAACTTAAAGATACGGGTTGTCACATTACCAACATCAGTTTTTCCAACGATTGCCCCGTCAATAATCTCAAAATGTTGTTGCCAGACATCTTTTCGAGGATTAAAAAAACGTACAATTACATCTTCATCCTCAAAACTACCAATATCAGTTCCTTTAAAGTGATTGCAATCAGGACAACAATACGCTAAATTGTCAATGCGAGATGAACCACGATGTTTCAGTGGTCTAATGTGGTCGATGTGAAAATTATAGAAGGATACTTTTTCAGGTAATAGACAATATTCACACTTAAATTCAGAACGAAGAACAACCTGATTTTTGACATGAATTGATATAGATTTTCTCATGCAGAAACCATATTAAAAGCACGAGCCTTTGCCAAACCAATGATACGATTTAGAATTATATAATGTTCTAATTCGCTTCTTTCTGAGTCAGTCAACGTGATTTCTTTTTGTTTATCCAATAAAAAATCAAGCCTATTTTGATTAGACTTTGAAGGTTTGAAGGCAATGACTTTCTCAGGATTCATACTTGCCATAAAGTCAGCTACTTCATCATAAACAGTTTGAGCTACCATGATTTCTTTTTTTACAAATATAGAAGTTTTTCGTTTACACAACTAATTATTGAATTGTGAATCTGGATTCGGTTTTCAATTCATTCAACCCCAATTTCTACAATAAATATTCCCAAAAAACCCTCCAGAATCATACAAAATCTTTATGCCGTTTTAACTTATTATAAAACCGCCAACTCAATAAACTTGCCGAGGCAAACAATGCCAAGGTCAAACCAATCCAGATGCCAATATGTTTCATATCATACTGAAAACCAAGTATATAACTTATGGGTAAGCCAACGCCCCAATAAGCAAAAATGGTGATTAATGTGGGAACATTCACATCCTGCATTCCTCTCAAAATTCCCAGACTAACCGCTTGAATGCCATCAAAAAGTTGGAAAAAACCTCCCCAAATCAATAATTCTGCCGCCAATATAATCACATTTTCATCTTTGACATAACTGGCAAGTTCTACATTAAAGATTAAGATAACTACGGTACAAATTGCCATGAAAACAAACCCTAATCCCAAGGCAGTAGTTCCAGCCTTGAAGATAGCAATTCTACTCCTCTCCCCTACTCCTGCACCCACCCGAATACCACCAGCTGCGGCAATCCCCGTTGCTGCCATGTAGGTCAGCGAAACGTAACCAATAGCAACCAAATGAGCTGCTTTATGTTCGATGCTTATCCATCCCATCATCACGACTGCTCCGTAGAATGCTGCAATTTCCGAAAAGCCTTGTAAACCGCTTGGAAGCCCTATTTTTAGAATATATTTTATTAAATCATTGACCTTTGTGACAGGGTTGAGTTGATTTATATATTGCTTAAAAATACTTGTTTTGAAAGTAAAAAACGCCAAAGCTAATGCCATATAAATTCTTGATATAAGCGTGGCAACTCCTGCACCATTCAGACCCCACCGAGGAAAAAACCAGATACCGTTGATGAAACAGTGATTCAGAAAAACATTAAGAATCAAGGCGGAAAGGGTGATTTGCATGGATAATTTTGCAAAACCAAGTCCGTCTATAAAACTTTTTATTGCCGTGAAAATAAAAGATGGAATCAATGAAATGACAACAATCCAAAGATATTCTTGCGTAAGTGTCTTAATTTCAACGGGTTGCTTCAAAACATCCATATTAAAACTAATAACTAAAATAACAGTTCCACAAAAAATACTCATTAAAATCGCTACTAAAATATTGGCTCTCAGAAGGCGATAACATTCCGAAAAATTATTTTCAATTTTGGCTTTTGAAACTAACGGAGAAATGATTTGCAGACAGATATACCCAATAATGGCAATATTAATAATCATACCATTGGCATCTGCGGAGGCTGCGAGGGCTTGAACTGAACCTACGTCCATTCGTCCAACTTGAACAGTATCAGCAAAACCCATGAGCATAATACCTAATTGACCAGCAATAATTGGCAACGCTAATTTATATGTGGCTACTATGTCAGCTTTATAATTTTGTAAGATTTTTTTCAAGGATTGATTGATTTTGGTAATAATTAATGGGTTTTATTGTCTTTTTCGAGTTGATTAATTTTGGTTATTGAACAATAAACTGCTTACAAATTTACTATTTTAAAATAACAATACCGTTTAAAATAGGAATTTGAGGATGGTAAGAATTATTAATTTAATTTTTCACCCGTATCTAAAAAGTCATAAAAAGGTTTGATGAGCAATTCAAATTTTAACTTACAATACAAAACAGGTATATTTACAGATTGGCAGACTGTAATTGTTTTAACCAAGACATCTTTGAATCAATCAATTTCACAAGTATTTTAACCAACATTAGAATGAAAATTTTTAAACTTATTTTAACGTTCATTTTCGGAGCAATTATGATTTTTGCGGGGGTAAACCATTTCATTAAACCTGAAATGTATGCGCCATTTATTCCTAATTTCTTACCAAACCTATTCATTAATTATCTCTTTGGAGTTTTAGAAATCGTTTGTGGCGTAGCAGTTTTCATTCCTCCATTTCGTAGATGGGCAACACTCGGGATTTTACTGATGATGTTAATCTTTTTACCGTTGCATATCTGGGATGTCTTCCGTGAAAAACCTGCCATCGGAAAGCACGAAGTAGCGTTAATTCGCTTACCAATTCAGTTTGTTTTGATTGCTTGGGCGTGGTTTATTAGTAAAAAATGAAAGATATTCTTACAGAAAAAAATAATTTGCATCCTCGAAATCCACATCGTTTTCGGTATGATTTTGAGGAGTTGATTAAGTGTTGCCCCGAGCTAAAACCTTTCGTTTTTATCAATAATTACGATTCTCAAACCATTGACTTTGCAAAACCAGAAGCCGTTAAAATGCTCAATAAAGCCATTTTGAGGAGTTTTTACGAAATTTCTTATTGGGATATTCCAAATAATTATCTTTGCCCACCCATTCCAGGAAGAGCTGATTATATCCATTACATGGCTGACCTTTTGGCATCGTCAAACAATGGAATAATTCCCGAAGGAAAGTCCGTAAAAGTGCTTGATGTTGGGGTTGGAGCAAATTGTGTTTATCCCATTATTGGAACTTATACCTACGGCTGGCAATTTGTTGGGTCTGATATTGACCGAATTTCTGTTGAATCCGCAAGAAATATAATTGAAAGGAATCATACCCTCAGCAACAAAATTGAGATTAGATTACAACCTTCCTCCATTGATTTTTTCAAAGGAATTATCATGCCAGATGAGGTTTTTGATGTCTCCATCTGTAACCCTCCTTTCCATGCTTCATTGGAAGAAGCAAATCGTGGAACTCAAAGAAAAATAAAGAATCTTTCTGGCAAAAAATCCACGAATAACATTTTGAATTTTGGTGGACAAAATACAGAATTATGGTGTGAGGGTGGTGAAGAGAAATTCGTGATAAATATGATTCGAGAATCTTCCACGATTCCAGATAAATGTGTGTGGTTTACGAGTCTAATTTCAAAAAAAGAACATTTACAAGCCATTTACAAGGCTTTAAAAATTAACAAAGTCCTTGATTTTCAAACAATTGAAATGGCTCAAGGACAGAAAGTTAGCCGAATTATTGCCTGGACTTTTTGGAGTAAAGAACAACGAGAAAACTTATATTTAGGTAAGTAGTTATTCGTATTTCGATGTTCGGAAAACAACTAACTGATGTCCAATTATTTACACCAAATAAAACGTTGTTTAATTTGTAGTGACTACTTAAATCAATCCTTTAATCAGAAAGTAGAAGAAACTAAACCAATGGAAAATAAAATGAATAATCCAAACCGAATTGTGACTCTCACCATCAATCCTGCAATTGATAAAAGCACAAAATTTTCGGGCTTAATTGCTGAACAAAAAATTCGCTGCGAAGAACCCCGTTTTGATGCAGGTGGTGGAGGTATAAATGTATCTAAAGCCATTGCTCGTTTAGGTGGAAAATCGTTGGCAATTTTCACCGCAGGCGGAGCATCTGGGCAAATTTTAGAAGATTTAGTCAAAAAGGAAAATATTGACTATCAAGTAGTTAAAACTAAAAGCTGGACACGTGAGAGTTTTACCGCCGTTGATTCTTTAACGGATTTACAGTATCGTTTCGGAATGCCAGGCTCTGAAATTTACGCTGATGAATTAGAAGAAATATTGAAAACCATTGAGCAATTACGCCCCAAATATTTAGTCGCCAGCGGTAGTTTACCCCCAAAAATTGGTGATAATTTCTATGAAAAAGTGGCTGCTATCTCTCGTAAAATTGGTTCAAAATTAATTATTGATACATCTGGCGAACCCTTAAAATGTGCCATTGATGAAGGCGTATATTTATTGAAACCCAATGTTTCGGAATTAGCGAAATTGGTGGGAGTTGAAACCTTAGAGATGGATGATGTAGATGATGCCGCCCGTGAAATTATTGCAAAAGGAGGCTGTGAAATTGTGGTAGTTTCGCTGGGTCCTCAAGGGGCCATGTTGGTCACAAAGGATTTTTGCGAACATATCCCTGCTCCTCCCGTTCAGAAAAAAAGTACTGTTGGTGCAGGAGATAGTATGGTTGGCGGCATGGTTTGGGCTTTATCAGAAGATAAAAGTTTGCAAGAAATGCTCCGTTGGGGTGTTGCTTGCGGTTCGGCGGCAACCATGAATGAAGGCACCCAGTTGTTTAAAGGAGAGGATGCACAAAAACTTTTTACTTGGTTACAGAATTATTCAAAAAAATACGGAAAGAAATGAACTGTTTTAACTGGCATTTTTACTTCTAATTTCCTTTGAAATGTGGCAATTTTCCATAACACAATAATGCCAAAATTTATTTGAAAAATGCAAATTTTGGCTTTCTGGATTAATGTTATTAAATTTGTACTTTCATTTTTATAATGAAATTGATTTCAAACGTTTGTCAACTCCTCGTGAAAGACAAATACAAAGATTCAGTTCATTCTTAACTAACAAGTAATAAAAACACAGTACAAAATTTAACTTGCTGATTTACAGTAAATTAAATTGTTTGAGTTGCTTTTCCCTTATGATTTTTAAAAGTGTATATGTTATCGTATCTCTTGCTCTTGTTCATTTAATCAACCCTTCAGCAGACGAAAAAGCCAACATAGGTACCGCTTCGTATTATGCAAAAAAATTTGAAGGAAGGCGTACTTCAAGCGGACAACGCTATCGTTCTTCAGAACGAACCGCCGCCCATCGCACTTATCCCTTTGGCACTTTACTGGAAATAACAAATCATGATAATGGCTTAAAAACCATCGTCCGTGTGAACGACCGTGGACCTCATTTAAAATCACGTTTGATTGATTTGTCATATGTAGCAGCCAAAGATTTAGGATTGATAAATGCTGGAACGGCGGATGTTACCTTGAAAGTAATTTCATTAGGAAAAACATCTGATGTGCAGATAGTTGACCGTGAAACAGAAATCGTATTTGAAAGTTCAGAAACTTCAAATACTGAAATATTTCTCCCTTTCAAACCAGAATTTTTAGAAAAGAAATATCAATACACGAAGGTAGTAAAACAACCTGATGGTAGCTCAAAAATTGAGTATTCGGATAGTCGTCAAAAATAGTTGTGCCTTGTGATTCAGTGAGTTGTGATTTCATACCACAACTCACTTGATGGTTACATAAGAATTCTTCACACATCTTGTTGTATCAATCCGATAAAAAGTATCATTCTCCTCAAAAATGGTAACGGGCGTATTGATTTTTAATTTCTCTAAACTATCAAAGTTTGTTCCTACCCCAGTTCGTACATTCACCCCCTACATAATTGATGGTTCCTTTGCGTTGTGGAATATCAAAATCACGTTCAAATTATCTATTTTGAGCAATTATTTCTTCAATTTCCATCTTGGTAAAGATTGTTTTTATAATTAAGCGAAATAAATATACAACAAATTGCAACCTTAGTATTCTCTTTTGTTTAATTTTGAATAGTATATACATTATTTCTTTACGCAAAATTATGAAAATAGCCATTCACGGGCGAATATTTAAGGAGGAAACTAAGCCTTTTGTACAAGCAATGTTCGATTCATTTGTGCATGAAAATGTTGAACTTCAAATCTCAGAATCCTATTGGGCAGTGCTTTCAGAAGCGGGAATAACGCATACCGCAACCTCTTCCTACACCAATAAACAAGACCTTTTTGAAGCTGATTTTGTGTTATGTTTAGGTGGAGATGGAACACTTTTGGATGCCGTTACGCACGTAGGCGACCGTGAAACGCCAATTTTAGGTATAAATACAGGACGATTAGGATTTTTAGCAACGGTTTCACCCGATAAGATTCAAGAAAGTTTGAAAGAAGTTTTTGCGGGAGATTACTCCCTTGACAAACGTACTTTGGTAGGCATCAATACAACGCTAAACGGTGAAGTGCTTGATATTTTTAGTGGTACAAATTTCGGATTGAATGAATTAGGAATCATGAAAACGGATACTTCATCCATGATTATGGTTCGTGCTTATTTGAATGGAGAGTTTTTGAACACTTATTGGGCCGACGGTCTGATTATCTCAACTGCCACAGGTTCAACGGGTTATAATTTAAGTGTGGGCGGTCCTTTGGTGATTCCAACATCTGATATTTTTGTGATTGCACCTATGAGTCCACATAATTTGAATGTGAGACCTTTAGTAGTGTCAACGGATTGTGTGTTATATTTTGAAGTAGAAAGTAGAAGTAATAATTGCCTGATTTCCTTAGATGCTCGTTCAAAAGTTGTGGACAGCAACGTAAAAATTACTATGCAAAGAGAAAAATTTAAAGCAAATATTATCAAATTATCCGATACAAATTTTTTGAATACACTGAGAAGTAAATTAAATTGGGGATTTGATGTGAGAAACTGAAAGGAGGAAGGGAGAAATAGAAACAGGAGAAATTACACTTTCTCATTTCCATTTCTCCCTTCCTCCTTCCATTCCTTCCTCCTCTTAAACTACCGCAATTTCCTTCACCGCTGGCTTGATTTCTTCTTTTTTAGGTAATCCTACGTGCAGAATCCCGTCTGTATATGAAGCCTCAATCTTCTCGCCATCTACATTTTTCGGTAAGGTAAATGTACGTTGGAATGAAGTATAATTAAATTCTTGACGGCTAAATTTTTCCGTTTTCGCTTCTGTTTTCGCCTCCTTTTTTGCTGAAATTGTCAAGCGATTTTCGTGAAGACTTAATTTAAAATCTTCCTTTTTTAAGCCTGGTGCGGCAACTTCAATTTGAAATGCGTTCTCTTCTTCCTTCACATTCACTGCTGGAATGTTATTGTACGATACGTTATTGAATGATTTTGCTGGAAACATGGTGTCTAAATGATTAAAAAATTTGTTGAAATCTGAATTGTAAAATTGGTTTACTGGCTGATTTACGCTTAAAAGTCTCATGGCTTTATAGGGCGGCGAACCGCTTTGTTTAATTGTTAAATTTAAATTCTTGAATGAGAATAGGCAAGTTTAAATATTGTATAAACTTCATTTCTTATTCGACATTTTCAATTATTCAAATGTTATACCAGCACATTTTTTATGCCATTATGTCTTGATTTATTGCCATTCAAAATTTTTATCATGACATAGTGTCCAATTTCAATAGTTTTCATCTTTAAATTTATGACACGAATGATTCAAATTTTAAGAAAAACTTATTTAAAGGTAGGTTTGACTTATTAAGTGGTTAATACGTTTTGATTTAACCTTTATACCTTGCATGAATTAATTTAGTCCCTAAAATCCATTGAAAATCATGAAAAGTCCTTTTATTGTAACCTTGCTATTTTTATGCATGAGTGCCACAGTTGGGATGGCTCAAACTAAGAAGCCAACGACAACAAGCAAGAAACCCACAACAACAGTTAAATCAAGTGTTCCAAAGACAACAACGAAGAAAACAACTTCGACAACAACCACCACCACGCCCGTAATCCCACCGCCAGTTGTTGTAGAGAAAAAAACAACGACAACAACTACCAAAACGACAACGCCTACAGAAACGAAAAGCACAACGACCCCATCCACAACAACTACTACGACGACAACTCAGTCTTCAGGATCTTCAAAAGGTAAAAAAAATGCTGAACCTAAGCCTGAAAGGGTGAGAGAACCAAAACCAGAAAGAGTAAGAGAGCCAAATGGAAGTTCGGGCGGAGTAAGATTTGGAATTAGAGCGGAAGCAAACCAATTTGTTTCGTTTGAGGAAGGCTCTGGTGTCCTTTTTTCACCAGGAGTTAATGCTGGCTTAATTATAAATATCCCTATTAATGAAAAATTATCAGTTCAACCAGAAGTACTTTATTCAATGTCACCAGTAAAAGGAGATATTTCAACTTTAACTGGTAAGAGTGGAGATGTTGCCACCGTTACTCAAAACAGTATTTTAGCACCCATTACTTTAAATTTTAACCTTGGAAATGGTCCAACAAAATTTATGATTAATCCAGGAGGATATGCTGGCTACCTTTTAAGTGTATCTTCTTCTCAAACAAGATCAGGTATAACGGAATCTGGTTCCATTGATTTAACTGGAATTGACAAATTTAGTTACGGTGTTGTTTTAGGATTAGGTGTAAAAATCAATGGCAATTTTTTAATTGAAGCACGGTCTTTTTATGATTTGAAAGAATCGAATAATAAATCTATGCTTTCAACTATTGGCATTGGGTATATGTTTTAGAATGTACGAATGCTGTTATTGCGAAAGAGACGAAGCAATCTGTTGGATTAGGAAAATGATGTTTAAAAATCTTTCCAAAAAATAAACAGATTGCTTCGTTGCACTCGCAATGGCGAAGCATTAAATCTCCACATCTACCAAATTCCTCACAATATCCTCAAAGGTATCACGCTTTCGAATCAATTTTACTTCACCGTCTATCACCAAAACTTCCGCTGGCAGTAATCTCGAATTATACTGAGAAGCCATTGAAAAGCAATATGCTCCTGCATTTTTTATGGCAATAATATCTCCTGCTGTCACTTTATTCATCAAACGTTCACCTTGTTTGCCTTCTTGTGTCCATGAAAAAGTGTCTGTTTCACAGATATATCCTACAACTCTGTACTCATTTTGAACGGTTTCGTCGTGATTAGAGGCATTGAAAATATCGTGAAAAGCCCCATACATCATCGGTCTGCCTAAGTGGTTCAGTCCTGAATTTACGCCTACAAATGTCTTGATTGGGTCGGTTTTTACGACGTTTGCAGTCGTTAAAAATGTGCCTGCCTCACTTACCAAAAACTTACCAGGTTCAAACCATAATTGCAGTTCACGACCATATTTTTCAGAGAAATCAAGAAAAGCATTGGTTAATATTTCACCGACTTCCTTCATATCCGTAACCACGTCACCATCCTGGTAGGCAACCTTAAATCCACCCCCTAAGTCAATGATTTCCAAGTCTTTAAAACTGAAAGCCATATCCAAAATTGCCGAAGCCGCCTTGGTAAAAGCATCTGCATTTTTCACGTCCGAGCCTGTATGTTGATGTAAGCCGATAATTTTCATATCATACTTTTCAACAATCGCCAAAATCTCTTCTTTTTGATGAATAGAAATTCCAAATTTTGATTCTGGATGAGCCGTCATAATTTTTTCATTGCCACCCCCAAAAACGTGAGGTTTCAAACGAATTAATGCTCCTTTTGTATTGCCATAACGTTGCCCAAATTTTTCAAGAACGTCAAGATTATCTAAATTAATTCGGGTACCTAATTCAGCCGCCAATTCAATCTCATCAAAAGACACACCGCTTGGTGTAAAAGTGACTTGTGAACCATCAAAACCTGCCATCATTGCCAGACGTAATTCTTCGGGCGAAACCACATCAATCTCCACACCGTGTTTACGCATCAATTTCAAAATCGCTAAATTGGTATTGGCTTTGCAGGCGTATTTTATTTTTAGATTAACATTTTGAAAAGAATCACGGAGAATGGCGATTTTTTCGATAATTTTGTTAGCGTCATAGACGTACAAAGGCGTTCCGAATTGCTCGGCTAAATCAGTTAATGGAATGGATTGAATGTGGTAATACAT
>JAYVIV010000249.1:0-7420 GCA_043769985.1 Arcicella sp.
CCTATAAGGTTTTAAAAACCTTATAGGTTTGATTATCAGAATTTTACGAATAAATACTGCACTTTTAAATAGTTAAAACTAATATGGTACAAGTACTTATTTTGAAATATTATAAGCTATGTCATTGCAAGTGTAAAGTAGCAACATAATTGCTTTTGGGCTAAGGTTGCTAAATGGTTTTCAAACGCCTCTTCATCAATCCAACGGATTGCTTCGTTGCATTCGCAATGACAGCATTCATATATTTTTCAACAAACTTTAATACAATCAAAAGTGTTTTATATTAAAACACTTACAAAAACAAAAATGCTTTACCCACAAAATATAGAAATAAAATTAGGTTTTGATAAAATTCGTGAACGACTTAATGAGCTATGCGTTAGTACATTAGGTCGTAATTTTGTTGAAAAAGTTCGCTTTTCGGATAATTATGATTTAATTCAGAAAATGATTCGTCAAGTGGATGAAATGAAGAATATTCTGCAATTTGAACCTACGGCTTTTCCTTCTCAAAATTATTTAGACGTTAATTATCAACTCTCAAAAGCCGCTATCGAAGGGGCATTTTTAACCGAGGAGGAGTTTTTTAATGTTAAACTTTCTCTAAGAACTATTCAAGAATGTTTGCGTTTTTTTGATAAAAAAGAGCCAGAAGAATTTCCGCAATTAAGGGAATTAATCAAACAGGCAATAGCCCCCCAACCCCCGATGGGGGAGTTAAAAATGGACTCGAAAGCTCCCCCATCGGGGGCGGGGGCGACCGACGCTTCGGGGGCTATTGCTTCTTTTTTATTATCCCTTGATAAAATCATTGACGATCGAGGCAAGCTGAAAGACAATGCCAGTTCTGAGCTACAAGCCATTCGTAAAAGGATGCAAAATCAAGAAAATGATTTACGCAAAACCTTAGACCGAATACTGAAAAATGCACGGGCAAATGGCTGGATTTCGGATGATTTTTCACTGACTTTACGGGGTGGAAGAATGGTTATTCCCATTGCTGCTGAACACAAAAGAAAGATAAAAGGCTTTGTTCACGATGAGTCTGACACGGGAAAAACGGTATTCCTTGAACCCACGGAAGTGCTGGAAGCCAATAACGAAATCCGAGAATTAGAGTCTGCCGAGAAGCGAGAAATTGTTAGAATTTTGATGGAATTAACCAATCAAATGCGTCCTCACGTTCCCGTTTTGCGTAAGGCTTACACGTTTTTGGGAATCATTGATTTTATTCGTGCAAAAGCTCGATTGGCAATTGAGGTAAATGGAATTGCTCCTTTAAGCCTTAACAGCCAAGTAGTTGACTGGAAAAATGCGGTACATCCTCTTTTGTATTTATCGTTTAAAAAACAAGGAAAAGTTGTAAAACCTTTAACGGTTGTGCTTAATTCTGAAAATAGAATTCTGCTTGTTTCAGGACCTAATGCGGGTGGTAAATCAATTACTTTGAAAACACTTGGTTTATTGCAATATATGTATCAATGTGGTTTGTTGGTGCCAATGGCAGAACATTCAACGATTGGAATGTTCAAAAACATTTTTATTGATATTGGCGATGAACAAAGTCTTGAAAATGACCTTAGTACGTATTCTTCGCATCTTACAAACATGAAATATTTTCTATTAAATTCTGATAGAAAAACACTCTTTTTGATCGATGAATTTGGAACTGGAACTGAGCCAAGCTTAGGAGGTGCTATTGCTGAAAGTATCTTGGAAGATATTAATAAATCGGGAGCTTACGGAGCCATAAATACTCACTACACAAACTTGAAAACCTTTGCGGATAAGACCCCAGGAATTACTAATGGGGCAATGCGTTATGATGCGGAACACTTAGAACCGATGTATGAATTAGAAATCGGAAAGCCTGGAAGTTCATTTGCCATTGAAATTGCTTATAAGATTGGTTTACCGAAAGCTATCATTGAAAAATCAAAACAAAAGATTGGTAATCAGCAAGTTAGTTTTGAGAAATTATTGAAAGAATTGGAAATTGAGCGTAAAGTTTTTGCCGATAAAAACGTTGAGAATGCTACAAAGCAACGAAAACTTGACCAATTATTAGAACAATATACGTCGTTAAAAACGTTTTTAGATAATGAAAAGAAAACCATTCTGAACACAGCAAAATTGCAAGCGAAGGAGTTGGTGAAAAATGCGAATCAGAAAATTGAAGCAACCATTAAAGACATACGGGAGCAAGGGGCAGATAAATTGGCAACTAAGGAAATTCGTCAAGAATTACAAGATTTTCAAGATGGTTTGAATGTAGAGAAATTGGTTGTGAATAAAATAAATGTTACACAAACCGATAAAGTTGAATCAGAAAATGTTGAAAAGGACGTTATTGAGGTTATTGAAGGTGAAATCACGATTGGCTCATTGGTCAGAATCAAAGGACAAGAAGCATTAGGAGAGGTGATTGGCATGAGAGGCAAGGATGCAGAAGTTGCCATTGGTGAATTGAAAACGACTGTGAAATTGAACCGTTTGGAAAAAATATCTCGGAAGGAATTTAAAAATAAAACCGCTCCAAAGTCGAAAGTAGTAGGTGTGGATATGAACGATAAAATGATGAACTTTTCGTTTAATCTTGACTTGAGAGGCAAACGGGGCGATGAAGCCTTGATGGAAGTGGATAAATTCATGAACGATGCTTTGATGCTGGGTCAGGATGAACTAAGAATTGTTCATGGAAAAGGAGATGGAATTCTAAGAACTCTGATTCGAAATCATTTACGTGGGTATAAACAAGTAGCAAAAACCCAAGACGAACACGCTGATAGAGGCGGGGCGGGGGTTACGCTTGTGAGTATGAGGTGAAAAAGTTAATAAGTTGTTGATTGTTAAGTTGTTAATTTTTTATTTTGCAATTTTCTTCCTTTTTTAACAACTTATAACTTACAATTTAACAACATGAAAATAATGTATAAAAAAAAATACTCTTTCCTATTATTCCTACTTTTGCTCACTAAAATGCTCTTTGCACAAGACAATCAGCGTTATTTAGCCTTTTCATTAGTTAATCTGGAACATCGAAACCCACAGTTGGCAGACATTAATAAAGCTGCTGATTTGGGTATGAATGCCTTTATAATCAGTATCAGAAAAGATGTTATTGTCGGTAAAAAAGTAAGTGTTTCGAATCCTTGGAAACAGTACGATGACCAAATTGCAACTGCCCGAAGCAGAGGTATGAAAATCTGTTTTAGAATCGTTTTTGCTACATGGTGTAACAACAAAACAGTTGGCGAACCCTTGGACAACAATGTGCCAACTTGCAGCGGTTTTGATGCCTCTGAAAGAATGTTGGGCATTGATTCTAAGGGAGTTGCAAGAGTTCATCAGCAATCCTTTGGTTATAATGGATGCGATGTTTTTGATGATTGTGGACAAATGATGACTACAAGTTTGTCTTCTCCCAAAACAATTATTGAAATGCAGGATTTCACCAAGGAGGTTTTGCAGCGATATAAACCCGTAATCGACGCAGGCGATGTACTCTATTTTTCGGCGGTTATTACCCCCGAGCAAGAATTTGGTTTTCCATTTTTTACCACAAAAGGTTTGGATGGGGTTTCAAATTCCCTTTTTGATTATTCTCAATCCATGATTATCGGTTTTAGAGAATGGCTAAAAGTGAAATATGCCAATGATTTTACGAAACTAAAAACTGCTTGGGGAACGTATTCCAACACTTTTTCTACTTTCAATACACTCGAACCGCCAAAGCCGACTGGAGCATATAATTGGACGGTTTTTTTGTTGGGACAGGCTGGAAATGATTGGTACACTTATCGTCACGTGCTTCTGAAAGGCTATTCAACCGCTTTTTTGAAAACAATAAAGAATTTTGACGGTCGCTTGAAAGTAGTAAACGATTATGGTTCATTAAACGATCAACCAACAGTTCAGAGAGGGACATTTGCTTTTAAGGACATCGGAGAAGGAACTGACGGCGTAAAAATGAATAGTAATCCCTTTCAAGATCATCGTTTTATTATGGACGTTGCCCGCACTAATTTTCCCGATAAATGGGTTATGATGGAAGTGGAATCGTTCAGAGATAGAACAGACTTGCAGGAATTACATTTCATTGAAGCTTTTACGCACGGGGCAAAACTGGTTGGTGCTTTTGCCTTTGATGTGCTTGGAAATCAAGCCCATCAAGAAATGTTGAAACGAATGACCGATAAATTTATTAAAGGAAATCAGCAGGTTGAGAAAATTGAAACTTGTGGAACAACGATAAGTTCGGTTTACGAAATGTTGGAGGATGGAGGTTGTGCTTTCAAAAAAGCCGACCCTAATAGCGATTGCCGTTCGTATAGGGATTGGGCAAATCTCAAAAAAGTAAATGGCGATAAGCCCGTAAAAGTAATTTTGGATGAAAGTTTTATTACTGGAAAACCTTTTAAATTAGTTACTTCAGAATTATCAGCCTGTGGTTCAGTGGTTAATTTTAAAGAAACGTATTCACTTGATTGCCAGAAAGTTGGAAACAAACTGAAGGCAAGTTCTGATTTAAAAGGGATGATTGAAACTGCTTCGTGTGACAGAATTTCGGGTTGGGCAATTAATACTAAAAACTTAGACGCAATTCAGTTGATTGACATTTATGTTGATAGTATTAAAATTGGAACTACCCAAGCCAACGTTGGAAATCGAGCTGATTTGGTTACAACTTTTAATAATCCTAAGGCAAACTTTAGAGGATTTAGTTTTATACTTCCAGATTCAGCGTGGTATAAGTCAGGGCAGGTGAAAAGAATTTATGCTCGTTTTGCCAACACAAATACACTCTTGGAAGATAGTGGAGATTTAAAAGTTGTTGCCTGTGATAGTAGAGGTTCGGGAATTTGTGGAGAAAGATTCAGATTAATTATTTCGCCAGACTCATTGACCAATGTTTTGACAAGAGCAGTTGAATATAAAATTGCGGTTTCTTCAAACACAAAATGGCAGATTTCAAAAAATGTTAATTGGTTGACAACCAGTGTTGATACTGGTAGTTACAACAATGGTTTTATCCTAAAAATTACGGCAAATCCTGATACTGGAACACGCAGAGGAAGAGTAACTTTAACGGCTGGGAATTTATCAAAAAGTATAACCATCGCACAAAAAGGAGTAGGACAACCTTTTTTGACGGTTTCTCCAGATTCAATAACAACTATTACTTCTGTTGGAGCCGAATATCGTGTTGTAGTTGGTTCTAACGTGAAAATTAGTCTATCGAAAAATGTTCCTTGGATTATTACTGACCAAACTTCCACAGTAGAAAATGGGTCGTTTGGTTTAAAGATTGAAGCTAATCCTGATACTTCTACACGTAAAGGTAGATTGATTTTGACGGGTCAAGGTGTTAGGAAGATTTTTTATATTACCCAAAAGGGGAAAGGACAGCCTTGTATTGGTTGCAATGGTTCTTTTGATACCGATAAACCTTCAAATGACCCGAATGATATTGCGGGACGAATTGCTCCTCCTACAAATCGAGGTTGGGTGGAGTCTGTTAGTTGTTGTAGCATCAAAGGCTGGGCTTTTGATACGCAGAATTATGATGAAATATTGAACGTGGACATCTATTTGGATAAGCAAAAAATCGGTTCAGCCGCTGCTAATTTAGGTTATCGTGCTGACTTAGCTTTCAACTTTCAGAGTGACAAATTATTGTATAAATCATTCTGTTTCCAAGTACCAAAAAATACTTTAGATTCTTTTAAAGACGGTAGAAACAAGCAATTATATGTTCGTTTTGGTGGTACAATTACTAAATTATTTTCACCAGAAGAGCGATATTTGAACTGTAAAACTGGTCAGATATGTCCAGAAGGGCAAAATTGTGAAGAAATCAGTTATCAAGATTATTTAGAAAATGTGTTTCCAAATCCAAGTAAGGATAAATATAACTTGTTACTATATTCATTAAAAAAGCAAACGGCAACCCTAAAATTAGTGGATACGCAAGGAGTACTGCTGAAGACTTTTCAATACGATGTGATTAATGGATTAAACAACATTGAACTGGATGCAACAGGCTTGAAAAATGGCGTTTTGTTGCTTTCAATTATGATGGAGAATGGGAATATTTTGTTCAAGCGATTGGTTAAAATAGGGGAGTGAAGTCAGGAGGAAAGGAGACAGGAGGAACGGAGGAAAATACATTCACCTTTTTCCTCCATTCCTCCATTCCTTCTTTTTCCCTTCCTCCTGCTAAAGAACGTTAGAAGTTTGTTCTTTAATTTTCTCTAATTCATCTTTCATATTTACTACGATTCTCTGTAAAATCACATCATTAGCTTTGGAGCCAATTGTATTGATTTCACGACCAATTTCCTGAGAAAGGAAGTTTAATTTCTTGCCATTTCCTTCTTTTAAAACGTCTTTAAAGTAGTTCAAATGAGTTCGGAGACGCACTTTTTCTTCCGAAATATCATATTTCTCTATATAATAAATTAACTCTTGCTCAAAGCGATTTTTATCAAATTCTTCGTCACCCATCAAATCCATAACCGACTTTCTCAAACGTTCACGAACGTTAGGGATTCTGGTTTTATCCTGAATTTCTGCTTCGGTTAAAAGCTCTCCAATTTTATCAATGTATTCCACAAATTTATCCGAAACGATTGAGCCTTCTCTTAAACGGAACTTGGTACATTCTGCAATGGCATCATTAACCGTTTTCAAAATTTGTTGCCATTCAGCTACTGCCTGTTCCTCCGAAGCAACTTCCGTGTTGAAGGCATTGGGCAATGTCAAGGCAATTTTAAATAATTCAACGGGGTTGTTTGCGGCAAATCCTTCCGAAGATTCTATTAAATCCTTCATGTAGGCGTTCACCAAAGGGCGATTGATGCTTGTGCCAGAACTGGCGACATCTGAATAATTGGTGGTGAGATTGAATTCAATTTTTCCTCTTTCTAAGGCTTGTGTCAAAAGATTTCTGATTTCTATTTCTCTGAAAGAAAGACTTTTAGGGATTCTACAATAAATATCAGTAAACTTCGAGTTTAGAGATTTTACTTCAGCTGTTACGGTTAAACTGCTTGATTCTGAAACAGATTTACCGAAGCCTGTCATTGATTTTAACATTGGTTTTTTGTTTTTGTAACCACATAGATTACATAGAAAATTGTTCTATGATTTCTATATTACGATATGGAAAATGAAAATTTTGAAATGAAAAATCAATCTCAATTTGGATTGATTTTGATGCAAGTTACATAAAAAAGCGTTATGAAATTGAATCTTCAAAATTCAACTCATAACGCTTAATTTCAGTGCATTATCCCTTTAAATTTTTTCTAATTTTTTTACGGAACTATGCATTATTTGGCGGATTACCCCATCCCAACCCTTCCCCTTAAAGGGAAGGGCTTTAATCTGGCTTAAAGCCCCTCTCTTTAAGGAGAGG
>JAYVIV010000250.1:0-4175 GCA_043769985.1 Arcicella sp.
GCGAAAAAAATTGACATTTCACCCCTATAATTTGTATTTATCTCTGATTTTCAATGGAATAATAGTCTTTCGCTCAACAATTACAACACCTGCCGTATACAAAAGCAACAGAATTGCGTGGTAAGGAATTGATAACCAGAGACTATCGAATTGAATCTGCATAACACAATAAATCAATAACCCTGCCGAGATTATATATCCCAAAGCTGACTCAATTTTGTAGGGAACAGGATAATATCGTTGTCCAAGTAAATAACAAAGGGCAGTCATCGAGAAACATGAAATCAAAAAGGCAACTGCACAACCCATATATCCGATGCGTGGAATGAGGATAATATTGGCAATAATCGTAATTGCCAAACCGATAAAAGTAATGAGCGTTCCGAAGTATGTTTTATTATTGAGTTTAAACCAAACCGAAATATTGTAGTAAATACCCAAAAATAAATTGGCTAAAAGTAAGACTGGTACAACGGCAATTCCTTCCCAATAAATCTTTTGTCCCAAGAATAATCTTTGCAGAATATCAAGGTTTAAACTGACTCCTAACCAGATAAAAATGCAGGTTATTAAAAACCATTTAGTGACATCTGCTAAGGTTTCGGGCGAGTTTTTATCGCCCGTTTTTGAAAGGAAAAAGGGTTCGGCGGCATAGCGAAATGCCTGCGTTGCTAAGGACATAAAAATAGAAAGTTTATAGACACTTCCATAAATTCCTAACGCCTCTTGCGAACTACGATTTGGGTAAAATCCTTCGGGTAAGAATTTTTCTAATAATAATCTATCAAAAACCAGATTATAGGTACTCGCTACCATCATAATCATGAGTGGGTAAGCATAAATCCATAGCTTTTTGAATTCCTGTTTATCAAATTGGAATTTAAAATCTCGAAATTCAGGTCGCAGAAAATAGAAAAATGTGGCGTTTGCAATCAAATTTGCCAAAAAGATATAACCCGCCCCAATCTTGGGATTATACAATTTTTGGGCAATCGGTTGGAGGGATATAAAATAATCCCCTTCAGCAATTTTTTTGAACACTAATAAAAATAGGACATTGAGAAATATGTTTATCAAGATGTTGATAATCTTTGCTTTAACAAATCTTTTGGTTTTCTTTTCTAATCTCAAACGGGCGAAGGGAATAGCAGTAATAGCATCAATAGCAATGATTAGAGCCAACCAAATCAAGAATGTTTCCTTTCCTGGGTAACCTAAATATGCAATGATAGGGGAAGCGAAAATAATGAGAATTGCGGAGAAAAAAATACTACTTACAATGATGGAAGACTGAATAATATTGTAATATTTTGTCTTGTTTTCAGGAGCAAAACGGAAAAAGGCAGTTTCCATTCCGTAGGTATAAATGATGTTGGCGATGGCAACGTACCCGTATAACTTTACGTTAATTCCCATTTCCTGAGGCATAAAAGCCAACGTGTGAACCGCAACTAAAAGGAAATTCAGCGAACGACCAAGAATGGTACTGATACCGTAAGAGGCAGTTTCGCCAGCTAATTTTTTGAGAACACTCATTGAATGGTTTTTCTGTGGGGGTATTTTTCTACGAAGTTATAAAAAAATAAGGTAGATTTTGGTGATATTTGACACTAATAAACGTGCAGATATTGTTATATTTTAAATGAAAATGAATTTACACATTTTAAAATAAACTACAACATGAAAAAATGGCTTATTTGTCTGATAACGTTGATTGCATTAAGTTGCAATAAAATAACTCCCATAGACCCTATTCCAGAAGGGAAACAGATTTGTAATAATGTATCCGTTTTTGAGTTTTCAGATGCGGAAGTGCTAAAAGTTGGTGAAGGAATGAAATACACCTACAATAAAAAAGGTGATATTATTGGTTTAGACAAGGGTAAAATGCCTGATTACAGTTATGACTTCAAATATGATAAATCTTTGTTGACTTTATCAAGAATCCTCTCATCAACAAAATCTGTTCTCCCGTTTACTTTTCTATTGAATGAAAATAATTCAATCAAATCCTATGAAGGGAAAAGAGATGACGATACATCAATAAAGGGACTTTATGAATATGATAATGATAATCGTTTGATAAAATTCTCTATTACATTTTCAGTAATTATTAACCCTGAATTTAAACAGATAACAACGTATTTTATAAAATGGAAAAATGGCAATATTGATGAAATAACATCATTTTTTGATGCAAAATACATAGGTATAGAAGATAAGTTTATAAAAACGACAAAATTTGAATATCAAGAAACTGAAATTGCAAATAAAGACGATTTCTACAATTTAGTATTCTTTGATGTTTCCAATAATAATTTTGAAGGGTATATCTATTTGAATTATATAGGTTTTAATAAAGGCAAAGCCCCTAAAAACCTTCTGGTAAGATTCACTAATTTCTATGAAGGAGGACAGGTTCGAGATGGAGGAGTGGTTAATCTTAATTACAAATTTGACGCTAATAATAGAGTCACGAGTGTTAAGATTTTTAATAACGTGACATTACCTGTTTTTAGGTCGTTCAATTATTTGTGTCTTTAAAGTTTATTCTAACTGCTAAAAAAAAGATACCCTTGAAATTATTTCGAGGGTATCTTTTTACGAATTATTTTTTCCTCAGTTCTTTTAAAATTGCTTGATATTCAGGGCTTTTATATCTCTCTTTTGCCTCCGCTTCTTCTTTACGTTTTTCTTCTTTCCATCTTTGAATGAAAATATCAAACTTTGTTGGATTGTTATGTTGAACTGGATTTGCTGATGTCGTTTCCATGATAGTATGAATTTATCTGTATCCAAATTTTTAATGTAATAAAGCAAAAGCCTTATTTTAATTCAAATTTACATGTTTTTTTGAAAATTATTACAGTTTTTAGCTTTTAATATGAAGTAATATCCTCTTCAAATCAATAACGAATTTTTCCTCAATCTTCCTTAACTTTACAACCTATTAAAATTCAATTATGCGTTTTCAAGATATTCCTGGTCTGGGAAGTATAAAAAATACCCTTATTCACTCTGTTGAGACAAATCATGTGGCTCATGCTCAATTATTTCATGGGGGTGTGGGAAGTGCAAATTTGGCTTTGGCTTGGGCATACTCAACCTATATCAATTGTGAAGATAGAAGTGCAGTAAGCTCAGTTACCTCTGCCGTGGTCAGTGTCCCCACCGACCACTCCGCTGATGCTTGCGGACGTTGTGCTTCCTGCGTGAAGATGGCAAAAATGGTTCATCCAGATATTCACCACATTTTTCCAACGCCGAGTGCCAAAGAAACTATCTTGGAATTGTTGCCGACGTGGCGAAAATTCTTGATAGCAAGTCCGTACAGAAGCATGACGGATTGGTTGGAATTTACGGGCGTAACGGGCAATAAACAAGGAATCATTCCGATAAAAGAGGCTCATAATATCATCGAAAAAATCTCTTTGAAAGCCTTTGAAGCGGAATATAAAATCCTGATAATTTGGCAACCCGAATTGATGAATATTGAATCAGCCAATTCTTTACTGAAATTATTGGAAGAACCACCCGCCAAAACGCTTTTCATTTTGGTTTGTAATGATACAAACAAATTATTAACCACCATTCTTTCCAGAACGCAACGCATTGTGATTCCTGCCTTCACGGATGAAGAAGTGATTGGTTATCTTACTGAAAAAGAAGGAGTTACGTATGAAAGAGCCAAACAAGTAGCCTATCTTTCAGAAGGAAATCTCTCGAAAGCATCGGAATTAGTGAATTACGAAGGTGAAAGTAAACATCAATGGTTTGCCACTTGGATGCGTTCAGCTTATAAGCCCGATTTTACGGCTTTGGTGAAAACAGCGGATGAATTTGATGCTTTTCCGAAAGAATACCAAAAAGGAATGATGGAATATGGGCTGAATATTTTTAGAGATTTATTACTTTGGAAAAACGGTGCGGAGGCGTTAGTAAGATTAGAAGGTGAGGAATTAACGTTTGTGCAAAACTTCTCAAAAGCCGTGAAAGCGGAGGCTATTGAGTTGATAGTGAATGAATTAAGTCAAACCCATTATTATTTAGAACGCAATGGACGAGCCAAAATTTTGCACTTAGACTTGTCGCTCACGATTGCACGATTGTTTAAGAAATAGGGTATATTTGTTTCTAAATTAAATTTTAAGGTCATGAGCAAAAAGGAGTTAATC
>JAYVIV010000251.1:0-53264 GCA_043769985.1 Arcicella sp.
TTTCATTAAATAGCGTTGCTATTCGCTTCAAAATAAACTAAAACTGACACTAAAATATCCACCCTAAAATTTTATAAGTTATTATTTCACCGTTACTAAACAATCTAACTTTATGTTTGCAAATCTTAAATCATTTTTAGTCATAGACAACGTTCTGGCATTGACCGTCGGGATTTTGTATTTTAAGCCTTTTTATTTATGCCTAAACCAACAATCATCACGCTCAATTTGATAGGCTTTAAATTCTGTATTAATCGGAAATCCATGGAGTACTTTATCGTCATACTGCGTTCGAATCAAATAGTTAAAAGCCCCCATGTCACCTGTGTAAGCTGTTTTATTGTCTGAATTATATTGCTCATGCACTCCCGCAAGCATTTCAATAAACCCTTTCATCAGTTTTATATTCCCGCCGATAATTCCACAATTTAAGAGTTTTTTGTTCTTGAATTTTTCCTCATAATAAGCATAATCCTCAATCTTATTTCTTAAATGTTCACCGTGTGATTTCATCCATTCGTTGTCAAGTTTACTGGGTTCGTCTCCACAGAAAATAGCATCTGGATTGGCTCTATAAATTGGTTGAATGAATGGATTATTAACTACCACCACATCAGAAATATCTGTTAAAAAAACATTTTCAATCTGTTGAGCGTATAATTTCAAAAAATCTTTGTACATCAAATAACGATATATATTTGGATTGAAGTTATTATTATTTTCAACTTTTATGAAAAGTATATTTTTATTGGAATATGCCTCACAGAATGAATCAGAGTAATTATTATGAAAAATGATTCCTTGTAATTCTAAATTTATGATGGATTCACACCAATCTTTAATCAAAGAATAATTGTTATCCGTCAAGATTTCATTTCGATTAACATCATAGATACCTGTGATTTGACAAGCTAAAATGACGTTTTTATTAATTGTTAGATTGAACATAGAACGAAGTTTCATTATGAGGTTTTGCGTGTTTCTCTTTCATCAAATAAGTGATACTATTCGGAATATTCCTGTAATAAATGTAAGTCCTCAAATCAACCTTTTTGACCGAATATTTCTTGGATACATTATCATAGAAATTAGAATCTGCGGCATAATCTCCTTCAAACTCAAAATTAGTAAAGACCTCTTTTTTGCCAAATAAGGTAGCGAAAAGTACGCATTCATCTACGTGAATTCCTATTTGTGGATTATTTTTATCGGGGACAAAATAATCTTCTTCCTTATCAACAATTGTTTCTGTTTTTGTAGAAATCAAGTCGGCATTTTTCATTTCTTTCAAACACATTCTGATATGATTTGGCTTGTATTCATCGTCTGCATCAATCATCGTGATAAACTCACCGTTACTGAATTTCACTCCAACATTAACAGATTTTGCTTGGCTACGATTACTATGGCGTAGATAAATAATTTTGTTTTCATGCTCAATCGCATATTTCAAAATTAGGTTTTGTGAATCATTATCACTTCCATCATCAATAACGATGAGTTCAAAATCTTGAAAATCCTGATTTAAAACAGAATCTAATGCACGTTTAATCAACTGGAAATCAGTATTATACACCGACATTATAACGGATACTTTAACATTTTTTTTCATAAATTTCATTAATGGTATTGTAAATTGGATTTGGTTATTCAACCCAATCCTTCACAGTATGTTTCCTCCTTCTGGAAATATTTGCTTTCTGACCGTTTTTCATGGTCAAACTTTTGTGTTCTTGGTTATATTTTTTTACATAATTCGGATTGACCATAAGTACTCAATTTTATTGGCATTGTTGTTTTCATACAGAAGTCGACGTTTTGAAGGATGACTTCCGTAAACTGTTTGCTGGACTCAATTTACCCTTAAAATAGAAAAAAGAAACTGCAATTGAAACCAAACAAATAACAGGCAAAATCTGTGACAAATCCATCAAAAAACTCAACCATGAGGTTTTTTTAATGCCAAAATTTTGGTAGATTAAGATAAAAACTGTTGCTAAATACCCACTAAAATCTGCCAAATAAAATAGAAATCCCACATTTCCTTTTTCTTTTAAAACAGCCAATAATCGGTCAAATAACATTCCGTTGTAAGGCACATACGCCATGTAAATGCCAACTCCCATAAAAACCGACCAACCGAATGAATTAATCAAATGATTTTGAAAAGAGACCGTTGAAATTAGTATCAATAAACAGCCCGTAAAAATCATGAAGTGGTTTAACCAAAAAGCGGTTTTGTGGTCTTTTACGAAGTAAATTAAGGCCGTAATAAAACTTATTGCCAAGCCTATGAGCAACTCTGTTTTTGTGAAAATTGAGGCATCAATTACCCCCAACTCTCTCCAAATTTCCACCCCAAAATTATCACGAATATCTCTTAAAATTGTCATCAAAATATAAACCATAATCAAAGCAATTAATCCAAAACCGTATTTATTTAAGAAGCCTTTTCGTGCCTTTGAATCCATCGGTAAACGAATTGAACGCTCTTTTTGGTCTGCTTGTGTGGGATTTGGGGCGAGATATAAGCCATAAACAGAAATTAGTAAAAGCGGAAAGAAAATCAAGCCCGTCCAGAAAGGCATCCAGTATTCATTGACTCCCAAATTGATAAAATATTTCCCAATTGATTTTACAATTCCTGACGAAACAATAAAACTAATTGCCAAACCTGCACCCAATATTTCGGTGATTTGTCGCCCTTCCAAAAAGCTGAAAACCAATCCATAAACCATTCCTAAGCAAAGTCCATTGAAGTATAAAAAAACGAAATTATAAGGTGGTTTTACGATGGCAAAAAACAATAAATTCAATCCCGCCAACGCAATCATTATCAAGATATTTTTTGATCTATTTTGTGGTAATACTTCTGATACAAACTTGATTCCCAAGCCCTTAGCGGTGGCATATCCCAAAACTTGAGCAATCACCAAAATGATTTTATAGTCAATTCCCCACAACAAAACTTCATGAAAATCTCCTGCCGTAAACGGCTTGCGAAAAGCATACATACAGAAGTAAGTACTGAAACCCGCAAGTCCTAAATAAAGGGCTAAAAACCGCTGAGATTTTGTTTGAAGATATGCCTGAAATTTATTCATTGCGTTAAATTTTAAACACAATGATACAGACAAAACCCTTTATAAATCAGGACTTTACAATGTCTTAATCATAATTTAACGTTTGATTAAAGAATGAAATTTACCTTTGAGAAAAATATAAAAAGCATGATGTCTGCAATCGAATTAGTCGTTTTTGATATGGCGGGAACCACGGTTCAAGACCGCCATGAAGTTGAAATGTGTTTTATTGAAGCGGCATCCCACACGGGTTTGAGCGTTACCCCCGAGCGAGTTTTGGCTTTGCAAGGTTATTCAAAAATTTATGTCTTTGAATTATTATGGAAAGAAATGATTGGTGAAAATCATCCCGATTTGAAAGGATTGGTCAATAATTCCTATCATGTATTTTGTGAAATTTTGGAAAATCACTATGCAACCAATAATATTTTTCCCACTGATGGATGTTTAGAAATATTTGATTATCTAAAATCCAAAAACGTCAAAATTGCCCTCACTACGGGGTTTTATCGAAAAGTTACCAACATTATTTTAGAAAAATTGGGTTGGCTTGAAGGATTAGATGAACAATACCTTGGCAATGAAAATACGATTATTCAAGCCTCCATTGCTTCTGATGAAGTGCTGAAAGGTCGCCCAGAGCCAATGATGATTCATAAAGCCATGAAACTTCTTCAAGTGCATGATAGCACCAGTGTGATTAATATTGGCGACACACCATCCGACTTAAAATCTGGCATTCGGGCGGGTTGCAGAATGTCTTTGGGTGTCACGAATGGCACGCACAAACGCTCGCAATTGAGCATTCATCGAAATGATGGATTATTAAACAATGTTTTAGGATTGAAACAATTTATAAAAAATACTGACCAAATTTTGAGTTATGAAAAAGTATGATTTAATCGTTGTTGGAGCGGGCAACTTGGGGACTTTCCATGCCTTCCATGCCTTGATGAAGGGAAAATCGGTGTTAATGATTGAGAAAGATTCTGAACCTATGGAAGCAACCGTTCGTAATTTCGGGCAGATTGTTCCTTCGGGGCAGGATTTTGAAAACTGGTTTGAATATGGGCGAGAATCGTTGGGAATTTATAAAAATATTCATTCAAAATGTGATATAACTGTGCGTCAAAATGGCACCTATTATTTTGCCTCAGATGATCAAGAAATGAATCTTTTGGAGGAAACCAGAGCCTTGTTTAAACTTCATAATTATCCATCGACATTATTGAACAGAAAATCGTGTTACGAGCGTTTTCAAAACCTTAATTCAGAATATTACAAAGGCGGATTATACTTTCCCGAGGAAATTTCAGTTGAACCAAGAACCATGATTCATCGAGTACGACAGATGCTGATAAATGATTTGGGACTTGATTTTTTGAACAATACCGTTGTTAAAAATTGTGAGCTTGAAAATGGGATTTGCAAAATACAAACAGCCGATAATCAAACCTATTATTCAGAAAAAGTGGCAATTTGTTGTGGTTATGAATTTAAAATTTTGTTCCCCGAAATCTTTAAAAATAGTCAAATGAAAGTCTGCAAACTAAACATGATGCAGACTTTTCCATTACCTGAAGTGAAGCTAAATGGGAATATTCTTTCTGGTCTTTCTATTCGTAGATACGACAGTTTCAAGTCTTGTGTATCCTTCAATAATTTAACTACTCCCGAGTGGCAAAAACCGTATCAAAAATGGGGCATCCACATTTTATTTAAGCAAGCCATGAACGGTTCAATCATCATTGGGGATTCTCACGAATATACTGAAACCGATGAAAATGCAAAATTGCCACTTGGTATTGACATGGAAATCAATGACTTAATATTGAAAGAAGCAAAAAAAATGATTTCCTTACCTAATTGGAATATTCAAAATTATTGGGCAGGATATTATGCCCAATCAGCAGATGGGGGCGTTTTTGAACATACTATTTCTAACAAAATTTTTATCTCAACGGGCATTGGCGGGAAAGGAATGACAACAGGTGCGGGGTATAGTAGGAAACGAATTGAAGAGATTTTTGGATAAATAATTCTACAATTTATTCCTTAATTCATTGGTAATATTCCAGTAATATTTAAAATGTATTTTTGTGTAGGAACTTAATTCCGTCCTCTAAATTATGAAAAAAATTCTTTTCATTACCGGTTCTAATAATCAAACAACCCAGATGCAACAAATTGCATCACAATTACCAGACTTTGATTGTTGGTTCAGTCAGATTTTCGTTGACTTTCCGCCTTTTCAATGGTTGATTGATAACACAGAAATGTTATCGAAAACCGTTGTGGCAGGTCAATTTAAAGAAAATTCAGAAAAATTTTGTCGTGAAAATGGTTTAAAAATGGATTATAAAGGGAAAGCCAACCAATATGACTTAGTGGTCTATTGTTCCGACATGGTTATCCCCGATAGAATGCTACAAACCAAAACTTTGTGGGTACAGGAAGGTATGATTGACGAATATACAACGCTCAGTAAAGTCATAAAAAAACTTCATTTACCGCCCTATTTATCCATAGGAACGTCACTAAATGGCTCGTCTAATTTATGTGATATTTATTGTGCTGCCTCAGAGGGATATAAGGATAGATTTGCCAAAATTGGTACTGATAAAAACAAAATAATTACAACTGGAATTCCCAATTTTGATGACTGTCTGCAATGTATAAATAACGATTTTCCAATGAAAGATTTTGTTTTGGTGGCAACCTCTGATGGAAGAGAATGCTTCCGCAAAGAAGACAGACCCGCTTTTATTAGAAAATGTGTTGAAATAGCCAATGGTAGAAAATTGGTTTTTAAGTTGCATCCTAACGAAATAATGGAACGAGCTGTTGAAGAAATCAGAGCAAATTCCCCTACCGAAACCATCATATATACCTCTGGAAATATTAACCCAATGATTGCTAATTGCGAGGAATTCATCACCCAATATTCTTCAGCTGTTTATGTGGGAATGGCTTTGGGAAAAAAGGTACATTCTTTCTTCGATATGGACGAATTAAAGCGACAAATGCCTATTCAAAACGGAGGTACTTCTGCCAAAAATATCGCCAAAGTTTGCCGTGATTTCTTGGCTTTTGAAGGCAAGAAAGAAGATTTTATGAAAAGTTATCACTTCAATATTACACAAAACGAACTGGTATATGAATAATCAACTATTAAAAATTGTAGTGGTCGTTCAGGCTCGAATGTCGTCTTCAAGATTACCTGGAAAAGTTTTATTTCCCATTCTTGAAGAAAGTCTATTGTACAGAATGATAGAAAGACTAAGACGAGTTAAATACCCAATAGACATCGTTGTGGCAACTTCGACTGACGAAACTGATAAAATTATTGAGGTGGTTTGTCAGGATAAACATATTGAATTTTATCGTGGACAATTGCATGATTTATTGGATAGACATTATCAAGTTGGACTTTTAACGGAAGCGGATGCAGTCATTAAAATCCCAGCGGATTGTCCATTAATTGATCCAAATATTATTGATAAAGTCATTGATTTTTATTTACAACACGAAAACGAGTACGACTACATAAGTAACTTACATCCAGCCACTTATCCAGATGGAAACGATGTTGAATTAATGACCTTCGATGCGTTGGAAAGGGCTTGGCAAGAAGGTCGCCGTCCCTTGGAGTTGGAACACACAACGCCTTATTTTTGGGAGAATCCCGATAAATTTCGGATAGCAAATATTGCATGGGAATCAGGTTTAGATTATTCAATGTCACATCGTTTTACCATTGATTACTATGAGGACTATCAATTTATTAAACGGATTTTTGAGGAGTTATATCCTAATAATCCAGCGTTTACAATGGAAGATGTCTTGAAGTTAATTGACTTAAAACCAGAGATTTACGAAATAAATAAAAAATATTTGGGGGTAAATTGGTACAGGAATCATTTATCAGAATTATCTACCATTACTGCCAAGCAAACGAGACCCTTAGCTT
This sequence comes from Arcicella sp., assembly GCA_043769985.1. Lineage (GTDB taxonomy): Bacteria > Bacteroidota > Bacteroidia > Cytophagales > Spirosomataceae > Arcicella. The sequence continues at coordinate 7,054 of JAYVIV010000251.1, forward strand.
TGAGTAATGAGCTTTAAGCCATCAGTCGCAAACACTGACCTTTACACGATTACTTTTATCTCATGGCTCGAAACTCATTACTCACAGCTAAATAAAATGACTGAACATAAAATTAAAGATTTAGAATCTGTCGCCCTACGAGTACGGGAACACATCATCAAAATGTCCACCGATGGCGGATGTTTTGTGGGAGCATCATTATCTGCAACGGATTTGATGGTGTATTTGTACGCTGAATTTTTGAACGTTTTTGAGGAAAATCTCCAAGACCCTGAACGTGATTATTTGTTCCTTTCAAAAGGGCATGATGTTCCAGCTTTATACGGTACTTTGGTTGAAATGGGCATTTTGGAAAAATCACGACTCGAAAATCATCTCTCAACTTCGGATAGTATTTACTGGCATCCCAACCCCAAAATCCCTGGCATTGAGTTTCATTCTGGTTCATTAGGCCATTTGCCTTCAGTGGCTCTGGGTGTGGCATTAGATTGTAAAATTAAAGGTTCTCAGAACTTCGTAGTTTGTATCATGGGAGATGGTGAATTAAATGAAGGATCTTGTTGGGAGGCTGTTATGGTGGCAAATGCTCATAAATTGGATAATCTTATTTTCGTAATTGATCGAAATAATTTTCAAGCCAATATGGCAACCGAAGACCTAATTCCACTCGAACCTTTGGTTGATAAATTTGAGGCATTTGGTGCGGCTGTAACAAGAATTGACGGACATAATTTTCATGATTTGGAAGAAGCTTTTGCAGAAATTCCTTACAAAAAGGATAAACTAAATGTCATCATTGCAGATACAATCAGGGGGAAAGGTTTACCAAGCATCGAAGCCCGTGCCGACCGATGGTTTTGTAATTTCTCAGAAAATGAAGTCCAACAATTATTAAAAGAATTGCATGGTACACATCAAGCGATTATTGAGTCTGATGTGATGATGGTTAGGTGAAATTAAACTGTTTATCTCTGAGTCTTTGAGCCTTTATGGCAAAATATCAATAAAATGTACGAAGAATTATTAAAAAATACAGCCATAAACGATGAGCGTTTTATTGTAATGACCGCCGAGAATCGGGCATTGGTAAAAAACCTTCCTTCCGTTTTGGGAAATAGATTTATTGATACCGGAATTACTGAGCAAACCATGATTGGTGCGGCTGCGGGGCTTGCCTTGCGTGGGCGGATTCCCGTAGTTCATGCCCTTTCTGCATTTCTTTCTATGCGGGCGTTTGAGTTCATCCGCACCGATGTTGGTATTGCCAATTTGCCTGTCAAACTCAGTAGTTTCATACCTGGATTTTTGTCGGATGGCAACGGTCCAACGCATCAAGCATTGGAAGACATTAGCCTCATGCGAGGCATTCCAAATATGCAAGTTTTTGCCCCAGCCGATGAAAATGACTTGGTGACAATGCTTCCTCAAATTTGGGATTCTCCGTATCCGAGTTACGTTAGAATTTGCCATAAAGCAACTGATTATCAACATCATAAGGTTTTTAAAATTGGTAAAGCTGAGCAAATCTGGGAAGGAATTGACATAACCATTTTGGTCTATGGATTCATGTTTGAGCAAGCATTTTTAACGGCAGAAATCTTGAAAAAAGAAGGTTTATCAATTGGTTTAATCAACATGAGAAGCCTAAAACCTGTGGACGAAAAAGCCATTATTTCTGCAGCTTTGAACTCAGATTTAGTTGTAATAATTGAAGACCATTTTCTGACGGGTGGACTTTATTCCATCGTTGCTGAGACACTGTTAAAAAATCAAATTACGGTCGATGTCTTGCCAATTGCTTTGGAAGAAAGATGGTTCAAACCCGCCAGACTCAACGAAGTCCTTGATTATGAGGGATTCACAGGCATGAAAATGGCGATTAAAATTTTAAGTTATTTTGAGGAAATCAGCAACGATGATTTAGTTAATAATGATAAATATTGCGAATAAAAAAGTTCCTGCAAACCATGCCAAACAACGTATCATCTAATTCTAATTATCCAAATATCACCATCTCTGATATTTTATACGAACGTGCTTTGCAAGTTCAAAAGCCTATCACTCAGACACTTGCAAAAGGGCCTGGGCAATTTACTAAAGGAGTTGCACCCAAATATTTGCAAAAAGGGAAAGGCTCTCACGTCTGGGATGTTGATGGAAACGAGTACATCGATTTCAATTCCGCCATTGGTCCAATATCGTTGGGCTATGCCTATCAAACAGTTGATGATGCCATCAAAAAACAGTTGGAAGACGGCATTACTTTCTCTTTGATGCACCCTTTGGAAGTTCAATTATGTGAACTTATCCAGGAAATTATTCCAAATGCCGAAGCTGTTAAAATTTCAAAAACAGGTGCTGATGTATGTTCAGCGGCTATTCGGGTGGCTCGTGCCTTCACTAAACGAGAGAAGATTTTTTGTTGTGGTTATCACGGATGGCACGATTGGTATATCGGAATCACCAGTAGAAACGCAGGTATTCCCGAGTCTATTCAGAATATGACTTACACGTTTGAATACAACAATATCGAAGCGATTCGTGAGGCTTTGGATGAAGACGTCGCCGCAATTATTCTTGAACCTTTCATTTTTGAAGCCCCACAAAATGATTTCCTTCAGAAACTATCTGAAGTCTGTCGTGAGAACGGAACACTTTTGATTTTTGATGAAATGTGGACAGGTTTCCGTATTGCATTGGGTGGTGCTCAAGAGTATTTTAACGTCAAACCAGACTTGGCAGTTTATTCAAAAGCCTGTGCCAACGGAATGCCAATTGCTCTATTGACGGGACGGGCGGATGTGATGGAACTCTTCAATCATGAGGTGTTTAGCTACACAACCTTTGGCGGCGAAGCACTTTCAATTGCCGCTTGTATTGCCACTATTCAAGAAATTAGAGATAAAAATGTACCTGAATATTTAGATAAAAAAGGACAAATTTTGAAGGACGGATATAATCAAATTGCAGAAGAATTTGAGATGCAACTTCTCACTAAATGTGTGGGATATAACTGTCGCACAATGGTAATTTTTTCTCCTGAAGCCGGCAACGGATTGGAACTGAAAGCATTGATGCAACAGGAAATGATTAAGCGTGGAATCCTTTGGGCGGGGTTTCATAATATGTGTTTTAGCCATACTGACGAAGATATCGAACATACCCTTTCGGCATATCGTGAAGTATTGAAAATTGTCAAACAAGCCATTGATAGTCAGGATGTTAAGTCGTATTTAAAAGGTGAAGCATTGGAGGCTGTTTTCAGGAAAACGAGCAATTACAATATCAAACCAGCCCTTTCAAAAGCATAATGGAAAAACAAATTAACAGCCCATCACTTAGAATTCCCCAATTATTTTCATTAGAGGGAAGGACAGCTATCGTAACTGGTGGAACTGGTTTGATTGGTAAAAAGCATTGTGAAGCATTAATTATGGCTGGGGCAAATGTAGTAGTGGCGGATATTTCAGAAATTCCGACACAAGATTTTGCAAAATCTTTGGGTAAAAATGCTATCGGGATAAGTCTTGACGTAACCAATTCAGAATCCTTAGAAAATGCAAAAAACGAGATTTTAGCTCAATTTGGCTCAATTGATATTTTGGTAAATAATGCCGCCATCAATGATATGTTCGAGAATCCAGCAATGGCGGCTGAACTATCCTCTTTTGAGAAATATCCGATTGAATCATTTCGTAAGTCATTGGAAGTGAATGTATTAGGCGTTTTTCTTTGTTCTCAAATCTTTGGTTCTGAAATGGCTAAACAAGGTTCTGGAAGTATTATTAATGTGGCTTCAACCTATGGTATGGTTGGCCCCGACCAAGGTATTTATAAAAACGAAAAAGGCGAGCAAACTTTCTATAAATCGCCCGCTTATCCAACCACTAAAGGAGCAATCTTAAATTTTACTCGGTATCTGGCGGCCTATTGGGGCAAACAAGGTGTACGAGTAAATACGCTCTCTCCTGGGGGCGTTGAAAATTTGCAAGATGAGTTTTTTATTCAACAATATTCTGCCAAAACTCTACTCGGTAGAATGGCACAACCCACTGATTATCAGGGAGCTTTATTGTTTTTAGCTTCAGATGCCTCTGCTTATATGACAGGTGCAAATTTGGTAGTTGATGGTGGTTGGACGGCTATTTAAAGATTCTTATTGAATCGTTGAATTTTCGTCAGAGAACAACAATTTAACAATTCAAATTTCAACAATTGATATTATGACGGAAGAAATTAAAGAAAAAGCCAGTAAAATAAAACTTCTTTTAACTGACTGCGATGGTGTACTAACCGACGGAGGCGTTTATTACGGGGAGCAAGGCGAAGTTTTGAAAAAGTTTAATATTAAAGATGGAATGGGCGTTGAAAGACTCCGAAAATTAGCCGATGTTCAGACTGGAATCATCACGGGTGAAACATCTCCTTCAGTTTCCAAAAGAGCCGAAAAACTCCAAATTGTCGAATTACACTTAGGAATCAAGGATAAATTGTTGGTTTTGATGCAAATTATGGTCAATAAAAATCTTTCGAGAGAACAAATTGCCTACATCGGTGATGATGTCAATGATATTGAAATAATGCAAAAAGTGGGACTTACCGCTTGCCCTGCAGATGCCATAAGTTTTACCAAAGAAATTGCTGATTATGTTTGCGAAAATAAGGGTGGCGAAGGCTGTTTTAGAGAATTTTCCGAACTGATTATTGCCTCAAAAATATAAATTCAACTGAAAATTTTAACTTCTAAAATAATGAAAAATATTCTTTTATCATCAGGAAAAACGATTGGAGAAGGTCATCCTTGTTACATAATTGCTGAAATCGGGATTAATCATAATGGTTCATTAGAAACGGCAAAACAGCTTGTAAATGAGGCAATTATCGCAAAAGTTGATGCTGTGAAATTCCAAAAAAGAACGCCTGAATTGTGTGTTCCTCTCGACCAATGGCAAATTCAAAGAGATACGCCCTGGGGCAGAATGTCCTACATCGACTACAAACGTAAAACAGAATTCGGAGCTTTGGAATATTCAGCCATCGACCAACATTCAAGACAAAACGAAATGGATTGGTTTGCTTCACCTTGGGATATTGAATCGGTTGATTTCTTAGAACATTTTAGCCCCGTGATGTACAAATTGGCTTCAGCATCTTTGACAGATTTTGAGTTAATCGACAGAATACTAATCACAGGTCGCCCTTTGATGATTTCAACGGGTATGTCCACACAAAAAGAGATTTTAGAAACGGTGAAATTTATTCGTGAATTCGATGAAAATTATCCTCTGATGATTGCCCATTCAACCTCTGCATACCCTTGCAAGCCCGAAGAATTGAATCTAACGATGATTCGTACTTTGATAGAAATGTTCCCAAATACGCCAATCGGCTATTCTGGACATGAAACAGGCTTGGCAACAACGGTGGCAGCAGTGGCAATGGGAGCAACTTTTGTGGAACGGCATTTCACACTCGACCGTGCCATGTGGGGTTCAGATCATGCCGCCTCGGTTGAGCCACAAGGGTTTGCTCGTTTAGTAAAAGATATCCGTGATGTCGAAACTGCATCAGGTGATGGCGTTAAAAAAGTTTATGAAGCCGAGGTTGTTCAAATGAAAAAATTAAGGAAACATATTTCTGTTGAGTATGTATTTTAGATTTTTGTCAATAAGTATATAGTTAAAAAAATAGCGGGGCATAACCCCGCTATTTTTGTTCAACAATTTTCAATAACTAAATATGTAATCCAATCAATAATTCACGTAAGTATTTGTAAAACTTCCATCATCATACAGGTCAATTAAGGCATAACCTGCCTCCGTATGTTGGTATCTTCCAAACCACCATTTTCCAGAAACGGCACCATTGCAACAATAAGAAACCCCATTATAATCCACTCTATCCGTTAAATGTATGTGACCCGAAACCGCTAATTTTACGTTTTTATGATGATTAAATACCTCCGAAATTTGTTTTGCATCAGTGTGCATCCAACTCCCTGGCACTTCCCACTTATTCTCTTTTTCTTTCATATTATCTCCGTCAAAAAATACACAAGCCGAAAGAATCGGTATGTGCGAAATTATCATAGTTGGCTTATTATCAGGAATTTGACTTAAATCTTGGCGAAACCAATCCATTTGTTCATCGTCTAAATTGGCGGTGTACCAACCTCCGTCTTTCTTCTTCTGAACGCTATCTAACATTACAAAATGCCAGTCTTTTTTGTCAAAACTATAAAATCGGCTGTTTAATGACATTTCATCCATTGCCCATTTTTTACCATCCTCAAAGTTAGAGTTTGAATCGCCCTCGCAACAAATATCATGATTGCCAACAAGATGGTGTATGGGTAAAGAATTTTCTGTTTTCAATACCTCATTAAAAAGTGACCATTGTTTCTGAACATTCTCATGCTTTCGGCGGTGAGCATCCATCACACAATCTCCTGAATTGATGATAAAATCGGGTTTAATATCCTGATTTTGAATGTGATGCAAACATTTCTCAAAACCTTTTGCCGCACCAATCAGGTGTTGGATATGTACGTCCGTAATGTGGGCAATACGGAGAATTCTTTTTGGAGTGGCTACCGAAGACTCGGCTAATTTTGAGTTTGCTTTTACTAAACTTGGTAAGGATAATCCACCAGCAAGTAAACCTGCTTGGCGAAGTAAATCACGTCTTTGCATAAATCATTAGTTTGGTTTCACAAAGTTGATAATTTACTTTAATCTCTTAATTGTCTGAGAGTTAAGATTATGTGAAGTATTTTGATGATTTATAAAGAAATTGTTATCATAAATTAGTTTGTTGCAGCAATTTTCAAACCAATTATTCCAGATAGAATCACAAAAAGAAAGAAAATCTCTAAAGTGCTGATTTTATTTTGAAAAAATGCAACCTCGACAACCTTAATAAACATGATTGATAAAGCCGTCCAAATGGTAAAAGCAATGGCGGTAGGAATATTTTTCATTGCTAATGAAAAAAAGTAAGTATTAGTTGCACCGAAGAAAATATACCCCGCCAAAGGAAGCCAAGCTTTCATTTCATTTGCTCCTAAAAAGTTACTAACAGTTAGTATCTTAAATTTTTCAAAAGAAAGAAATTTCAACGAAAACATCCAACAAGCCTCTAAGGCTGCCGCCACAATAAGGTAAATCCAAGACATACATTTTCACTATTTATATTTTAAACTTCAATATTACACACTAAATATTACTGTATTATTAAGTAAATATTAAATGTGTTTTTCGAAAAATTATTGGATAAGGAACAGGAATTCAATAACCTATTCAACTATGAGTCAATATTTAAACCAATCTTACCTTTTATTAACAAATTTATCTTTGCAATCCTTGCATTTATGACATGGTTTAAGGTAGTTGACAAAACCATTACTTTTTATAGTTGTACCGAGCATCGGTCGCTCAAACAACGGGAATATTTGGATGTTATATTACACATAATGAATGTTTATTTTGATCCTGATAAACAAAAAATGAACGCCTGCATTGCTTTTTACCTATCCAGCACCATAATTACTGCACTTCCCAATAAAGTAACATTCTTCCTACGCTAAGAATATTACTTTAATAATTTCCTTTTCCTAAATCAATTTATGGAGTGATTATTGCTGTAAATCAGTCATATATTCATGCACCTAAAAGATTTTGTGAACTTATAAGATTTGCTATCATTAGTATATCTTTTAGTTCATGATTAAACTTAATTTTTAACTTCATAATTAAAATAGCACGACATGAATACCCGCCAAATTACTCTTGACAAGAAAGCAAAATTGTTAATTATAGACGACCAATTAGGTACTCGAAAGGTCTTAGAACATTTTTTTAATAAAGAATTTGAAGTAACCATCAAAAGTGACGGTATGCAAGGAATGAACTGGTTAGAGTTAGGAAACAATCCAGATATTATCATTACTGACCTCAATATGCCTTATCTCAATGGGAAAGAATTTACTAAAGCGATAAGAGCAAGTAGCCTTCATCGGAATGTCCATATCATTATTTTATCTGGAATAGATGAAAGTGAGGAAAAAATTGAATGCCTCGATCTTGGGGCGGATGACTACATGGTTAAGCCTTTTAATCCTATGGAAATTCGTGCTAAAATTATGGCTATTTTACGTAGATTAAAACCTTAATAGGAAGTTCATCAAAAAGTGTAGGGCAAATTATTTTAGGACAATCTTTCAAAATATTCAGCAGTTTAATAGCTTGTTTCAGAAAACTTAACTTAGAATATAATTTAGATTGCCCTACGCTTCTTGATGCAATCTATAAAGAATAAGAATTGAATAAAGTATCATCCTTTAATGGTTAGTGGAACGCTGCCCGATTATTTTGTTACGGCTACGTGGTGGCAAGTAAATTTTATCAATGGAGAGTTAAAGCCCTTTTATTGCTGGTCCAAATTTTACTACTACTGGTACTTTGGTATGTTATTCATCCATTAATTTAACGATTAATTCACTTTCAGATATATCAGGTATTTCAAATGGAGTGCGGTTGATGGTGCAACAGGGTATAAAATGCGTTATAGATTGAAAGAAATTGTCACTTGGTCAAACGCAACCACTCCGATGACTTTAGTACACAATGATAGCTTGAAAATTACCAATCAAGGGGGTGCTTACGATGTTCCGTTTGTAGGTGGTAGTCCGTTTACCTACACCGGGGAAGGTATATATGTGGGTTGGGAATATTCAAATTCTACGGGAGCGTTGTCAAGTTTTAAAACCACCGCAAGTACCAATGCTAATTCGGTAATTATAAATAGCAATGGTCTTGATTCACTCCGCCTTATCTTAAGTTTTTTTGGAAAATCTAATGTAGGAACTTCGGGTTTACAATCCCGTTTGCAGAGTTCAAGTTTAAGACCCGAAACCAGATTAGGCTCTAATGCTTTGACAGATAGTGTGGCAGTGGTGGCAGCGTACGCTTTGGGTGAAACAGCCCCGAACTTTTTATCGCCCACGCCAATTTCTGCTTTGATTTATAATAAATCGAACACAAATGCTACTTATCCCGTGACGTTAACGGTAAAAGATCAAAAGACGAATATTCTCCGATTTTCTGAAACAAAAAATCTGACCGCTTCAGCCAAAGATTAAGGAGTTGTGAGTTTTGATAATTAAACATTATCATAAGTAATATTACCTTGTAAAACATAGTACGAAAATACATCTGCATAAATTATCAAACAAAAATGAATGATTAGATTACTTATAGTTTATTTCAGTAACATCAAAATAATGAATTTAGCACTGAAAGTGTAAAAACAATCAAAGCGAATCAATTGGTTATCAGCAAAATGTAAAATAAAACTAAAAATAAACCTCCTGAGAATACCGTAAAAAATACATTTCTATCATCACTAAACAAATAATCAAATCTCATTGCCCTGAAATTGTAGATTTTCAGGCTATCTGTAAAAAATAGCCCGAAATCACAAATGAAGGTTTAATGTTTTAAGAATCAATCCAATACCTTTTCCATACTTTATTTGAATATCATTCGTGTTATTAATGTTGGTAGCTATTTGCTTAGCCTTAGTAAAGTCAAAAACAGTCCCTTGTACTTTCCTTTTTTCGCCTGTAGGTAGGTTGGTAAAATATATTTTCAAAACTGCTTTATCAAATAATTTTCATTTAAATTGATGAAGAACTAACACTCAATGCTTGGAGTGATTCATTTTGAATGCAATATTCATTAAGACTATGAATTGATAAACAGGCAAAATAAACGGTGATATATTTGCTGAACGAAAAACTTGAAAATTTTCTCTTCAAGCACTTCAAAATTATGCTCATTTATTTTATTGAATTTCTCTCGTGCCGAGTGTAATAATTAAGAAATTTTTCAAATCAAAAATTCTTCAAAGTTTTGTGTACTGATAATTTTCTTCTCAATTGGTTGATAAATTTCTACAAATGAATTCGGAAATTTAGCTTTTGCCTTCGAATTCCATTTGAATTCGTAGGCATACATCTGTCCACCTTGTTCTTCTATATAATCAATTTCTTGTTGGGCGTGTGTTCGCCAAAAGTACCCTTTGGCATTACTATTACTATATTGATTTAGTTTTATACGCTCACTAATCAAAAAATTTTCCCATAAAGCTCCAATATCACCTCTCAAGGCTATTGGGTTAAAATTGCTGATTAGGGCATTTCTGATGCCATTGTCATAAAAATATATCTTACGACTCGAACTGATTTCATTCCGAATATTTCTACTAAATGGATTTAATCGAAAAATTACGTATGCTTGTTCTAACAAGCCAATATATTGCTCAACCGTTGCACGGTCGATTCTGAGGAGTTGAGCCAATTCATTGTAAGAAACCTCAGAACCTACCTGCAGCGCTAATGCAATCAGCAACTTCGATAAGATTTCGGGTTTACGAATTCCCCCATAATTGAGCAAATCTTTGTACAAATAACTACTTGCCAATTGTTTTAAGACCCCTTCTTCTTGCCCAAAATTATTAATTACATCGGGGTACATACCATAAATAAGACGAAGTTCAAATTGTTGTTTTGTTCCTAAATAACCAAAATGATTTGTTAATTCAGTCCAGCTAATCGGATATAGATTGTATTCCCATTTACGGCCAGTTAGAGGTTCATTAATATTACTGCTTAATTCTAAAGCCGACGAACCACTAACCACAACCCTCACATTTTTGATTCGATCGTGAATAATCTTCAATGTTAAACCAATATTGTGAATCCTTTGTGCTTCATCAATAAAAACTGTTGTATAATTACCAATGATTTGTCTGAGCTGTACTTCCCCAATATTTTCGAGACTTTGTTGTGTTATAATATCGTCACCATTCAAAAATAAATATTGCCCTTCTCTGTTACATAGTTTTTCCAAAAGTGTAGTTTTTCCTACTTGACGTGGCCCTAAGACCATCAGAACTTTTCCATCGTTCCAATGTGTTTCTAAATGCGATTGTAATATTCTTTCTATCATTTTATATAAATTTATAGAATATAATCTATAAATTTATATAAATATATCGAATAACTTAGATTTATTTTGGAATTTTTAATAAAACTCTTACTATTTTACCTTTTGGGTGCATGAACAGAAAACTGCCAATTATTCATGTAAAACGGCTGATTTTTATCTACTGACCACATCCATTTAACGGCAAGGATAAAAATGACGTTCATTTTTTCGGGAGGAACAGTGGCAAACAGCCGTGACCGAAATACTCGAAAGTACTATCACAAAATGCACAAAAAATTAAAACTAAAAAACACGGACAGTTCGCCGTTGCGGTATAAATCAAATAGCTTTTTCCAAAAAGGACTTGCTATTTTGAGAGATGGGTTCAGAAATACCAGCCAAGCTTTCGTGAAAATATGGGATGAGTATTTGAATACATTTACTCAATGGATTCAAAGGCAACTATCTCATTATCAATGCTTAATAAAAATCAACGTGTAAAGTAATCTTTGTCAATTTATTTTAGTTAAAAACCAATGTTCAGAAATGTTTGATTTGATAACCCATACTGAAATCAGTGAATTATACAAAAATTAAAGTCAATCATATAACAATTAAACCATTTAATTTGCTAACCTTTACGTACATACGTTAATCAAGTGAAAATCATTAAAATGATAAAGTTTATACATTCGAAATATAATTTGCTCTTTTAAAACTTACAATAGAAAATAGTTCGTTATAAAATCTCTAAACTCTCCAAAATGATAAAAATATCCCTTCAACTTTCATTGCTTGTCTTACTGTTTTCGTCTTGTGATGATAAACAAGAAAAGACAAAACCCGTACAGGAAACTATCACAGAATCAGTTTATGCTTCGGGAATTGTGAAAAGCAAAAATCAATACAAAGTTTTTTCGTTGGCTAATGGTCTGATTGATGAGGTTTTAGTTTCAGAAGGTAGCGTTGTGAAAAAAGGGGATGGCATTATTCGGTTAATCAATACCACCGCTGAACTCAATACTGAGAATGCAAAACTCTCGGCAGATTATGCCTCGGTTTCAGCCAATGCCGAAAAATTAGACGAACTCAGCATTAGTGTCGAACTTGCCAAAACCAAAATGGAAAACGATAATTTATTACTCCAAAAACAGGAAAATCTTTGGACCCAACAAGTTGGTACACAGAATGATTTACTCCAAAAACGATTAACCTCAAAAACATCTACCAACTCCTACAATACTGCTAAATTGCGATACGCAACGCTCAAAAAACAAATCAATTTTCAGGGCAAACAGGCTAAAAAAAACTTAGAATTAGCTCAAAAAATCAACAGCGATTTCATCATAAAAAGTGATGTTGATGGAAAGGTTTATCAATTACCGATGGAAAAAGGCGAGATGGTTAACACCCTCAGTCCCGTGGCAATTATTGGCGATGATTCAGCTTTTTTTCTGGAACTCCAAGTGGATGAATATGACATAAATCGGGTGACATTAGGACAGAAAATAGCGTTAAGTATGGACAGTTACAAAGGACAAGTTTTTGAATGTGTGGTTACGAAAATTAATCCAATCATGAATGAAAAAACAAAGTCATTCACCATTGAAGCCAATTTTATAAAACTTCCCAAAACGCTTTATCCATTCCTGACTTGTGAGGCAAATATTATTATTCAACAAAAAATAAATTCTATCATAATTCCAAGAAGTTACTTATTGGAAGGTGATTTTGTGATGCTCGAAAAAGATAAGAAAGTGAAAGTAAAAACGGGCTTAAAAGATTACCAAAAGGTAGAAATATTGAGTGGAATAACGACAAATGATTTTATCTTTAAACCAATCGAATGAATCTAAAACTTATTATACGTATTGCAAAATCGTTGTTGTTAGCAAGGTTTAAACAAACTTTGGTGGCGGCAGTGGGTGTAACTTTTAGTATCACAATGTTCATCACATTGCTTAGTTTTATGGCAGGGTTAAACGACCTTTTAGACGCATTATTACTAAATAGAACTCCTCATGTAAGATTATATAATGAAATACAACCCAATAAAAATCAGCCTATTAACAATATATTAGCCTACAAAAATACGCATAATTTCATCCATTCCATCAAGTCAAGTATTAGCCGTCAGGAGATTTATAATAGCGAGGCAATCATTCAAACCCTTAGAAAAGATAATCGAGTTTTAGGCGTTGCCCCAAAAATAATCTCTCCTGTGTTTTTCAATGATGGAGCGATTGATATTACGGGCGTTGTCAATGGAATTGAGATTCAGAGTGAAGGAAAATTATTTCACTTCAATGATTATATGATTTCTGGAAATTCAATTGATATTGATAGGTTATCGAATAGTATTATTTTGGGAAAAGGTTTGGCGGATAAGTTACTGGCAAATGTGGGCGATGTGGTGCAAGTGGCAACCATTAATGGCGAACGATTTCCACTCAGAGTCGTTGGTTTCTATCAATCAGGAATGCAAGAATTGGACAAAACACAAAGTTATGCTTCCATTTCAACGGTACAAAAATTGAAAGGGAAACCAAATAATTATGTTACTGATATTCAAATAAAATTGAAGGATGTTCTGACCGCACCGCCCGTTGCCAAAGAATTCGGAAAGTTGTTTGAAATTGATGCCGAAGACATCCAAACTGCCAACGCTTCTTTTGAAACGGGCAGTTTTGTTAGGACTTTAATTTCGTATGCGGTGGGCGTGGTATTGTTAATCGTGGCAGGATTTGGGATTTACAATATTTTGAACATGATGATTTATGAAAAAATGAACACCATTGCCATTTTGAAAGCCACGGGTTTTTCTGGATTAGATGTACAAAAAATATTCTTAGTCATTGCCATGAGTATTGGTTTTTTTGGTGGATTAGCGGGTTTGATTTTGGGTTTTGGATTATCGGAACTGATTGACCAAATTCCTTTCAAAACACCATCTTTGCCAAGTGTGAAAACTTATCCAATTAATTATAATCCGATATTCTACGTAATTGGGGCAGTTTTTTCATTGATTACTACTTTTTTGGCGGGGTGGTTTCCATCCAGAAAAGCCAGTAAAGTTGATCCAGTGGTAATTATAAGAGGAAAATAAAATGAGCCAAATAACTTTAGAAGCCAAAAATATCAACAAATATTTTCACGACCCAACAACCGTGAAGGTACTTTCCGACATTAATTTCTCTGTAAATCAAGGGGATTTTGTGGCAATTACGGGTAAATCGGGTTGCGGAAAATCGACACTTTTGTATATTCTCTCCACGATGGATACGGACTATGAAGGTGAGCTTTTGATTGATGGCGAAACAATGGTTAATCGCAAAGAACCCGATTTAGCAAAAGTCCGCAATGAAAAAATCGGGTTCGTTTTTCAGTTTCATTATTTGTTAGATGAATTTACAGTCTTACAAAACGTCATGTTGCCAGGCTTGAAATTAGGTAAGTATTCAGAGGCAGAAGTGGAGAGCAGAGCAATTGAAAAGTTAAAAATGTTGGGTATCGACACCTTAGCAAAGAAACAGGCAAGTCAAATCTCAGGCGGTGAAAAACAGCGTGTAGCCATCGCCAGAGCATTAATCAACGACCCTCACGTCATCATGGGCGATGAACCCACGGGTAATTTAGACCATAAAAATAGTGAAATTGTGTTCGATGTTTTCAAAAAATTAGCCGAAGAATTCAAGCAAACGCTACTTATCGTTACGCACGACCAATCATTTGCGGATAGGACGCATCGAATCATTAACATGGAAGATGGAAAGATTGTTAGTTAATTTTTTCTCCATGGAAAATCAGTGAATAATGTAAATATTTTCAATAATTCTATAACACTTTCTTCTCAATTCATCCTCACCTTTGTTAAAAATCATAAACATTCTATCTTATGGCGGTAAGCGAGTTGAGGGCGAAGGAGCATTTATGCAACCAACGGTTCTGATTGATATGAAACCAGACAATCCCGTTTATTACGAAGAATTATTTGGAATAGTTGCTACTTTTTATCGGGTAAAAGATGAACAAGCCGCCATTGATTTAGCCAATGATTAATTGAACAATTAAAAGAAATCTTAATATGAAAAATGAAGAATTTGCCGTTTTTTCTTTACGAAGTAATTCATCTACGAAAAACAATTTTGAGGAAGCCTTTGAAAATTCTATGCGTAGGTACTCACTGCGTCAAATGAATTTTATGAACGATATTTCGGAAGAACAAATCTTGGAATCCTTACAAAAATCTATGCAAGTTTGTCGTTTGGCGGGAGTCAATACGGTGCAACATTTTAAGAAAATTTATGTGTATGACCCGGCGGTAAGCTCGATGCAAATTGATTGGCGAATGACCAAAAAAGGATTGAATTTAATGGTCATGCAAACGCCTTCCATGAATGAAAAAATGGCTCGTTTGCTTTGGGAATTGGCGGATTTGTAAGTAAATACCAATATGAAAAACATATCACATCTTTTATCTCTAATTGACAAAGAAAGGGATTCTTTGCTCAATCACGTTTGTCAAACGATTCCAAAAGAATCCATCCATTTGCCATGTTCAACACATTTGGATGAGTGCTTTTTGCCAAGTAATAGAAACGGGCAAACCCTCAGAAGTTTAGCCCAATTATACCAACACGGGCGACTTTCAAACACGGGTTATCTCTCCATTTTGCCCGTCGATCAGGGCATTGAACACACCGCTGGCAGTTCATTTGCTCCAAATTCCATGTATTTTGACCCTGAGAATATTGTAAAATTAGCCATTGAAGCGGGTTGCAATGCCGTGGCTTCTACGATGGGAGGATTGGCGATGCTTTCGAGAAAATACGCTCATAAAATTCCTTTTATTGTGAAACTCAATCACAATGAATTGATGACTTATCCAAATAAATTCGATCAAATTATGTTTGGTTCAGTCCGTGACGCTTGGAATATGGGTGCGGTGGCAGTTGGGGCAACGGTTTATTTTGGCTCAAAAGAATCCGACAGGCAAATAATTGAAGTGGCAAAGGCTTTTGAAGAGGCTCACAGTTTGGGGATGGCAACAATTTTGTGGTGTTATACTCGCAACGACGCTTTTGTCAAAGATGGGGTTGATTATCATACTGCGGCAGATTTGACGGGGCAAGCCAATCACTTGGGCGTATCCATTCAGGCGGATATTATTAAGCAAAAATTACCAACGAATAATGGAGGATTTACTGCCATTAAATTTGCCAAAACCAATCCCGAAATGTATTCCAAATTGAGTTCCGACCATCCGATTGATTTGTGTAGATACCAAGTAATTAATTGTTATGCTGGACGGATTAATTTGATAAATTCTGGTGGCGAATCAAAAGGAAATGCAGATTTAACGGATGCCGTAAGAACCGCCATCATTAACAAAAGAGCGGGCGGTGCAGGTTTAATTATGGGCAGAAAAGCCTTTCAACGTCCTTTTAATGAAGGAGTTGAGTTAATTAACGCAGTGCAAGAAATTTATTTGGCAAGTGAAATTACGATTGCTTGATAATTTTACTTATTCTTCTTCCAAGCCTTTATCATTTTTGAATAAAGCAATTTTTCGTCAATGGGCTTTGAAATGTAATCATTCATTCCAAGGGCAATACATTTTTCAGCATCCACCGTTGTCACATCTGCCGTAAGGGCAATGATCGGAATTTGGGATTTCATTTCCTCACGTATATACTTCGTTGCTTCAAATCCGTTCATTTCGGGCATTTGCAAATCCATCAAAACAATGTCATATTTGTTTTCTCGCAATTTTTCGAGAGCAATTTTTCCATTTTCAGCCACTTCAACTTCACACCCAAAATCCGTTAAGATTATTTTGATTAAAAGTTGATTCAGTGCCACATCTTCAACCACCAATACTTTCATATTCTTCATTTTTGTTTCAGCTTCAAGGGTTATTTCTTGTTCCGTTTTTATAGTAGTTTTCTTAAAACGCAAGGTAAAACTGAATTCTGTACCTTTATTGAGTTCACTTTTTACGGTTATTTCCCCCCCTTGAACTTCCACTAATTGCTTAACGATGGCGAGTCCTAAACCAGTACCGCCATAAAAAAAATCATTATTTTGGTGTACTTGCTCAAAATTTTTAAAAATATGCCCTATCCTATCAGCCGGAATTCCGATGCCCGTATCAGTTAGTATAAATTCGATTAAAACACTATTTTCATCCTCTTCAATCAAAGAAGTCTGCAACGTTATTTTTCCTGTGTCAGTAAATTTCACGGCATTACTCAATAAATTCAAGATTATTTGTCTCAAACGAACGGAATCTCCCTCTATTATTGGAGGAATATTATGATCGTATTCCCCTATCAATACTAAGTTTTTTTCCTTGATTTTTATTTCTAATAATTGCAACATATTAGCAATCGAATCAGACAAATTAAAAGGAGATTGATTGAAAACCATCTTCCCCGAATCTACTTTGGCAAGGTCGAGAATATCATTTATTAACTCAATTAAGGCATCACTTGAAACTCTTATGGCATCAATATATTCCTTTTGTTCTTCGTCCAATTCCGTTTTCAGAACGACATTCGTGAAGCCCACGATGGCATTCATCGGTGTTCGGATTTCGTGGCTCATATTCGACAAAAACTGCTGCTTGGCTTTCATGGCATCTTCGGCAATTTGAGTTTTTATATCGGCATTGTTTTTTGCTTCTATTAGTTCTTTTTTTGTGATAACGTGGTTAGTCACTTCATTAGAAATTACAACCACGCCAGAAATTGTTTCATCAGATTCGTAATAAGGCTGATAAACAAAGTTGAAATAAACATCTTCCATTTCCCCGTTCCGTTTCAACTGAACAGACGATTCATAGGCTTGATAGGGAATACCCGTTTTGAAAACATCATCAAGTATGGCAGGAAAATCGGTTTCTTTCACCTCGGGTAATATTTCCCACAATGGTTTTCCTTCAACTTCTTTTCCTTTTCCCCACATTTCTTTAATGCTATCATTGGCAAGTGTAACAACCATGTTTTCGCCTTTCATAATGGCAAAAGCAAAAGGCGATCTCATCAAGAGCGTATTATACCGTTTGTTACTATCTTCAATGGTTTTTTTATCTCTTTTCTCTGCTTCAAGTTGCATTTCCAACTCATTCTTTTGCTTTACTTCAAGCTCAATTGCCAGTCTTTTTACCTCAGTAATATCAGCAATAGTGAGTACAATTAGTTCCTCATTTTGACTTTTCTGAATAATGCGGTGGGCGTTGAGCAACATCGTTTTTTGACCAATTACTGGAAAACTATATTCCACTTCGAAATCGTGAAAACGAATATTTTTTGGTACAATATCTTCCAACAGTTCCCGCAAACGGGGTATGTTCCACTGATTATTACCTAATTTATAGAGCGACACTCCCGTAATATCATCTTCAATTACTTGAAACATTTTGCAGAATGACTTGTTGGCGGATTTAATTCTAATATTTTTATCCAATATCAAAACTGGCTCATGAACAGTGGCAATGATACCTTCATAATACGTATAAAGTTCTTCAATTTGTTGAATTCGGGCGTGGAGTTCTTGGTTGCTCGTGGTGAGTTCTTCGTTAGTTGATTCAATCTCTTCCTTGGATGTTTCGAGTTCTTCATTCAAACTTTGAAGCTCTTCATTACTCGAAATGATCTCCTCATTGGCACTTTGCAACTCTTCGTTGGCGGCTTCTTGGTCGTGGGTAATTGAACCCATATCGGCACGTGCGGCAGCCAATTCTTCTTCTAATTTCTTGATTCTACGGTCTTTGGCAACTGAGTTATTTTTTGTTCCCGATAATGGATACTCGGATAGTTCCATGTCTTGCCCTGTAAAAACAACAATCAATAGTGGGTCTTCTCCTTCAACTTTAAGTGGGGCAACTTCTATATTTACAATCTGTACGATATTTTTCACCGTATCACGATTCATTTCCATGCCCGTTTTCCGAATGGTCTGTTTGGTTTTTATGGCGTGATGAATGGCATTTCGAAGCTCAAAAGTGATTTCGGGATGAGCCATTTTCAAAATATTGAAGCTGGCTTTGCCCGAAGAATTTTGAAGATAAGGCGTGGTTATCCCTTTGAATTGAAGAATCTCCAAATCATAATTGATAATCACACTCGCTGGCACGTATTGGGCGAGTAGTACTGCATCAAAAGCATTCCCAAGATTAGTACTTGCCGAAACGGGCATTTTTTTTGGAATTGGATTTACCCGAACATTTGCATCTGAAAGTTCAGTCTGTGTAATGCGAGTGGTAATATCTGGATTTCTGAGTGAACCCGAATTCTTTTTCCGAGTATAAAATTTTAATTTTTTATTCAAAACCGTAAAAAGTTGTGCTGATGTTCCAATCGTTTCAGATTTACCAAGCATCAAATAACCCCCATCATTGAGGGCATAATGAAAAGTATTGACGGCTTTTTTCTGAGCCATTGTGTCCAAATAAATCAGAAAATTACGACAACTGATAAAATCCATGCGAGAAAAAGGCGGGTCACTCAAAATATTATGTTGGGCAAACACGCAAACATCACGCAAGGACTTAGCAATCCGATATTTATCTTTTGATTTCGTAAAAAATTGTTGAAGGCGTTTGGGCGAGACATTTTTAAGTTGATTGAGTGAATACTCACCGTTTCGGGCAATGGTAATTGCATCGGCACTTAAATCCGAAGCAAAAATCTGAAAAGGAATATTGATAGCTTTATTTTGCTGAATTTCCAACAAAGTCATGGCAATAGAATACACTTCTTCGCCCGTTGCACAAGCCGCCACCCAAATACGGAGCGAGTCTCCCTGCGTTTTGCCTTTGAGTAAACGAGGCAAAATAGTCTTTTTTAACGATGTAAATGCTTCGGTATCTCTAAAAAATTCGGTTACATTTATCAGTAAATCCTGATACAGAATGTCAACTTCATTATTTTGTTGTTGGAGAAATTTAGCATATTCTTCAATGGTTTTTATTTTATGAATTATCATTCTCCGCAACATTCGCCGCTTGATGGTATTCATCTTATAATGACTAAAATCAACGTTTTTTCGTTTGTGCAGCAATTGCAGGATAACCATTAAATCAGGATTACTGTTCTCAATGGCATCTTCGGGCGTTGTTTTTACCATATTTCTTTTTACCAACGGGTGTTTGCTCATCCAGCCTAATTCATTCGCAATTTCTTTGGGAGACAACACAAAATCAACTACCCCTTCGGCAATGGCGGAATTGGGCATACTACTAAATTTGGCAGATTCATCTTGGGCAAAAGTGATGCCCCCCGCCAACTTTATTTCTTTTAATCCCCTTGTTCCATCACTGGCACTACCCGACAGCACAATACCAATCACATTTTCTTTGTGGGTTTCTGCCAAAGAAGAAAACAGCACATCAATAGAAAGATTGGAGGTTCTATTTTTCAGGCGAGGCAATAACTTTATGTGACCATCAACCACCTCAATTTCTTTATTAAATGGAATAATATAGAAATTATCGGGTTCCATTTTCTCCATATCGTCAATGTCTTGCACTTTCATATCGGTAACTTTCGATAAAATGGGCGTGAGCATACTTTTATGGTCGGGGCTGAGATGCTGCACATAAATATATGCCATTCCCGTAGTAGGTGAGAGGTTTTGGAGAAATTGTGTGATTGCTTCAAGCCCTCCCGCCGATGCACCAATGGCAACCACCGTGAAAGGATGTGCGGGCGTATTGATTGGAATTAAAGCTGGGATTTCTTTCCCATCAACAAGCTCATGAATCGGTATTTCAGGTTCAGAAATGGCTTTTTTAGTCGGTTTTGGTGACGAATTTTTCATGTTGGGAGGTATTTATTTATTGAAGGTAATGTTATTTAACCAGCAATTTATATTTATGTCGTGCAGAGTTAGGATTATTTCTATATTCACCCATGGATACTTTACATGATCCTTTAGGTATTTTAAAATTCGTTTTACTTTTTTATCTGATAATGCGGTGATTCGCACACTTGCTTACTCAACAATCCATTTAATATTGCTTTCAATTTCACTGTGTCATTAAGTTTTATAAAGAGAGCATGAACTGATTTTGAGAAGGCATCAATATTGAGGTAGTACCCAAAAATGGCACATTTTTTTGCCAAACAAATGCAAGAAATGGGAAAAGTCAAAGAAGTTAAATCTCGTCATAAATATGATGATGAGAAAACAGAAATCCTTAGAATGCGGATTGCCGTCCAGATTAATTCTGGTAAAGATGTGAAAGAAATTTCAAAAACGTTTGACATTGCTGAAAATGTTTTGTTCCGTTGGAAAACAAATCAAAATATGAATCGGACCACCGAAGCGGACCAAAACTAAGACGAGCGATGACCAGAGCAATTTTACCATGAAACTGATTGCCGAAAACGAATTGCTGAAAAGGATAATAATCGTCTTCAAATTAGCAATAGATTCAACGGTATGAGGGGTTGCCACACATTTTCAAATTATTACATTTCAATTCCTTCACGGTACGATTAAAAGTCACATTGTGTGGAAGCTGTGTAGCACATTTACTTATTTCAATTCCTTCACGGTACGATTAAAAGGTAAACCGAAGCCTCCAAGTAATAATTAAGCCTTCCAATTTCAATTCCTTCACGGTACGATTAAAAGCATTGACCGCAAACAGTAAGGCGATTCGGGAGGAATATTTCAATTCCTTCACGGTACGATTAAAAGACTGATAAAACTCAATATGTACAAGACCCAGACTAATTTCAATTCCTTCACGGTACGATTAAAAGAAAAAATCTGTGTGTTGCGTGCTACTACAATTGAATTTCAATTCCTTCACGGTACGATTAAAAGCATAAGACGGATGGTGTAAACCACGCTAAGACGTATTTCAATTCCTTCACGGTACGATTAAAAGTCCAGAACTAATGGAAGGTTTCTGAGCTATTTCAATTCCTTCACGGTACGATTAAAAGTGTTTTAATGATTGCATTCGTGAATAAAATTTATCTATTTCAATTCCTTCACGGTACGATTAAAAGTTGAACATAATAAAAATTATCCCTAAATTTTTAGGTTTATTTCAATTCCTTCACGGTACGATTAAAAGGAATGACTTTTACCCTGAGAACGCAGATACAGAAATTTCAATTCCTTCACGGTACGATTAAAAGTTCGTTAACGGTCAAATTATACTTAAAAGCTTCTAATTTCAATTCCTTCACGGTACGATTAAAAGATTAGACAAAGATTGAAGAACTTCTTTTTGCTCCATTTCAATTCCTTCACGGTACGATTAAAAGAAAATATTGATATGTCAATTTATCTCATGTTGATTTATTTCAATTCCTTCACGGTACGATTAAAAGAGTAAAAACCTAATAATCAGTAAGTTTAAAAATTATATTTCAATTCCTTCACGGTACGATTAAAAGTAGACAAAAAGCACGAACATACGGAGGTAGATAAATTTCAATTCCTTCACGGTACGATTAAAAGTCAA
The DNA here is from genome assembly GCA_043769985.1 of Arcicella sp. Lineage (GTDB taxonomy): Bacteria > Bacteroidota > Bacteroidia > Cytophagales > Spirosomataceae > Arcicella. The sequence continues at coordinate 29,527 of JAYVIV010000251.1, forward strand.
TCTGTTTCATTGTAATTTGGTCTTTCAATGTAATTTCAATTCCTTCACGGTACGATTAAAAGTTTTTCGGTCAAGATACCACCTCGCTTTTTCAAGGTCTATTTCAATTCCTTCACGGTACGATTAAAAGTTTTTCAATTCATTTCTCAATAAACTAACCTTGTCTATTTCAATTCCTTCACGGTACGATTAAAAGTAAGGGTTCTTGGCACGGGCATACTGGAAGAGAGAACGATTTCAATTCCTTCACGGTACGATTAAAAGAAATGGAAAAATACTACTTCGAGGGTTAAAATCAAATTTCAATTCCTTCACGGTACGATTAAAAGTATAAACTCTTAGATGTTGCCGTTTTAGGCATGGCGATTTCAATTCCTTCACGGTACGATTAAAAGTAAAATGTTAGTTAATAATTTTAGGCTCATAAACCTTTATTTCAATTCCTTCACGGTACGATTAAAAGAAAATTATTAATAGAAATTGAGAACTTAAATGTGAAATTTCAATTCCTTCACGGTACGATTAAAAGCAAATAAACAGCCAATTATCATATTTATCAAAAACATTTCAATTCCTTCACGGTACGATTAAAAGACGGATTTTGTGAACGCCAGGCGAATTGTTAACCGAAATTTCAATTCCTTCACGGTACGATTAAAAGCTAATCTGGAAAAACCCTTTGAAGATACGCTTTTCATATTTCAATTCCTTCACGGTACGATTAAAAGCTCAATGGCGTTTCATTGTTTGACTGGTTGAAAAGATTTCAATTCCTTCACGGTACGATTAAAAGCCCCAAACTTGACTCTTTCAACTCCTCAATGTGTTTATTTCAATTCCTTCACGGTACGATTAAAAGTTTTTTTGCAAGATTACCCCCGTTGGTAAAAATACTATTTCAATTCCTTCACGGTACGATTAAAAGTGTTCAAAAATAAAGAATATCGTGACCCTAAATTTATTTCAATTCCTTCACGGTACGATTAAAAGAAACCAATTTTGATTTAGACGAGCTTGCTTGCTTTATTATTTCAATTCCTTCACGGTACGATTAAAAGTTAGGAAGGCAATAGAAAAAAAGCTGAGTGAGCAAGATTTCAATTCCTTCACGGTACGATTAAAAGAATGATAAAATAGTCCAAATTGTGGGCGTTTCAATCGGATTTCAATTCCTTCACGGTACGATTAAAAGCTTAAAACCTCTACAATTTTACACTCTAAATCTCATTTCAATTCCTTCACGGTACGATTAAAAGATAGGCAAAACACCATCTTCTGTACCTCCATTTGTCCAATTTCAATTCCTTCACGGTACGATTAAAAGCCAAATGAATCACGATTTACTTGGTACATAATTACACTATTTCAATTCCTTCACGGTACGATTAAAAGTTTCATATCGGAGAAATATAAAGTTGTGGATTGTCATTTCAATTCCTTCACGGTACGATTAAAAGAAGACAATATCATCTGGCTATATTCTGCATACTCAAAAATTTCAATTCCTTCACGGTACGATTAAAAGAAACACGTCTATTTCTGTAACATTCTCTTTAATTTTATTTCAATTCCTTCACGGTACGATTAAAAGAAACTCGTATTGCAACGCTGGAAGCTAATCAGATTTATTTCAATTCCTTCACGGTACGATTAAAAGGCTTCTGCAAATATGGCTGCTCTATTTACACCTTCAGCATTTCAATTCCTTCACGGTACGATTAAAAGGCGTGCGGGCGGTATATCCACGACTCCCGAAATTATTTCAATTCCTTCACGGTACGATTAAAAGAGCTGATGCGTAATTACCAACGCCAAATAAATCTATTTCAATTCCTTCACGGTACGATTAAAAGTGGAACAAGATAAGCATCATCAACACTCGGAGTAGTATTTCAATTCCTTCACGGTACGATTAAAAGTCAAAGGCATTAGCAAGTGAAATATATTTTACTTTATTTCAATTCCTTCACGGTACGATTAAAAGTAATGTTAAATCGAATTTAAAAACCCCAAAAAATACAAATTTCAATTCCTTCACGGTACGATTAAAAGAGTCACCAAATTAGAAGGAAAAGCCGTTGAAATCGTATTTCAATTCCTTCACGGTACGATTAAAAGAAAAACCTTATAACGAAAGGAAATATTGTACTAAAATTTCAATTCCTTCACGGTACGATTAAAAGCACCTGCGGTTACGGCACTTGCATCTGTGGTTAATGTATTTCAATTCCTTCACGGTACGATTAAAAGCCCGTTTTTTGATAATAGAATGACCATTTTAAACAAATTTCAATTCCTTCACGGTACGATTAAAAGCATAATTACTAATCAACATTTCTCTTGCTGTAAACAATTTCAATTCCTTCACGGTACGATTAAAAGGATTGAGGGTGACAACCGCAGGTAATATTGGGATATTTCAATTCCTTCACGGTACGATTAAAAGAAGTTGCCGTTAGTAATATTGTAAAATACACAGACGTATTTCAATTCCTTCACGGTACGATTAAAAGACTACTCCAAACGCTCCATGGTAACCATCCAAATTTATTTCAATTCCTTCACGGTACGATTAAAAGAAGACGTGCATCGTGACTTTTTCCCCGTATATGAATTTCAATTCCTTCACGGTACGATTAAAAGTGCTGGCGTAATTCCCGATACTGTGCCCGTAAAAGTATTTCAATTCCTTCACGGTACGATTAAAAGATTTTCACAAGCCAAGGATACGTTATTTGTTGAAAAATTTCAATTCCTTCACGGTACGATTAAAAGAAAAATGCCGAACTAAGCCTGATAAAATAACAGTTTGAATTTCAATTCCTTCACGGTACGATTAAAAGGACGACTGGCTTACAGTGTTCGGCAGGATTATACATATTTCAATTCCTTCACGGTACGATTAAAAGACCGCCAATTCTGTATTGTTAAGCGTGTATAATTTTATTTCAATTCCTTCACGGTACGATTAAAAGTACAACGAATGTTTTTTTTCGTTCCTCAAAAAAAAATTTCAATTCCTTCACGGTACGATTAAAAGCTGAAGGTGTAAATAGAGCAGCCATATTTGCAGAAGCATTTCAATTCCTTCACGGTACGATTAAAAGGCGATTGAACGGAGCGAATATTTCCAACAAAAATTCATTTCAATTCCTTCACGGTACGATTAAAAGTATTTTCTTGATGGTCGATTAAAAGCCCTTTTACTCCATTTCAATTCCTTCACGGTACGATTAAAAGAAAAAATATTTAACTGTTTGAATACTGGTTTAACTAACATTTCAATTCCTTCACGGTACGATTAAAAGTCGGATATTTTTACGGATGTATTCATCTGTGATTGTATTTCAATTCCTTCACGGTACGATTAAAAGTTTGAACTTTTCGTACCTTATTGAATTCTGCAAAAATTTCAATTCCTTCACGGTACGATTAAAAGTGGGTGCATCTTCTGCATCCGCTAATCTTCGAGGCGTATTTCAATTCCTTCACGGTACGATTAAAAGAACCATTGAGTTCTCCGAAGACATTGATACCTCGTTTGATTTCAATTCCTTCACGGTACGATTAAAAGGGCATCGGAGGTGTTACTCACATTTCCCAATCCTACCAATTTCAATTCCTTCACGGTACGATTAAAAGTGTTCCTCCCCAAACTTTCACGAAATCGGGAGTAGTATTTCAATTCCTTCACGGTACGATTAAAAGAATGTTGGCGTATCCTACACTTTTGATGGTACAAATATTTCAATTCCTTCACGGTACGATTAAAAGAAACAATTTTGGCACAAGAAGGAATGCCGTATCATTAATTTCAATTCCTTCACGGTACGATTAAAAGCACCAAAAACGACTCTGGCGAAGTTCTAAGGATTTATTTCAATTCCTTCACGGTACGATTAAAAGGGTATATTAGGGTTTGTTACACCATTAACAGTTCGATTTCAATTCCTTCACGGTACGATTAAAAGTACGACATTTTTTGTAATGGTTGGAGGTGTTACTACTGATTTCAATTCCTTCACGGTACGATTAAAAGAAAAAAGTGGGGGCTACGCCCACACTCATTTTATTAATTTCAATTCCTTCACGGTACGATTAAAAGTTCCTGTGTTTTATAAGGAATTTACCTTTTTATTTAAATTTCAATTCCTTCACGGTACGATTAAAAGTGTCTTCTAATTCCGCACCGTTTGCTCTCAAATTTGATTTCAATTCCTTCACGGTACGATTAAAAGATGCATTCATTTTGACTATACCAAATATTTTCCTTATTTCAATTCCTTCACGGTACGATTAAAAGGGGACAATGATTTTGATTTAGCAAGTTTTATGATATTTCAATTCCTTCACGGTACGATTAAAAGATCTGCCTCCTTTGGAATCAGGAACGGTTATAAGTTAATTTCAATTCCTTCACGGTACGATTAAAAGATAAGAAGCTAAACCCCGAAAGTTTAGAAGAAGATTTCAATTCCTTCACGGTACGATTAAAAGCTACGGTTTTGGATAATCGTGAACAGCGTGAGCAAAATTTCAATTCCTTCACGGTACGATTAAAAGATTCTGCAAGTGGTGTCGATTGGAACTGGATAGCAATATTTCAATTCCTTCACGGTACGATTAAAAGATGGCGACATAGACCCAACACAACCGCTTATTATATTTCAATTCCTTCACGGTACGATTAAAAGATCCGTATGCCCCGCCAAATTTGGGCGGATGGCGATTTCAATTCCTTCACGGTACGATTAAAAGTAAGAATGGTATTATTCCCTACATTATTAATTTGCAGATTTCAATTCCTTCACGGTACGATTAAAAGCAATAAATTGCCATGATGGAAGTCATTTGCCCAGATGTATTTCAATTCCTTCACGGTACGATTAAAAGGGCAATCAAACACAACAAGCATATACGCCTGCATCAATATTTCAATTCCTTCACGGTACGATTAAAAGTTCTGCAAGTGGTGTCGATTGGAACTGGATAGCAATATTTCAATTCCTTCACGGTACGATTAAAAGATGTACTCGGTTAATGCCGTTTCAAAATCAATCTCATTTCAATTCCTTCACGGTACGATTAAAAGTTCCTCTCACTCGCACTGCTGATGAGCGGGACACTTTTATTTCAATTCCTTCACGGTACGATTAAAAGTTATCAATTTGCAATGCTTGGATAAATCCTTTGTAAATTTCAATTCCTTCACGGTACGATTAAAAGTCTTTTCAGCATCATGTTCACGGCTGAACGATTTACATTTCAATTCCTTCACGGTACGATTAAAAGTATCAAATAATGTTTTAATTCACCTGTGGAGTGATATTTCAATTCCTTCACGGTACGATTAAAAGAAAAGACAAAAAAAGAAACCCAACATCCTGAAAATGTATTTCAATTCCTTCACGGTACGATTAAAAGTGCAAGGTTTTTTTGAAGAATACTATGTCAATTTCAATTCCTTCACGGTACGATTAAAAGACCTCTACTTTTATATTATTGATTTATGGAATAGACTATTTCAATTCCTTCACGGTACGATTAAAAGAATTAGCGATGTTGGGAATATGTTGCTTGAAGGCTTATTTCAATTCCTTCACGGTACGATTAAAAGGAACCTGTACCAGCCGATTGAACATCAAGCTTACTCAAATTTCAATTCCTTCACGGTACGATTAAAAGTTTCAACAAAATGATATTTCCTTTTGCGTTAAAAATTTCAATTCCTTCACGGTACGATTAAAAGCAATAAATTGCCATGATGGAAGTCATTTGCCCAGATGTATTTCAATTCCTTCACGGTACGATTAAAAGCCAAATGCAGTATTATCCGAAACATGAAGCTTTGAAGTATTTCAATTCCTTCACGGTACGATTAAAAGTAATTTTAGTGGATCTTCTTCATCAGATATATCAAATTTCAATTCCTTCACGGTACGATTAAAAGCGAAAACAAATCCCTTTTCATTGTTATTTGTTGTCTTTATTTCAATTCCTTCACGGTACGATTAAAAGAGTTCAGCAAAAATCATATCAGTATCGTTATACCTATTTCAATTCCTTCACGGTACGATTAAAAGACATTTTAAAAGAACGGCATGCAGGAACGGTGACATATTTCAATTCCTTCACGGTACGATTAAAAGTATGTCTGAATTTATGCGGGTGAACTTCGGGTGCATCATTTCAATTCCTTCACGGTACGATTAAAAGCATGATTTGCAACAGAATTAGAACTGCATCGCTAATATTTCAATTCCTTCACGGTACGATTAAAAGTGCCTAAATTGAAGGACATCTTGGAAAGAGCCAAAAAATTTCAATTCCTTCACGGTACGATTAAAAGTTCACGGCTGAACGATTTACTGGCGTTCCATCTGCCGAATTTCAATTCCTTCACGGTACGATTAAAAGTTCTCATGTCATTGGTTTCTAATCTCATGTTTGGATATTTCAATTCCTTCACGGTACGATTAAAAGTTACGAGTAATAGTGAAGCAAAAGCACTACGTCTATTTCAATTCCTTCACGGTACGATTAAAAGGCTAAATAGGGGCATTTTCACACAAGTAAACTAAGTAAATTTCAATTCCTTCACGGTACGATTAAAAGCCGTTCCAAAAACAGCTTATTTGGCTCAATTTAAGCCTTTTTATTGATAAAATAACCCCCAGTTATCGTCCACCTACAATACTAAGATTTTACAGGCACATTGACGACCTCTGATTATCAGGCACTTACAAAAATATTACTCAAAAACTACCTCTTTAACAACGCTCAAAAATACACAAAAATACCCATCGACGATTACAACCTACAAAAAATTATCTATTTCCATTCGCTCTTTACCTACCACTTGCTTATCCAGCCACTTCTGATTCCTACTTTTAAACATAATCAAACTATCAGTCTCTTCATCCATAATTTGTTTCGCACCCAAAATCATTTCCTTGAATTTTACATCTGTTATTTCTCCTTCAAAAACCGAGTTTTGAATCCAATTCAAATACTTTCGACAATGCTTCAACATCTTGCCTACACGTTTTTCTCCCATATCATAAACCAAAATTACGTACATATTTTTACGATTAAAAGTTTAAACGTATAGCTCTATACGTTATGAAATTCTTTACCAATTCATCTTGAAGGGTTTATATTCATCAATTCCTAATAAATGCTTGCTTAGTTTATAACATTCCAACTTCACCAAGTGCTTATAACTTACCGACCGCCCTAAACTCCGATGCTTAAACGTCTCTTTTAATTTTTCATCAAAAGCCTGAGCAAAAAGCTTCCGAGCCGAATCCTTCATTACACATCGGTTCATATCCATCCGAAAATCACTCGACTGAATTTGTTTTTTATTCAACAAACTAAAAATCGTTTTATCTACTAAAATGGGCTTAAAAACCTCAGCCAAATCCAAAGCGAGCGAATATCTCCTAAAACCAGGTTCGTGCAAAAAACCAATTGTAGGATTCAATTGTGTGTGAAATATTTGATCCAAACACATCGTATAGCACATCATATTGCCAAACGAAATCAACGTATTTACCTCATTATTAGGCGGTTGCTTCGTCCGATTTCCCATCTCAAAATCATTAATAATCACATCGAAAGCCTCATAATAAGTCTGTCGAATATTCCCTTCAATTCCCATCAATTCAGGCACTTTTGTTGTAGAGTTTATACTTTCCATGTACCGCTCAATGTCCAAAATTTGTTTGGCTACATCCTTCTGACGATTATTATAATACTGCAAATTCTTCAACATATTGGCTGCTCCGCCCGACACAAATTTTTGAGCCACCACCATTCGCTTTTTATCTGAAAGGTAATATTTCGTCTGTTCTACCTGCATTTTCCCTGCCAGCAAATACTCCTTTGGCATAAATGAACCCGTATAATGCTCATAATAATCAAAAAAATGAACTGCCACCTGATGCTTTCCCAAGAAATTATACATCGCCGAATTTGCATCCAACGACCCCAAACAGTAGATATTATCCACCGTTTCAATGGGCAAATATCTTGGCTGACCTTCAACCCCATGTTCATCCACAGGCTGAAATTTCAAAGTATTATCCTGCCTACTCAATCGTCCAGGATTAAAGAGATAATAGGGTTTTTTCATAATATTTGTATTTTTCTTAACAGGATTTCAAGATTTACAAGATTTTATGTCGGGAAATAATCCTATTACAAACACTCCTCAGCAAGTAGGAAATTTAAGAGGATTTTAGCCTTCAAGAAGAATAATCCCATAATCTTCTTAAAAAATAATCCTGTTAATCCTGAAATCCTGTCTAAATTTTACCCAAAATATCCCAATTAAATCAATCGGGATTTTTGAGTTAATCCTGAAATCCTGTCTAAATGTTATCCAAAATATCCCAATTAAATCCATCGGGATTTTTGAGTTAATCCTGAAATCCTGTCTAAATGTTACCCAAAATATCCCAATTAAATCCATAGGGATTTTTGAGTTAATCCTGAAATCCTGTCTAAATTTTACCCTTATAAACACGATATTTTCTTTTAACAACCACCGAACTCCCAAAATTTATCAATAACCCAATATCCAAACCCGTAGCCGTTAAATAATTAACCACCTGTACTTCATGGATTGGATGCAGATTTTCAACCGCTTTAAGTTCCAAAATGATAGTTTTATTGACCAACAAATCTGCCACAAAATCCCCAACCTTTATATTCTTGTAAAAAACGTTGATCGGCACTTGTTGTTCAACATCAAATCCACGTTCAGTAAGCTCAATAAACAAAGAATTTTCATAAACTTTTTCCAAAAAACCACTCCCCAACCCATTGTGTACCGCAAAAGCCCCAGCAATAATCTCCTTAGTCAAATCCTGATATTCCATAAATAATATTAATTGTGGTTAAAAATATAAATCCTAATAATCCTGTCAAAAAACTAATTAAAAATATAAATCCTAATAATCCTGAAATCCTGTCAAAAAACTAATTAAAAACTCAAATCCTGTCAATCTTGAAATCCTGTCAAAAAACTTACTCATCCCCGCTCCAACAAAAATCAAAATAAGAACATTTAGTACACTTACTCTTAGGCAAAGCTGGCGGACAATCCTCTTGTTGAGTTATCCCATAAGCCTTCTTTATCTTTAACTCAATTGCTGTAACATCATCCTCATTCAAGTCAACTCTATCCGTTTGTCTCAATTTTGGATATTCAATCGTTCCATAATTAGCCACAATCTCATTTTTACGAAGCAAGTACAAATAAAACTGCACCTGAGCAATATGAGACAACTCCTTTGCAGCCGACTTCTTCGTTTCATGCACAACACCCAATTTTGAATTAAAAAAATCTATTTTAGCCGATAATTCTATCCCTTCAAATTCCCCAGAAATCTGTACTTCCTGATTTTTCTCAGCTCGTTGCGGATAACTTTCTTCACCAATCAACTTCCCTTCCGACACAATATCTGAAGTATGCTCCATTCGTATTACGTTGGCATGAAGCCAAAGTTTACGGTGGCAAATATGTAGATAATTGATGAGCGTAGCGTTAATGTTCATTAAAGTTGGGGTAAAATATCCTGCAAAAATGTTTTTAATGATGTAACCGTAATATTTTCTTCTACTTTATACGTTTCGTTGATTTTGGCAATCACAAAACCTTGTTGAGCATTGGTATCAGCCATTGTTATTCTAAACCCTTTACTGATTTGCGGGGCTGAACTAATTTTAATTTCGATAGCCGCTTTCACCTTTCCGTTATGTTCAATAATCAAATCACATTCTGCTCCTTGTTGGGTTCGATAAAAATACGCTTGCCCGTCCATCAATACATTTTGCATGGTTTCAATGATTTGTTCAATCACAAAACCCTCCCAAGATGCTCCCACTTGAGGGTCATCAAACAGGTCTTTTTCTTGCATAATATCCTTGAAAGCGTGCAGAATCCCACTATCTCGCAAATATATCTTGGGCGATTTTACCAAACGTTTAGAGATATTGACAAAATAAGGTTGTAGCCGACGAACCAAAAATGCCCCCTCCATCAAATCCAAATACCGATTAATGGTTGGATGTGTCAGCCCCATTGAGCGACCAATACTTTCAGAATTCCATAAATTACCGTGAACACTCGCCAACATTCGCCAAAAACGTTCAATCGTTTGTGGTTCGGCACTTAGCCCCAGCAAAACCAAATCTTTTTCGATATAGGTTTTTATAAAGTTTTTCCGCCAAATCATACTTCCCCTTTCAGAACCTGCCAAATAAGAAAGCGGAAAACCGCCTCTATGCCAAAGTTTTGTTTCATTTTCGTCGCCAACTTCATCGAGCGTAAAAGATGGCAATTCGATATACCCAATTCTTCCTGCCAACGAATCCGCACTTTTTTTAATCAAAGTAGGCGAAGCCGAACCCAAAATAATAAACCGTCCTACTCGTCTATCCGCATCAATAATACCCCGAAGCTCTGCCATTAATTGCGGCATTTGCTGAATTTCATCCAAAATAATGAGTTTATCTTGATGATTTTGTAAATAAAGCACAGGGTCAGACAATTTCTGACGGTCAGCCGCCGACTCCAAATCGAGGTAATGAATCGGCTGATTTTTTGCCAAAGCCTTTGCCAACGTAGTTTTCCCAACCTGACGAGGACCAATAATCCCGACCACAGGAAAAATCGTCAAATATTCTGCTAACAATGGCTCTATATTTCTTATTATATCCATGAAATCTGTAAATAGTATTTTCAATTTTCATGGTAAAGATATAAAAATATAGATAAAACCAATCAGAGTAAACCAAACTCTTTATATTCGTCCTCCAAAGCCACAATAGATTCTTTGTCAAAACATTGTAGACCATACTCAGACCGCAAGAATTTCTCCGCTTTCTCCAAAGCCTCATCATGTGACGTTGAGCCTTTATCTTCATAGACCGTCCCACCTTCATCCAAAAGTGTCAAGCGGCTATGTCCCCAATCGCCGTTGGTTGTTTCCATTTTACCCCCAGTCTTCTATGTAGTAGTCGAGGTATGGGTATTGTTGGGAGAAGGGGATTCGTTTCATAATTACAGAAAAGAATTTTTGATAGAATCATGCTCAAAACCATTTTCAAATGAATAGAGGTCTAAATCAGCAAGAACCCGAATATCAAAATATTTTTCTTTATTTCTCGGAAGTGGAATTAACGATTCATCTTTTTTAAATGTCCTAATTGTAATCATCCTATCAGCTAATTTTTTCAATTGTTGGTTCAACAATATTTTATGTTTTTTTGATTCAGAATATCCTAATGCCTTAGTCATTTGAAACATCATATCAACAGCTTTTTCGTATTCCATATCCTGTTCATTTTCAGGGATATAGTATTGCCATTCAAAACCGAAATCTGCTTCGTTTATTAGTTTAAATTGTCCGAGTATTTCAAATTCAGCATTATTTACGCAAGCAATTAAATTTTTATCTTCCTTTCCAATTTTTGCATCTCCGATTGATAATTCATCTGCAATTTCTTGAAAAAATTTTGACTGGATATTGTATAATTGATTTTCTTGAATGCCATCCTGGATATTTTCCTTACAAAATTGCAAAAACCTTTTCGCTTCTTTTCTGTACACTTTTTCTGCACTACTTTTCCCATTATCATCAAGTAAATGGAAAAAATATACTTGTCCAATATTTATTTTCTTATTTCGATTACACCTTCCTGCACTCTGAATTAAACTTGGGAGAGGGCATAAATCTCTGTAAACAATTGGAAAATCAATATCTACACCTGCCTCAATTAATTGCGTTGAAACCAAAATTATTTTTTCATTTTTTAGTTTCTCTTGAATGATTTTTATTTTATTTCTTCTATCAAAAGTAGTGAAATGAGTATTTAGTAAATAAACATTACCTTCATTTTCAAGAAGATTAAAAAGGTTTTTTGAATCTTTTATTGTGTTAAGAATAACTAAACAAGATTCCGATTGACTTTGTATGTGTTCAACTAATCTATCAATATCAACCTCTTGATTATCAATGAAATTTATTTTATATCGGTTGAAAGTCTCAGCTTCAAAAAAACGTTTATCAGGTAATAACTCAATGGGTGATTTGTAATTTTTGAAAAGCAATTCAGGTTTGTTAATATCAAGAACGTCTTTTTTTCCTTTCAAATCCATTTTGGGCATTGTTGCTGTTGAGATAATTGCATAAGAATTGTTCTCTCTGCAAAATTCATCTAACCAAGCTGTGAAGAAAATATACAACCTTGGTGGAAGAGCTTGTACTTCATCAATCAGAAAGATTCGATTGCTAAAATTTGGTAATTTTAACAATGTAGAATTCCGATTACTTAATAAACTCTCAAAAAACTGAACAAATGTTGTTATTATGAATGGATGGTCAAATGTTTGTTGAATGAAATCTCCTTGAAGAAGTTTCTCAATATTTTCTTGGCTTTGAGAGGCATCTAAACTTTCTTGTACATTTTCGATTCTCTCATTTATAGATTTTGAATTTATGGATAAAACGTCATTAAGAAGGGTTTTACAAATACCTTCAACTTGTTCCGTAATTGACAAGAAGGGTAAACTATAAATGATTCCTAAATTTCCTTTAATTTTTTGAATCTCGACAGCCAAAGCAAGTAAAGAATATGTTTTGCCAGCCCCTGTTGGTGCAGTTAAAGTAAAGGTTCTATTACTCAAGTTTAAATGAGCCTTGATATTATTAACCGAATCTTCCCGAATCTCAGTTCTAAGAATATCAAGATTTGATTTGGTATCACTTAGAGAAAATTCTAAAAATCTTTTCTCTAATGATTGAGCTAATTCTCCAATTGATTCCTCTATTGATGTATCGAAATGGTAGTAATCTTTTAAGTAAGTATCTCCTGCATCTCTTTTATCTGCTTCAATAAGAGATGCAAATGAAAATTGGACATCATTGAAGTTTTTAAGAGCATTTTTCTGCCAATTTTCTGGAATATCTTTGATAAATCTTGTCAATGACCATAATTTAGGATTTGATTCTACATTAAAGGGCTGAAACTTTTGAGCAAGTTTTTGTTGAAAAAAATCAGAAAATGGTAACTGATGATTATGAATAAATCTTTCTGCTTCCTCAAATTTTTCTTTGGTTAATCCATCTTGAAAATTGGGCAGATTGCCATGATGTTTTGCAATAATAATAGATAGTTTCAGAATCAAAAGTCTTAAATCATTAATATTTTCATAGCCAAATAATGATTTTAATTCTGACTGATTTTTAGCAACATAACACAAAAAAACATACGTAGATAAATAAGCATGGTCGGAATAGCCCAAAGACTTACCCGAATTCTCAGGCTTTAATTTTGCTTGAAAATTCGGATTTATCTTTCCCAAATCATGGAAAAGAACAGCCAATTCTGTGAGTTTTGAAATATTAAAGCGTTGAGATTTTTCAAGAACTCCAAGAATATGCTTTTCTAATAATTTATCAGGATGTGAATAAAATATCAAATCAGAAACCATTTAGAATTATTATTAAAAATGTAATGCTCGCCACTTACTGACAAACAATTATTATTTGAAGGATAAATTACTTGAACGTATTTATCGGGTAAATTCCAAAAATCATTATTTTGAAATGTTGGAATTCGATCAAAACCTAATCTTGACAATCCTTTTAAGGTTGGTTTATGTTTGGTTGAAACAAAACCATAAGTTTCAAACTCTCCGTTAGCTTTATACTCTAATTGTCCTGTCTCTTTAAAGATTAACTCCGCTGGACAATTATGCAATCCTAATATTGGAGTGTAACACGCATTAGAGTTCTCTACGGACTTAACAAAAGATGAGAATGTTTCTTCTGACCGTTCATTGCGTAATCCAAGCATCACAGAATAACTCGGATTACGAATAAACTCCATTTGTTTAGGGGATTTCGCAAAAGCATCATTTACGCTTCTCAAAGTAAATCCCCAGGATTGTTTAGCGACATCATTTTTAACCCTGATGCCATAAGCTAAATCTTCACTAAGAATTGGAAAAACCTCTTTCATGGCTTTGCGTTCAATCCCCAAAACAGCCCCTATCAAACCAACGAGAGCTGTTTTGGTTATAAAATCATGTGATAAGGGATTATTGTTAGTTTCAGTTTTTCTGAAATGCCCCCAATTGCCTTCGATGTCAAATTGAATTGCTTTCATTAAAATAGATTCATTTTTTTAATTTTTTGATTCCCTAATATTGATATTTGAGATTCAATAAGTGGTATTTCAGTGTAATATCTAATTTCAGAAACCTTATCAGAATTTGCGGCAATATTTAGCCCTGTTACATCCAAACTAAAATCATCCATACTCCTAATCTGTTCGTCTTGTTTTTCTGATTTTATTTTTATGAATCTATCTGCTCCATAAAGTTTTTGATTTGCTTCATTGTAAATAATCTGAATTAATAAAATTGAATTTTGATTAGATTTGCTTCGAGTATTTACGTTATTGATACTGTTCCATAATGCTTGAAACATCAATACTACATCTTCATTTTCTAAACCACTTGATTTGGCATTATAAGGATTAATCCACCCATGAATTTGTGAAAGTGCGTAAGGAACAACTGTTGTAGTTCCTATTGAACCTCTTGATTTATCTGCACTTGATGAAAATAAAGAAGTATTTTGGTGCATTCTTAATTCTGTTGAATTTAGAGACGGATTCAGTAAAGCAAATTGAACAGCACCAGTTATATTTACAGCTTCTTTTTCTTCTGTCGAAATGCCTCCAAATAACCTTACATCAATACATTTTTGTAATAATTTGATAGATGCTTCGCCTTTAACGGCTTTTACCACATCTTCATCCTTTCCAAATTTTGCTCTTAATCCCTTCATTCTTGCTGACGCTCCCGACTCTTTACTACCTTCTGCAATTTGTGATTTATCATTAATTACATAAATAGTATTACCAGTTTCAAAAAGATAATCTCTGATAAAACGTTTTATTCGAACATCGCTGACCAAGATTTTCTTTGTTTCTTCATCATACCGTTGTTCCCCAGTAAAAGGATCACCATTTGGAATAGAATAAGTACTTTCGTATAAGAATAATAACTCTGATTTTTCAGTTAATTGACTCATTTTCTTGATTATTTAAAGGTTGTTTATCGTTTTTAATTGTGAAATAGCTTGCGAAAAAACCTAATGCACAAGCATTTTTATCATACTTTTCATCAAAATTTTCGATTACTTCTATTAAATTTTGATAAGCTGTTTTTTTATCTAAATACATTTTTTCATGTATTGTTAATTTTTCATTCAAAAACACACTAAACTTCATAATATCGTTCAAGTCGGTAATTCTCCTTGTTAAATTTCCGACATAGTGCTTTTCAAATGATTTTATAGGGCAGTCAGTTCTCCATGCTGCAAATGGGTCTGCCATTGTGCCAAGGTAAGTCCCCAATGCGTAACTTTTTGTGTTTGTTATTGCCATAAGATTGTCTATTTTTTGTAAATTCATTAAAAAGTAAAAATCGTATTTTAAAAGATTATATCCTTGTTCGTCATTCCTTATATTTCTTTCAACTTTTTCAATAAAGGCTGGAAAAATAATTGGGTCATTATAATAAGCATCCGAGTAAATTTGAGGTAAAACCTTTAAGAGATGAAAATGGTATTTTTTTTCAGCTTTTGTTTTATCACTTAATATTTTCAGGAAACTAAATTTAATATCAAGCAATAAAGGCTTTTTTGCTCTTGGATATTCGGTAAGAAATTGAGATTTCAAATTGAATTTGATACTATTTACATTTGAATTTACCTCTTTTAAAAGGCTTTTCTCAATACTTGAAATTTCCAACAAATCGATTGAAGGAGAACTTCCTGCGGGAGGCTTAGTGAAAATAATATCAAATTTTATGGTGTTGTCGAAATCGTTTTCAACAAGGTCATTAAAAAGTAAATCAGAATCACTATCTATTATATTTTCCTCGGCAATATCTTCTTCTAATGTAACCTCTGAATCTAAATTACTTCCCCTTGAATAAAATCGGGTTAGTGATTCTGCATTGAGATTATCACCATTTGGTAAGACGACTAAACCCAAATCTTTTGCAACTCTAATTTTTATGTATTCAGAAATACCAATACCATATAACAAATCAATAACCTGCTCCACGGAGTCAAACGCTTTAACTTTATAATTATTAGCATCATTAAAATTCGGCATAACCCCTCCTACTGCATCACTTTTAGCTCCACCAGAAATTGTTTTAAATAATGCTTTTTGTAGAGATATTTTCTTCGTTGCCCTATCCTCTGTAACAAACTCTTCCATAAGTTTTTTATTAACCGAGTTTAATACGCCTTCTACCTCAAACCAATTTTGCTGATTTTCAAAAGCGAAATGAATTATAACCGCTTCATTTTGTTCTAAAAGAGCTTCTATTTTTAAAATATCTTTTCTGAATGAATCTCGAAACTTTCCTATAAATGTTCCTTTTAAATTATTAGATACCTCTTCCCCTCTAAAAAAAGAACTCACCTTTTTATCAGAAGATAACTGATAATTTCCTTCCTCTTTTTGTTTTTCATCTTCTTTCTTTACCTTATAATGTGCATAAACTATATCTCCAAATAAATATTTTTTTGTGGAATCCCTATCGGAAGTTTTGAAGTTTAAATATTGTAAAGATTTTATTTTGTCCTCGTCAGAAATTTTTGAAAGTTTTGGCCACTCAAAAATCAATTCTGTTTCCAGTTCTACTACTGGTAATTGATAGATAATGGGTGACATTGAAGAAGAAAGTGATGTTTTTGTTTTCTCCCAGCGGTCAATATCCTTTTTTGATTGGTTGATATACCTATGTCTATTTAAACCTTCCTTTGAATGTCTAAATATATGACCAATTTTTATTACTGTGTCTAAGCTCATATTTTATATTCCAACAATAGTATTTTTGATAAAACTTTTTAATTTTGTGCAATATCTGAAAAGAAATTGAAACACAATTGTATTTTTGAAATTATTAATCGTATCAGTCAGGTATTTTTATTAAACGGTAAATCTTAACCAAAATCGGTTCAACTATGACTTATACGGGAACAAACGCTGGTAGAGTTTTGAACCCTACCAGCGTTAACCCAGATTCTGACTTTCCGTATAAATTATAGAAGAACCCCAAAATCTTTCCCCAATGAATCAACCATTTTATGATTACACCATTTTGGACGAATATAAACGCTATGACTTTATCAGTATTGGTGAACATATCATCAAAAAGACAATCTTATTCTATAAAACACCGCACGTCGAGATTTATTCGTTGACTCTTGCTGATGTTATAGAAGATAATAAACTCTACATTTACACGGTGAGTGACAATGGCGATATGAAAAAATCTTGGCGACAGTTCTTTCAGCAATCACTACTTTTTTAGAAAATTACCCAAATAGCAAAGTCGTTTTTTCAGGAAACACTCCTGCACGCACTCAACTCTATCAAATATCTATTGCACATGAACTTTCAAACTTTGAATCTCGTTTCTACATTGAAGGATATACTCAAGAGTCTGGTTTTGTGTCATTTTCCAAAAATAAAACCTATCAAGGTTTTGCTATTTCTAACAGAAATTCGTAAAATTGTTAAAACAAACGCATAAGGTAATGATAGCTAACAAAAATTTCCAAGAGAACAATTTATACAAAAATCACCCTCTTAATAAAAAATTCAAGACTATTAACGAGGCAGCAAAAGCAAAAACTGATTTTTTAATGGAAACAGTTTTCAAGGATGTTGATTGGACTAAGGTAAAATAATACTCATTTTAGATTACTTCACAAAACCCAAATCCTTGACTCGCTTCCTTCCCCATTCCCCCATAAAGTCCAACTTTAATAACTTCTTCGGGGGCGGTCAATTCAAACTCAAAATTGCGAAAACCTCTCACTTCCGTAGCCGAACTTTTGCCGTCCTTAATGGTCACTTTCCGAGACTTTATATTACTCCCTTCCGTCAATTTGAATGAAATTTCTTGATGCTGAAAATCTGGATTAATCTTCTCGCCATGCTCAATCATGGCACTTAAATATTTATCTCTGAGTCCATCAATCAAGTATTTGCTAAATCTTTCATCCGTAGGTTCAAGGTATTGATCCATGTCGTTTATCTTTTCAGCCACTACCATGGCAGAGGTCGCTTTAAATTGAGTTGTAGGCATAATGACAGGTTCAGCAAGTGTTTCTACTCGCTCAATCATAAACGAAGCCTCATGAAATTTATCAAATAATCGAATCTCTTGGTCTTGAAATAAGCCAACAATGAATGACTCCGCAGCTTTATCAATATAGAAAGAAACCGTCCACTCAATCAAGGGCGAAACAATTTCAAATCCTTTGGTGTCGGGTTTACCAACTTTGCAACGTAAATCTGAAAAGGTGAAATGCTTGAAATTTTTTGACTTGTTCAATTTGTAACCAGTATTATGCAAGAAACCAGCATAACTTTCATCGGCTTTTGCCATGATACCGTAAAGCCAAGAAGATAATGGATAATGATAGTTCCACATAATTCGTGGACGTGGTGACGTGGGTCTAAGGTGTAATTTGAATCTCATACTATAAATTAAGTAGCTAATACTCCACAAAATTAGGCAAGCTAAACGGTATTTGATACACGTAGAATTACCTGATTTGTACTAAAAATTGTAGTAATTTGAATATAATTTTTAAAAAAGACTCAACTGTCCCAAAATCTTAGTCGTTGCCTTCAAATAAGGTTTGCGTTTCTGCGATTCAATCAACTTCACATCCGTTTTGAAAACCGTCCCCACAATCATTTGATTTCGCTGTTTTTTGGAACAACTCACCCAAAGCGTTGGCACGTTCTGCCCTTGCGTTGGACGAACTCTAATTTTTTTACGTTTGCTATCGTAGAGCGTCGAAAGGCTAATATTCACAAATATTTGATTCATTTTTAACATATTTTTTAGTAGATTTCTGTAGAATAAATTTACACAAAAAATGGGAGATTTTAAGAATGAAGAACGTAATTTTTTGTTTCCTTTGTCAGTGTCCCAGTGACCACGGGACAAATAATTATTTCCGTGGTCCTTGGGAAACCGCCAACGGAAACAAAAAGTGCCATTATCGTGATCACAATATCACCTCTTGCCTACCTACCTCTTAAACGAGGTTTCAAAGAAAACTCATCTACCTTTTCTCAAACGATTTATTCAGAAATCACAAGAATATTTCAAAATTCATAGCAAAGTATCACGATGATACTTTGCTATTTAACGATTTTTTAAAAAGTTGTTTAATTATTTTTCAAAATTCATAGCAAAGTATCACGATGATACTTTGCTATTTAACGATTTTTTAAAAAGGGTTTTAATGTTATTTCAAAATTCATAGCAAAGTTCTACAATAATACATAGGCCTCAATACAACCTTTTTCCAAAAAATGTTTGGCTACTTTTCAAAATTCAGAGCAAAGTGTCACAGTGATACTTTGCTTTTAGACAATTTTTAAAAAATGTTTGACAATTTGTAAAAATTCAGAGCAAAGTGTCACAGTGATACTTTGCTTTTAAGTATTTATCAATTTAAAATCAATATAATACTTCGGTCGGATTGCATAAAGGTGCTACAAAAGTAACTTTAAAAATAAAACGAGAAAATGATACAAATTTGAATCAAAAAAAATTGTTTACTGTGAAGCTTTAGGTAAATTTGATACATAAATGAATCATTAATCTTAACAAGTCTTCTTTATTACAGTTAAATCCTAACTTATGAATAGTAACCTTACTTTAGAAAAAATTTCAAGCTTTTTCCGTCATAATCCTTCGTTAAATGTGAATGGCGTTAATGATGAAGCTGGCTTACCCAAACGAAAAATAGATTTAGTATTTAATTCAAACGGCTCTCGAAAATTAAGTAAAGATGACTTAATGAAACTTGAACCAATTCTAAGAAAATATGGATATAATGAATATCTATACCAAAATGCAAGAGTAATTTCGGTAGTAAATCACAAAGGAGGAGTGGGGAAGACAACCACAACCGCTTGTTTGGGTGAGACTTTGGTAACCAAAGGATTTAAAGTTTTATTAATAGATTTCGATCCCCAAGGAAATTTATCTCAAATTTTAGGTGTAGAGAATCCTCAAGTTCAAGTGGCAGATTGTTTATTTTCGGATTTACCCCTGCCAATCATTGAAATTTTGGATGGATTATGGCTTGCACCCTCCGACATAACATTAGCAGAATCTGAGGTGGATTTACTTTCAAGAGTGGGAGGTGATGTTAGGCTTAAACATAAAATTGAGCCTCTTTTAGAGTCATTTGATTATATTTTGATTGACTGCCCGCCAAGTTTAAGCAAATTAACAGTATCAGCCCTGAACGCTTCTAACTCTACATTAATAACGATGTTACCTGAATCTTCGTCCATGAAAGGATTAAACTCACTCTTAAACCGTATTAGTGAGGTAAAAACTCATACTAATCGAGATTTAACGCTGGATGGAATAGTGTTTACGATGGTTAAAAAAAACACGGTTCATGATGGATTCAAGGAAGCCGTCAGAACCAATGTTGGCACAGAACTACGAGTATTTAATACTGAAATTAGACATTTGATAGATTTTCAAAAGTCCCAAGCACTTCAAGCAACACTTGGAAGCCTCAATAGCTCATCCGAAGCCTATAAATGTTATAAAGATTTCTGTGATGAATACATCACTTATTTACAAGTAGTTAACCAATAAAAAAGATATGAAAGGCATAGATTTCAAAAAACAATTAGCAACAAATACTGCTAATACGCTGAAAAACAATAAGTTAATAAGTTCAGAAAGTATAAAAAATAATCTAATAATTTTACCAGAATTAAGGGATTTTATACCTCCATTGAATGTAGAAGAATTAAACTCATTGGAAGAAAGCATTATTTCCAATGGTTGTAGAACGCCACTCTTAGTTTGGGATACTTCTCAGTCAGTTATAAATTCAGAAAATAAAACACCTCATGATGCTGCGTTTGTTTTAATTGATGGGCATCACCGATATCAAATATGTAAAAAAAATGGGGTCGATTTTCAAATTGATTTAATGTCGTTTCCAAGCATTGAAGAAGTCAAAGATTTTATGATTGATTTTCAGGTAGGTCGCAGAAATATGACCTCTGAACAATTATCATATTTGCGAGGATTAAAATATCAGAGATTAAAGTCAAAACAGGGTGGTATTAGAGCTGGAAAAGGAATTGAAGAAATTACCATAATGGATACTGCAGCAAAATTAGCAGATGAATTTAAAGTAAGTAAAGCCACAATCAAACGAGATGCGATATTCGCAGAAGGACTTGATAAAATGGAAATTGACTTAAAAACAAAGGTATTAAATGGACAAACAAAAATTGATAAAAAAAGTATTCAACAATTAGCAGGCAGTAAAATTGAAGGTGCTATTTCAAGCCTGGAACAACTTCAAAAGGTTATAAATCTCAATAAGGATGTTCAAGAAAATGAAGTCACTTTCATTTATAAAAATAAAAATTCCCGAGAAACCCTTATTAAACAAGTAAAGAATCGTTTAAAGAATGCTTCTGATTCTGAAATAACTGTTGATATAAAAGGAACTTTCATAATTAACAATGGCTTAGAACAAATCTGGAGAGAACTTCGAGGCTTTTCGGATGATGTAGTGATTGATGATAATTTTACTGATAAGATATCCTTTTTTCAAACATTAAGTTTAGGAATTGTTCAGATTTAAAAGAAGATAAGCATAAAATGAATGTTTAAACTCGCTGAGAATTAACTATTTACAAGCCTAAGGCGAGGTTTTTACAAAAAATAGATTCTCAGAGGCTTCAATAATAGTTGTAGTTTCATCTTTTACTTTAAAAAACGCTTTTTTTTCTTATCATACTTGGACATTTCAGAACTCAATAACCTTTTCATGGTTTTCAACAGCATAAGGCGAGTTTTTTGTAATAAATTTATTCCCCAACAGATGTAAAAATTACATAGAATAATTTATTAAAATATAGCCTGTTAAGTAAAATCAGGCATATAAAGATCAAAAAAACAATAGCAAATACTAACATAATTATTATAGTGCGAGTTTTTTGCAAATTTATCGCAACACAAAACTTGAATATAAATTTCAAATCACAATATTTATGTATTATGACGAGTTTTTTACAAACAAACTGGGGAAATAGAATTTTACTGTTACGTAAGGCGAGTTTTTTTTTAATTGGAGTCATTAAAATAAAAGCAAGTGCCTAAAAGATAGACACTTGCAAGTATATTAGTCAAGAGAAACCGTTACAGTTATCCTTGATGATAGTATTTTTAGGACATGGCTTCAAGGTTCATCAGATGATTTGAAAGACTATGAACCGCATCGGCGGTCCGAATTATTATAGCAAATGGTTCAGTGGTCAATTTTACAGTACGGTTTATGGCTATAAGGTTGTTTGTTTAGGTTTTTCCATAGAGGGTGTTTTCTATCCTTTGTACTTTGAATTAGTCAAAAAGGCAACTGAAACCTCTGCTATCAAAGTTGCTCAGGGTTTAGTCGAAAAAGTAGGTATTTTTTTAGATAATCTTAGAAAAAAGGGGTTTCAAATACCTACTATTGCTTTTAGTTGTGACAATGGATATAATTCATTGGCTTTGAGTGAAACTTGCCATAAAGCCCAATTATCTTATATTAGTGTTCCCAAAAGGTCTGAAAAAATACAGATAAATGATACGATTTATAAGATTGACCAGTATATTGAAAAAGTATTTATTGTCAAAGAACAAGCCTATTTAAAACAGGGTGAAGATAATCCAGAATTAATACAAGAGCCTTTCTTTCAAAGAGTTAGGGCTACATATTGCAATCAAAATAGAGAAATTGTACTCTTATTTTTTTGATTCAATGGCTCAAAGAAAGTGTCTGTTATCTATTGTCCTGACAAAATTATTTTTGCTAAGACACTCAGACACCACTGGTTTGAGAGAACACAAATTGAACAGTTCTTCAGATTACTCAAACACACCTTACAAATAGCTCAGGCTAAAACTTGTACCAAGCACGAATTTGAATGTAAACTTTTACGATTTGCTTGGACAGCTTTACATACTCAGTTATTGACCGCACGGGCGGCCCCGTCGTTATCTAAGAAAAAGATTCAAAGAGCATAAAAAATATGGATTTGAACGATTTAGAAGACTAATTATATCCGAATTGGGTAAATTAGACATCCTAAATCAATTCCTGAAATAACCTTTTGCAAATGAAAATAGATATAAATAACTAACAATCAATGGGTTGAAGCCATTGTAATAATGCCAAATTAAAAGCTATCAAGGTATTACGCTTTGTATAGTTATGAATAAAATAATGAAACGAATCATCAAAATTTTCAATTTCATGTCAATTCCGATGATTCGCACACTCAATAATGCATTAAAATCCAATATTTAATTTAGCACTTGTATTACCAAATTTAATTACCGAATTACTACGAGATTCTATATTTTTGGCAGTTCCTTCCCCATTCAAAGTAATCATGTGATTTTCATTAATAATCACATAATCGCCCAATTGAGGCACTCTGCCAATGTCCCAAGTGGCGTTGGTTTCCCAGTTACCTGTTTGTACACTTATCACTAAACTAACCGAAGCAATTCCTTGAAATTCAAAAGCTCCCATATCTACACGACCTCCCAAATAACGTCTAAGATTTCCGTCTAAATCCTT
>JAYVIV010000252.1:0-13770 GCA_043769985.1 Arcicella sp.
AACAGATTGGTATATCGACCAAATGAAACGCAAAACGTATGAATCCCAGCCATTGCCTGTATCGCTACCGAAAGACCTGTTGAGAGAAGGATTGAATGAGCAAGTGATGTATTATGAGAATCCGAACGTGAAAAATGGCATCAATCTTCAAGAATATATGAAGTTAATCAAGGACAATAGTGAAGCAATTAAAGTGCCTTTGCAGGACGGTTCGATGATTAATACATTACCAACTGAAAATCTTTTCTTACCGATTAATGTGGAAGCAGTGAAAAATGCAGGATTTGTTCCAAAAGATTTAGAACCATACTTAACAGATCAAATGGCTTGGACGGCTGGAAAATCGGGCATCATGAAACCTGAATTAGTGCAATTAGACATGATTGCACAAAATGCTGCAACGGGTTGGAAACGCCCCATTTATTTCGCAACTACTTTACCACAAGCAAGTTACCTAAATCTAAAAGAATATATGCAGATGGAAGGTTACGCTTATCGTTTGATGCCTTTCAAAGTGCCTGGGGCGAAAGATGGGATTGTGAATTCGGATATTATGTACGATAATTTAACGAAAAATATGTTTTGGAGAGATTTAGATAATCCAAAAACGTATTATCATTCAGATTTTTATCTACAAGTTCCCATCGTGACCGCTCGTTTGGCTTTCTTGCGTTTGGTTGATCAATTAATTCGTGAAGGTAAATTGGCAAAAGCAAAAGCTGCCTTAGATTTCTGCATGAAAAAAATGCCAGATAATACGATTCCTTACGACCAATTATCAGCAAATTTTGTTTCGTTATACGTGGCAGTAGGTGATATAAAAAGCGGTTTGAAGATTGCTGAAACGATGATGAACCGAAACAATAAAGCCTTAGATTATTACATGAACGACCGCAGGAACAGCGATAGTCGTGATATTCAAACAGCACTTTACGAAATGCAAATCATTGTGGAAGGCTTGAAAAATGCGAAAATTCCAGAGGCAACGAAGTATGAGGCGATGATGCAGAAACAGATTGCAAGGGCGAATTCTTAGGGTTAAAATTTAGTTATTGGAAACTGGTTATTAGTTATTGGGGCGTAAGTTCATTTGACTAATAACCAGTTTTTTTATTATAATGAATCGGAATTATTTACTTTAAGTCGCAGAACCTCACCCGAGCGTCGGTCGCCCCGACCCCTCTCCAAAAGAGAGGGGAGAAAAAAGAGGACGAATGCTCCCCTCTCCATCGGAGAGGGGTTGGGGCGACCGACGCTCGGGTGAGGTTCTGCAGACTTTGCGACTTAAAGTATATAATTCCGTAATGAATTAACAAAATTTTGTACGAAAATATTACATATCAGTTTATCAACGAACACCGAATTAATAAATAGTCTTCACGGCAGATTTGCCTTCAAAGCGTTTATTTCTGATGTTTTCAATAAATGCCAAAATACTGTCAGTATATAAACTGGCAGCTTCATCCTCCGAAAGTTGGTGTTTAAAGGTGGCATCCCTTAATGAAGTAAAAAAACTGTTCGTAGAGTTTGTTCTCGGTGGTTCTTTGGAAAATGCCATCACCACTAATTCCATTGATAATATTTTCATCAGATAGCAAACTGCGACTAAAAAGGTTCATTCTATCAAGTTGTTAAATTGAAATTTAGGAAATTTCTTAGCGGTAGTTCCGTAAATATAGAAGATTTTGTTTTTTGAAGAGGTTATTTTTTTGATAATTTTAGTTACAGGCAAAAGGACGACATCCTTCCAAAGGATGTCGTCCTTAAAATGTTGAAGACGATTTTAACGAAAAATTACTTTTTACCAACTTTTTTCCCTTCCTCAACCGCAATAATTTTCAAATATTGTTCAACCTCCAATTTCTTGTTTGCCAGAATCTTTTTGTCTTTATCTAAGAAAAGTAAATTCGGATAAACGGTTGTATTGAAATTATTAGAAAAATCAGTCATTGTGTAAGAATCATAAACATTTATGAATGGTTTTGTCTTAAATTCTTTCACAAAATTCAACCACTTTTTCTTATCTCTCGTACCGCAAGCCAAATAAATTTTTACGCCTTTTACTGATAATTTTGGGTATTCTTCTAAGAGTTTTTTCGTGGTTTCCTGACAATGATGACATTCAGGGTCATATATCATCACCAAGGTGTAATTAGCCTTCACGCCATACAGCGGTGTATAAACGTCCAAAGTGTCGGTTAAGTCCATGTTCAATATTTTGTTGCCAATCATGACTGGTTTCATCTTCGTGACATACTCCTTATTCCTACGGATAGAAGACGTATCCCAACCAGATTCGGGGTCTTTGATAATGTATTTTTCAGCCACGTGAATATAAACACCTTCACGTCCCATAATTTCGGGAGCAATGAATTTTTGAGCAAATTTTCCCACCACATATTTTCTTAAATCAGACTTTCGGGGCGTTTTTTCAATGATTGCATCGGCAATTTGAATGATGGTATCTGGTTCAAAAAAACCAATATTTTTGAGATAAATATCCATTTTTTTACCCACAAAAGGCGTTCGCAGCATTCGCTCGTCCGACAGATTTATGTTGTCCCAATAATGCTTAAAATAATAATTTGATTGGTTGATTGTATCTGTCAACGTTGCATTTTGAGGCAGTGGTGGCACTTCAATTTCTTCCCCCGCTTTGAGGATGTTAGCCGTAAAAGTTCCTTCGTGAGCTTTTACATAATCCTTTTGAAATTTCTCTAAGTCGTTATAAATCAAGCGTTTTTGTGTGTCATTTGCCCCTTTGAGTTTCTGGGCTTTCGCATTCGCCTGACCAATAAAATCTTGAAATAACTTCGCTTCAACCGACCCTGTGATTTTTAAATTATTGGTATAATCAACAGTATCAGTTTCCATCGAAAAAACTTGGTCGTTAATAATTACATCAAAAATCCGACTTCTGCCCATTGCCACCACATAAAATCCTTGTGGTAATTTCTTTTTGCCTTCAAAAACCGCCATCCCAGAAGCATTTACTTTGGCAGTGTCTTGAGAAAGAAAAGTATCCTCGTAATGATGAACCAAATAAAGCGTAGAATCTCGTAAACCTTTGATTTTTAGTTCGATACGATGTTGAGAGAAAGCATTCAGAGTAATAAAAAGCAAGAAAACAAGGGCGATAATATTTTTCATTGGGAACGTTATGTTGATAATTATTGGTTTTATGACTAAACGAATTTAAGAAGAAAATAGTCGAAAAATGAATGAGTAACTGTGTTTAACATTCATTAACAAAAATGAAAGGTTGTTAACTTCCTAAAAAGGTTTATTTTTGTGTAATAAGTAGCCGTGATTATAGAAACTCAAAGCTTAATGCTCATTGCTCAAAGCTAAAATAATAATGCCAGTTCAAAAAGTAACCAGAGAGGAAATACTCTCAAAATCATTAGAAGTTTTTCGTCATCGGGGGTATCATAATACGTCGATGAATGACCTTGCCAGTGCCGTAGGGTTATTGAAAGGCAGTTTTTACCACTATTTTGACAGTAAAGAAACCTTGATGAAAGAAGTTTTATCAAGCGTAAATATGATATTAGTAAATCATGTTTTCCCAATTGCTTACGATGAATCTTTATCCGTGCATGAGCGTATGGAAACCATGTTGAAGCGTTTTTCAAAAGCCGTTTTCAGTGTGGAAGGAGGTTGTATTGTGGGAAACACCATTCTTGAAACCGTCAACCAATACCCTCAATTCAAACAGGTTCTTCAAGAAATTATTACGGGTTGGACGGATTCCCTTACGCACCTTTACGCACACAATTATTCCCTTGAACAAGCTCAAAAATTGGCGGAACAAACCGTTATGGAATATGAAGGGGCAATTATGTTTTCGAAGCTATACGGAAAAAGTCATTTTTACAAAGACTGTTATGTCAGAACTATGCAAAGACTAACGTTGAACGGTGAACGGTGAGCGGGACACTCTGCACTTGCATTGTTTACCCTTTACCGAAAATTACCGTTACTTCTGTCTCCGTTACTTCCTTTGTCCTGCCAAAGAGGCTTTTTTTGCAGGAAAATAAGAAGCAATCATCGTGATAATTATTACGACCACAGCCGTAAAAAAGAAATCAGAAAATTGCATTTTTACGGGATAAGCATCAATCAAAGCACCTTCAATTCCCATCGAAATTAATCCGTAATTATCTTGTAAAATACATAGAATATACCCTAAAACTAAGCCTACAATAGCTCCTGAGAATGCCACAATCGCTCCTTCTGAGATAAATATTTTTTGTATCATTCCACGATTTGCTCCAATGGCGAAAAGGGTTTTAACATCCTCTTTTTTCTCAATCGCTAACATAGATAAAGAGAAGAAAATATTAAAACTGGCAATACCGATAATGAAGGTAAGCGTAAGAAAAACAAACAGTTTTTCAATTTTGATTGCCCTTAAAAGACTGGCGTGCTGTTCATCCTGATTTTGAACGATAAAAGTTGTTCCGAGTGTTTGCTTCAAGGCTGCTTGAACGTCATTAATCTGCTCATTATCAACTACTTGTACTTCCAACGATGTACGTTCATTGTTATAATCAAACAAATTCTGGGCGAACGTCAGCGGTGCGAAAATGTAATTATCATCGTATTGTTGTTCTATAGCGAAGACTCCCGAAGGCACTAAAATCATCTTATTAAAGGCATCGGAAGAAGTAAAATCAATCGTTTTAGAATTCGTATTTCTTGGAAACCACGTTTCAAGCGGAATAAAAAAAGCATCAACATCAATCCCCAAAGTAATGGCAACACCCGAACCAACAATTGCCTGACTTATCCCATCTTCTTTTAGTTTCAATTTGCCGTCAATCAGTGCTTTTTTCAGTCTTTCTTGTTTCAAGAAATTATCATCAACGCCTTTCAAATTTACCACCATTTGAGCGTCCCGATAACGGACTAAAACGTTTTCTTCAATGACTTGATTAATATTTTTTACGCCATCAATTTTACTCAATTTTTGCAAAAGTGAGGGCGGACAATCGAAATTTTTGCCAACCTTTGGACTAATTTTCAAGTCTGCATCAAAACTTTTGTAAAGGCTTCGCTGAAAGTCTTCTAAACCATTAAAAACCGAAAGAACAACCACCAAAGCCATCGTTCCGACACCCACGCCCAACATTGAAATGATGGAAATAAGCGAAATGAACGATGTTTTCTTGCGTGAGAAGAAATATCTTTTGGCTATGTAAAGTGGAAAGTTCATCGTTTGATATGTAGCTTTGAGGTGACTTTTGCTTCACGAAATTGCATTCCGTGAAGCAAACAGAATTTATTGAACGCCTATACACGGGCATAAGGAACTGAAATTAAATACCTTATCCATTTCTACTCGTCCTTTTTGAATGATTTTTCGTTACTAAAATCCTCATTTAGCAATGCTAAATTGCGGTTTTAGACCTCAAATCGTTCAAAAATTACTTCGTATAGATTTGGATAGCTTATTTAATTTCCGTTCCTAATACAATTACTACAATTCAATCTCCTCCCCTTCCTTCAAAGGTGGAATTTCGATGGAAGCAAAAACCGCATCAATATGAGCAGCATACTCAGCGGTATCATCAATAAAAAATTCGAGTTGAGGTACAATACGAACTTGATTTTTGATTTTATTTCCCAAAATACCTCTAATTACTTTCGTTTTTTCACGAATATCTTGCAACAATCCTTGTTTGTCGTTGGTGAGCATAAAACTCAAATAAGTTCGTGCAATAGATAAATCAGGAGTCATTTTTACGTCTGCAATTGTTACAAACGCATTCCCGAAGGTATTTTTCATATCTTTCTGAAAAATTTCGCTTAAATCTTGCATGATTAATTTAGCGAACTGTTGTTGTCTTTTCGATTCCATTATGTTTGCAACCACATAGATACATAGAAATCATAGATAACATATTGAAAATCAATGATTTGTAATATAGGTAAGTTGCGTTAATTTGTACGAATAAGTAAGTGGTCGTTAAATTTTTAACAAAAGTCTCACTCATTCCAGTTTTTGAACGTTATAATTTACAAATTTCGGGATTATTTTATTAACCCCTGCATTTTTCTATTTCTACCTCGTTTATTTAATAAGAATATTTTCAATTTTGTTTAAATCTTGTCTCCTTATGAAACTTACCCAAGCCTCAAAATTTCAAAAATCCTTCAAATTATTACTGACAACCAGTTTTTTGTCGGTAATATTCATTTGCCTTCAATGTGTGAACGAAAAACCTGTTGCACAAACTTCTAAAAAATCAGTTCCAATTGCTTCAAAAACGGAAGAAAAAGGTCCTCCATGTAAGATAGAGTCCCCCAATTCAGGAACTTCTGGGGTGGTTATTTCTTTTCCTGCCACTTTAAGCACGATTCCAATAGAGAAAAATAATGATACTTTTTCCCCTAATCTTTTTCCAGATATAGTTTATCCAACTTCATTTAACAAAAATCTCGGTTTTTATTTACCGAATTGGATTGTTACGCTGCACACAACCTTATCCAAAGTTTACACCCAGAAAAGAATTCCTTTGAGAAATCGAGGAATTTGGGGTTCGGTGGATTATCACGAACACAGCAAGGAGGGTGCAGAGTGGAATTTTTTCATTGACCCTGATAAAGGTCGGGCTTTCCCGAATAATTATAATACTCGCAAAGGAGTAAATATGAACACGTTTTCATCGACTCTTCCCATTGAAAATCGTTTGCAAACTGGCGGGATAGATTTGAATAATTGGGATACAAAAACCGAAGCTAACCTTGCTGAAATGGGAAAAAGTGCCGCTCGTTCGACCGAATTTGGAGACTATTATTTACCTGGAAAACAACGCATCGGATTGGTGAATATTGATTGGGAAAACAATTATGAAAACGGTTATAATCCTCGAAAATCACTTCGTTTTATTAAGTCGCTCTGCGATAATTTGCAAGGCATCTTTCAGGCAATGTATGTGCATCCGATTATTGCAGAAGTGGGTAATTTGACTAAAAATGGCTATCCAGATGAAACGGGAAGGGTTAATCCAAGTCATATCAATCCGATTTATACGAGTGTTCAGAACTTTGATGGTGTTGATTATAGAGTAACGGATTCCAAAAATTTTGCCCCGCTTTTAGAAATCTCACACTACGGCGAAACCGCCATGCACGGCTACAATGACGGCGTGCGAACCCTCAATGCCTACGGAAGAAATGCGAATATTGAGCATTATTTAGCAAGAGTTGTGAGCATGGCAGAAAAGAATTATTCATACCTCCACAGCATTGGAAAAGATTTAGCCTTCATTCAATCAAAAATGATTTGTGACCGAGGAGCAAATGGTTGGCAATACACCGATGGCAGTAGAAAAGGTGGAGGAAATAAAGACCGATTCACGCAATACTTAACTCGTGACCAAGTGTTCAAAACTGTTATGTCTGTTTTCTTTTCAGGATTAAATTATCACGAATGGAATCGTCCCGTTCCGAACTTGAATTCGGACTGTTACAACGGTTTTCAGTTCGCTTTGAACCTATTGGGAACAAGGAAAAAGTTTATTAACAACGAAAACATCTCAGCGGTGGATATGAGAACGCCACAAGCAGAATTTCATTTGTGGAAATCTAAGTATAAATTTGCAGGAGAGAGCAGCTATCGCCAAGAGAAAGGGTATGAATTGAAGGATAATACAGATAATTTATTGGTCAGAACGATGCGAATGGGCAATAAATTGGCAATTTTGGTCATCAATCCGTATAACGTTGCTTCAAAATTTAACGTAACCGTTGCTTGTTCTGACGATGGAAAAAACTTTGAAAAGACCTTCTCAGCTGCGGATTGGCAATCTTGTTACCCAAATGATGCTCGTAAGGATTATATTTTTGATATTGTAAAGATAGCCCCCTAACCCCCGAAGGGGGAATTAAAATCGGACATATAACTCCCCCTTCGGGGGTCGGGGGGCTATAAAAGATGCTTAGTTTTTTTAAGGTAAATGCGGTTTACCAGATATTCAGTTTATTAATTTTGTTCATTTTGGTGCGTCTGCCCGTATATTTGGTGGGTTTGCCTCAATTGATTCCAGAATTGCAATGGATGCTTCTTGGTGAACAAATCAATAAGGGTTTTGTGATGTATTCTGAAATTTGGGATAATACTGCCCCCCTATCCGCTTTGGTTTATGCTGGGCTTGATGGGCTTTTCGGACGCTCGCAAACGGTATATCAAGTTGCAGCACTTACTTTTGCTTCCATTCAAGTGATTTATTTCAACGTGATGATAAATAACCGTGACGTTTTATCAAAAAGAAACTACGTTCCTGGTCTAATTTACTTACTTTTCCTTAATATTTCTTTCGATTGTTGCACTCTTTCGCCCGTTTTGATGGCAACCACCTTTGTGTTGATGTCATTTGGAACTTTAGTACGCCAAATTAGCCGTTTGCAAGCAACTGATGAGGTTTTTGAAATTGGTTTCTTGATTGGAATTGCTTCTCTATTTTATCCTCCTGCTTGTATTTTTATTCTTTGGGCAATGGCTTCTTTGGTATTTTTTAGCGGTGCCAACATTCGTCAGTATTCATTGGCAATTTTCGGATTTCTGTTTCCGCTACTATTAACGGCTCTATATTTTTATTTGGACGGAACCTACGCTGCATTTTCTCGAAATTTTATCTCATCCGTTTTTCAGATTAGACAGTATAATCTCAACGATTTTAAGTCATTATCAGTTACCTTAATTATCCCCTTCGGCTTAAGTATTTTAGGGTTTCTGAGGTTAGTGAATACTTTTGGTTTTAATAATTTTCAAGTACGTTGCCAACAAGTAATGATGCTCTGGGCGATTGCTGGTGTTGTTTCAATCGGTTTAATGCCCTTTTTAGCACCCATGCAATTCATTATTTTTGTACCAGCCTTAGCCTTTTTTACCATCAATTTTTTCAACAGCTTCAAAAAACAATGGGTGGCAGAATTAATATTTCTCGGCGTATTTAGTGCCATATTATTGATTCAATATCAAGCAGTTTTCACGAGTGGAAGTGGCAGTTTCGTACAGTTAAAAAACTTGAAACTATCCGCAAAGTCAGACTCGAAAATTCAGAATAAGCGAATTTTGGTTTTGGGAAATGGCATGGAAGAATACAAAAACAATTACGCCGCCACCCCTTATTTGAATTGGAATTTAGCGAAATATGAGTTAGAAAATCTTGATAATTATGACAACGTAATCAGTATTCTGAGAAATTTTGAAAAAGATTCTCCCGATATAATTATTGATAAAGTAAACCTTGCTCCGAAGTTATTCAAGCGAATTCCTGCTTTGGAAAGAAGGTATAAATTGGTGGAGAAGGGAGTTTATAAAAGGGTTTAGTTCGATGTTGGATGTTCGGGATTCGATGTTCGAGTTCCAAAACGAAATTTAAGATACAAACATCAAAAATCGAACAACGAAAACCAAACATCGAACAACGAAAACCGAACATCGAAAAAATGAAAGCCTACAATCCCCTTTGGTCAGAAAATGACTTTATTCAAAAAACTGCTCAAAAATGGCTGAAACAAGGTTTTTTGAGTAAAGAACAATCTTTGGAAATTGAGAAAACATATCCCCACGATTATTATGACCCTAATATTTTTCTCAAAATCGGGCTTTTCATTTTCACAATTCTCGCAGCAAGCGTTTCGGTGAGTTTAATGTCAGTTTTTCTTTATTGGATTTATGAAAATCATTTCAACACCAGCATTGCCATTCAAAGTTTATTGGTTGGGTTTGTATTTCTTATGTTACTCGAAAGTCTTATCAAAGGACGAAAACTCTATCATTCAGGCGTTGATAATGCCTTGATTTACATGGCTTTGGGGTCATTTTGTACAACTATTTATTTCCTTTTCGAGAAACTCAATCCTCCCACTTGGCTTTTCTTAATTCTGTTTCTTCCACTTTTTGTTGCCTCCACCATTCGCTATGCTGAATCGGTAGTTTGTACTTTAACCTATTTTCTGGTTTTGGGCATCTTTGTAATCATTGCCTTAGAATCTTTTTGGGGCAAAACTTTACTGCCTTTTATTGTGATGCTTGTTTCGGCAGGTGTGTATTTTTTAGTAAAAAAACTTTCGGCACGCAAGGATTATTTATACTACGAAACCTGTTTAACCATACTTAAAACACTTTCATTAGCCACGTTTTATCTGGGCGGAAACTATTTAATCGTTAGAGAAGGCAATGCTTTAATTAATAATATTTACCAGTCAGTTTCACCTCAAGTGGCATTTGCTCCAATGTTTTATTTTTTCACAGCAATAATTCCGTTGAGTTATGCCGCTTTTGGACTTCGGTATCGTGACCGCTTGATAGTTATTTTGGGACTCATCACTTTGGGGTTTTCAATCTTTACCTACCGTTTTTACTTCGCACTGCTACCTATAGAAATTGCTTTAACTTTGGGTGGAATTCTATTAATTGCTCTTGCAGGAGGATTAATCCATTACTTCAAGACAACCAAACACGGTTTCACTTATCAACCCGATGATGAATTTGAAGGCTTTAACCTGGAAGCTGTGTTAATGTCGCAATTGGTTCAATCCAAAATTCCACAACAAGGTGACACTTTCCGTTTTGGTGGAGGAGACACTGGCGGTGGTGGTGCTGGGGGGAATTATTAGAATATTCGATGTTGGTTTTTCGTTTTTTGATGTTCGGTAAAACGCAAATATTAAAATCATACTGTTTTAGTATTTATAATAATAAAAATAATTTTTATAAATATTTCTTAATAATATCAGCAAAAGCCTACAATTCATTGACTTATTTCGTGAATTCTTTTCAAAAATGTATATTTGTTTAACAGTAAACAGTTATCAGTAATCAGTAATCAGGATAGCAACCGAAATTCATTATTCTCGAAAGCATTTTTGATATTGAGTCTTTTAACTGATAACTATTAACTATTAACTGATAACTGATAATGCAAACCGTAAACTCTTACAATTTCGCAGGCAAACGTGCCTTAATTCGTGTGGATTTCAACGTTCCTTTGAACGAACGTTTTGAAATCACTGACGATACTCGCATAAAAGCGACAATCCCGACTATCAACAAAATATTGAACGACGGTGGTTCGGTGGTTTTAATGTCACATTTAGGTCGTCCGAAAGATGGACCAACGGATAAATATTCGTTAAAACACCTTGTCAATCCCCTTTCAGTCGTGTTTGGTCGTCCTGTAAAATTTGCGGATGATTGCATCGGGCAATCTGCTATCGACCAAGCGAGTTCATTACAAGCGGGTGAAATTTTGTTATTAGAGAATCTTCGTTTTTATAAAGAAGAAGAAAAAGGAGACGTAGCATTTGCCGAAAAACTCTCAAAATTGGGCGATGTTTGGGTAAATGATGCCTTCGGAACGGCTCACCGAGCTCATGCCTCGACGGCAGTTATTGGGCAGTTCTTTCAAGACAGAATTTCAGGTTTTGTGATGCAAGCGGAAATTGAAAATGCTAAAAAAATATTGGAACACGCCGAAAGACCTTTCACTGCCATTATGGGTGGTTCAAAGGTTTCGGATAAGATTTTGTTGATTGAAAAATTATTGGATAAAGTGGATAATCTTATCATCGGTGGTGGTATGACTTATACTTTCACGTTGGCAGAAGGCGGCAAAATTGGTAAGTCAATTTCTGAACCTGATAAAGTGGAATTGGCGAAAGAAATTTTGAAAAAAGCGGTAGAAAAAGGGGTGAAAATTTATATGCCAGTGGATAATTTATGTGCCGATGATTTCTCGAATGATGCCAATCGTCAAGTAGTAAAAACGGGCGAAATTCCAGATGGATGGCAAGGATTGGACATTGGTCCAGAGACGGCAAAATTATTCAAAACCGTTATTGAATCGTCAAAAACTGTGCTTTGGAATGGTCCAATGGGCGTTTTTGAATTTCCAAACTTTGCCAACGGAACAAATGCCATTGCGGATGCAGTCGTTACGGCAACGGAAGAAAATGGTGCATTCTCATTAATCGGTGGTGGAGATTCTGCGGCTGCGGTGAACAATGCGGGCTACGGCGACCGTGTATCTTATGTATCAACAGGCGGTGGTGCTTTGTTGGAATATATGGAAGGGAAAGTGTTGCCTGGGGTTGCGGCACTTATGTAGTTAATAATTAACAGAGAATAGTTAATAGTTGAGGGAAATAACCCATAACTATTAACTATTAATTGTACATTATTAATTAAGTGGTCACTACTATTTAAACGACGTTATATTTTACTTTAAATTTTTGATTTTCAGGTAATTAAGCTCCGAATATCGAACCGAAGCGTCGGACGCATCGAAATACGAACAACTACTTATATCAACTTCTCAATCTGCACCTTCAATCCTTTCAAGATTCTATAAATATCAAATACTTCACTATCTACACACGAAAAATCTTTACTGATGGCATATTCCTTGCCGACCAAAGCCATAAAATACCAATCTCGCCCGATGATGTAGCTACCGAATATAGGTCGGTCTGCGTTCAGATTTTTGTTGTCGTTTAACTGTTGTGCAACTAACATTGCTATCAAAGCCTGCCCTCTTGGGTCACCATCTGGGTCTGTCTGTCTTTTGTATTCGTTCAGACAAAAATAGGGAACTTTTGGGTTACGAAAACCCGTGGCAATCATTCCATCTACTCTGCCACTCAATTGGTATTCGTCAATGGTGGTTGAAAGTTCTCTTTCCAAAAAATAAGAATACCTTTGATTTGGAATATCAGAAAATACAATCAAAGGACTGATAAATTTGTTTTCAAGTTCAACCTCGTTCCAATCGTCTCCACCAAGTTCTATATATGTTTCGCTCAAATGGGCTAAATAACGTGTCTCATAGGCATCTGCCTGATATTCAAACGCTAATAATTCTTCCAAAATTGGTAATCTTCGGACTTGCTTTAAGTCAAAAGCTTCCTCAATTTTATCTAAAGTCCATTCTCTAAAATTACTTTTTATCATGACGTTTCATTGTTTTAGACAAATTTACTAAATATTATTCACTATTTCCTTTCAACAATCCATCGCATCGCCGCATCTTCCCCTTCCTCAATTGCCAACTCTACCGCCCGTTTTGCCAAACTTAATAATTGCTGTGATGGATTAACATCTCTTCAAACATTCAACTGAACAATAAGGAAGCCCTTTTTTATCAACTGATTCAATAATTCGTTCTTCAAGTAGCTAAATTTCAGCCTCTTTAAAAACATTGAGCGAGAACTTGGTATCTTTGAGTATTTGGTTAATTCTTGGGTATTGCATGGTTGAAATTTTTACGAAATGTTTATACGCTAAGTTAAGGCAATATGGGGAGGATTAAAAATTAGGGTTGTTAAAACGGAAGTCGTCCTTTTAAAGAACTACTTCCGTAAAATTCCAAGAACAATTATTTATCAGAATGCCCCAAACTACGCTCTGGACACACAATATCTCTTACAATTTGCTTCAATTCTTTGGCTTCGGGGAAGTGTCCTTCACGCTTTCTATCAAAAATAAGTTGGTCATCTAACATGACTTGAAAACGCCCTGAAACTTCACTCGGGCGAAGGCTTACTTCCAATAAATCTTCTTCAAAAGTGGTTAATAATTCTTGTGCCAACCATGCCGAACGCATCAGCCAACGACATTTGGGGCAGTATTCTATGGTTATTTTTGATTTCATTTTGATTGAAAGTTAAAGGTTTTTATCTTGAACAAATTTCCAATAATTATACTTCATTTACAAAGATAAAACAAAACCATGACCATAGAATTAAGAAGCGACACCT
>JAYVIV010000253.1:0-75876 GCA_043769985.1 Arcicella sp.
GTTGTGAGTTGTGAGTTGTGAGTTGTGAGTTGTGAGTTGTGAGTTGTGAGTTGTGAGTTGTGAGTTGTGAGTTGTGAGTTGTGAGTTGTGAGTTAAAAAAATGCCGATTTTAAATTTTTAGTTCCCAATCGGCATTTTTATTTTCGACATTTCTATTGTTTGTTAATTGATAACTGTTCCCTGTTAATTGGTAACTGTTAACTGTTAATTGATATATCCTCCAAAGCTACTCCTTTTGTTTCGGGCATCATCAACCAGACATACAGTAGTTGGCAAAACATCATTACAGCAAAGAAAATAAAGATGGGAGTTCCACCAAATTTACCCGCAAAATAGGGAAATACGTTGGTAATGATGGCTGCAAAAACCCAGTGTGTCAAGCTCCCAAAGGCTTGTCCTGAAGCACGCACTTCATTTGGGAAAATCTCTGAAATGAATACCCAAATAACAGCACCTTGACCGATGGCATGAGCAGCAATGAAGGCAAAGACAAAGAAAGTCATTCCGTCAAATTGCTCTATATAAAATGCACGGGCAATTAGCGATAAGGAAATGACATAACCAAAAGAACCAATGAACATCAAAGATCTTCTTCCAAATTTATCAATTAAACTTACGCCCAACATGGTGAAGACTAAGTTGATAAGTCCAATTCCGACCGATGAAAGCAAAGCACTTGATTTAGCTAAACCCGACATTTCAAAAACTCTTGGAGCATAATAAATAATGGCATTTATTCCTGATACCTGGTTAAAAAATGCCATTAAAAAAGCTAATAAAATAGGGAAAGCATACTGTTTTGAAAAGAAATGAACATTTCCCATTTTTGCATTATTCTGTTGCGAATTCAAAATTGATACTAACGTTTTATCCGCAGAATCTGGGTCAATTTCATTTAAAACGGCTTTCGCAGATTCAACATCATTTTTTTGAAGAATCAACCATCTTGGACTTTCTGAAATTAATAAAGTCAAAGCTGTAAAAATCAGAGATGGAATTCCTACAATTCCCAACATCCATCGCCAATCACTTTCGCCTCCCATTTGTTGGAAGAGATAATTAGAAACATACGCAATCATAATTCCAAAAACGATGTTAAACTGGAACAAAGCCACGAGAAATCCACGACTTTTGGCAGGAGCAATTTCTGAAATATACAAAGGAGAAACCACAGAAGAAGCACCAATACAAAGTCCCCCAATAAAACGGAATAGCATAAACGTATAAACATCTTGGGCAACCGCTGAACCAACAGCAGAAACAAAAAACAAGGCTCCAAGCCAGAATAAGGCTTTTTTGCGACCTAATTTATCAGCATACCAACCTCCGAAAGCGGCTCCAAAAACGGTTCCATAGAGAGCAATGGCAATTGCTAAACCGTGCATGGCATCGCTCAGTGACCATAAAGCCTGAATTTTTTGTTCAGCACCTGAGATTACGGCGGTATCCAAACCGAACAAAAAGCCGCTTAATGCAACGGTAAGTGACCAAAGGAGGAGTTTTTTGTTTTTCATTTTTTCATGTGGTTTGGTATTCTATCTATTTTTCTTAAAAACCTGCAATGTTTCGTTATTCCTTGCAATCAAATAATAAGGAAATTTATTGACAGTAATTTTTTTAATATCACGCACTTCTTCGTTCAACAACAACCCACTTTGTGTTGGAATTATGGATTTAAAACTACCTTTTCCATCACTTTTAAGAATCAATCCATAGCTTCCATCATAACGGGCTTGATACATACTTGCTCCATAGAAATTTCCTCCGATAAATACATCTTTGATTCCATCTCCATCATAATCATCTAAGAATAAAGTCATTATTTTTGACGTTTGCGCTAAGATTGGTAATGGCGTTGATTTAAACTTATTCCCGCCTTGATTTTCCAAATAAACCGATTCAAAGGTATTTACTTCCATAATTTCTGCTCCATCTAATTCTTTTGGTTTAAATAATTGGTCGATTTCTTTACCCGCATATTTAGAATAATCAGTAAAATTTTTGTTAATAATACTTGGAATTTGTTTACCCATTTCATCCTTGGTTGCCACAGGAAACCATTTATCACCACGATTGTAAGTCAATATTTGTTCAACACTTTCGTTATTATCAATGTCTTTTACATACATTTTCAAGATACTACCAGTAAAGTTTTTCCTAAATTTCGTATTTGTTCCTAAGTTTCCAATTACAAAATCAATATCTCCGTCTTTATCAAAATCATTCGCAACAATCCCTTGCCAAAAACCTGTATTTTTTGATAAATCGTTATCAACCAATTTTAATTTACCTTTTTCGTTTTGGTATGTCTGAACAGGCATCCAATCCCCAATAACTGTTAAATCTGCATCACCGTCTTTATCAGTATCTACCCACACAGCATCAGTTACCATTCCCGCATTTTGTAATTCAGGAGAAAGTTCTTTGGTTCTATCGGTATAAATTCCCTTTCCGTTATTAATTAGGAAGTAAGATTTAGGGGTCTTTCCATAATTGAAAGGCAACACACGTCCTCCCACAAAAAGGTCTACATCACCATCTTTATCAACATCAAAAGGTCTTACGCATGATTTATTACTGAACATCGGAGGCAAAGCGGCTTTATCTCTCGTGAAATTCCCTTTACCATCATTCTTATAAATTCTATCAAACTGCTCTTCCATGTTTTCAAAGAATTCGTTTCCACCCGACACTACATATAGATCAAGGTCTTTGTCACTATCAATATCCAAGAAAATGGCATCCACATCTTCAAAAACAGTATCTTGTTTAAATGCCGTTTGCTTAGAAGTTGTGAAACCATTGGCATTTTGCAGAAATAATTGACCTGCTTGATATTTTGCTCCTCCCACATACAAATCTTCTTTCCCATCTCCATTGACATCGCCAACGGCAACTTTAGGACCTTCAATTGACACTTTGAAAGGCATTAAAGATTCACGGGTGAAGTCATAATAAACGTTCTCTTCGTGTTTGAAATTGATATTTAGCTTATTTGAAACTTCCTCAAAGGTCATTTGTTGGGGAACAGTCTGAGTAATAGTTTCAAGGTTAGCATCTTTTTCATTCAAAGTCAAAGTTGTATTCGCTTTTACTTGTGTTAAGACTTGGACTTTCCCGCTTTCCCAAATCACTTTTATGGCATCAATCATTGGAACATCCTTTCCCAATCCAAAATTTAGCGTCATTCCCACAGACGACATAAATCCACGAGTTGGCATATTTTGCTGAGTTTGCTCAACGTCTTTTGTCTTAACAATAACTTTTGCACCAATGCCAAAAGTATTTTTATTGTCCCCTTTTAAATTGATTTTCAAAAAACCATTTTTCAATTCTTCATTACTTTCGTTTTTGTAAATTGAGGCTTCTTCGTTAATGTTGTTAGTAATAATTTCTAAGTCACCATCATTGTCTAAATCTGCATATGTCGCTCCATTTGAGATATTTGCTTCTTCAAACCCATAGCTTAAAGATTTATCCTCAAATTGTAAACTTGGCGTACCTCTGAAAAAATAATTATGAACTTTACCGCTTGGCATCAAATCCAAAGCCTTCTGATCATATTGCTTGGAGGTAGGCAAATTATAATGCAGGGAATCTCCTGTTACAAACTTTACATAATTCAAGTCATTTGGTCGCCTCACAATCCCATTTGAAATGAAAATATCTTTCACTCCATCACCATCAAAATCATTCATCAGCGTACTCCAAGACCAATCTGTTGCCGACACTCCTGCCAAAGGTGCTATGTCCGTAAAACGCTCTCCTCCAAGATTCAATTGAAGGCAATTTCGGCTATATTGATTAAAATATCCGAATTGAAGTTTGTATAAATAAATATCAATTGGGTCTTCGCCAACTGATGACTTTTCAACGGTTTCGTCTTCGGGGTACATATCCAAAGTCATCAAATCCATAAACCCATCATTATTGATATCCGCAATATCCGAACCCATAGAAAAACGGCT
This sequence comes from Arcicella sp., assembly GCA_043769985.1. Taxonomy (GTDB): domain Bacteria; phylum Bacteroidota; class Bacteroidia; order Cytophagales; family Spirosomataceae; genus Arcicella. The sequence continues at coordinate 3,969 of JAYVIV010000253.1, forward strand.
CATGTGTTTCATTCGAGTTTTAGCTTCCTCCTTAAATGTTCCGTTCTTTTGATTTACATAATAGTAATCATCTTCATGGAAATCGTTGCTAACGTAAATATCTTCCCATCCATCATCATTAATGTCAGCAACTGAAATTCCTAAACCATACCCCATTGAAGCTTGATAAATACCCGATTTTGCACTTGCATCTTTGAATTTACCCTCTACATTTTCGTATAAATAGTCTCCAGCTTCATTGTTTTTCAACATTCTTGTACTCACACGGTCATACGAGCGAGAAGTATGCACGGCGTGGTTCAATAAATAACAATCTAAATCACCATCTTTATCATAATCAAAAAAGGCAGCTTGCGTTGAAAAACCCGTAAAATCTAAACCATATTCATTCGCTTTTTCTGTAAAAGTTTGGTCTCCATTGTTGATATATAATTCATTAGCTCCTTCCAACCCTTTAAAATTTCCAACGGCACACACATATATATCCAAAAATCCATCACCATTTACATCAGCCATTGTTACACCCGTTTTCCAATCTGCAAAGCCTTCAACCCCTGCTTTTTCAGAAATGTCTTCGAATTTCATTGCCCCTTTATTGAGGTATAATTTATTTTTACCTTGATTAGACACAAAGAACAAATCCACTAAACCGTCATTATTAATATCACCCGACGAAACTCCTGCTCCATTGTAAAAGTATAAGTAATCCAAAATACCAAAATCTTTGGTCTCTTTTAAGTCATTTTTAAATGTGATATCCGTTTGACTACTTGGTAATTTATCAAACAGTTTTACATTATCTGTCTCTTTCTTACACGACCATAATGTTGTAATTAAAGTGGTAATAGTTAAAATCTTATAAAAAATACTTCTCCCTTTCATGTTTTTTTGATAATCTGATACTGTGTTATTTTTTATTAATACTCAAAACCTGTGCTTTATCATTGTTCTTTGCCAACACAATTGCACTTTTATTCCCTTGATTAATTTTTGACATTTTCCGAACCTGTCCAATCGTAAAAAAACCTGATTTTTTAGAAGGCACTACACTAAAAGCTCCTTTACCATTTCCTTTTAAATAGATTCCATAATTGGCATCACTCCTACCCCATTCTGGTAAAACATCATAAAAATTGCCTGCCAAAAGTATATCTAATTTATTATCTCCATCAAAATCTGCGATTTCAATAGCAGTAACCGTTGAAAATTGACAAACTGCTGGTAATTCTTTCATCATAAAATTGCCCTTACCGTCATTGATTAGTATTCCCGTTTTCAGCGTAACGGCTTTTTTCGTTGTACAATCTTTCATTTGTTCTTCCGAAAAAACTTGATTTATTTCTTTTCCTGCATAATCTATATATTTTACAAACTTACCTTTTATCATTGGAATCGCTCTTTGTAATTCCCCCTTCAAAACCATCGGATAGGCTTTTCCATCCTCTGTGAAACAAGTGTAAAGCAATTCTGTCGTACCATTTTTATCAAAGTCGTTGGCATATAAATTGGCAGGTTTTTCAATCGTAGCTCTTAATCTTACATTTTCTCCAACGTTTCCAACCACAAAATCTAAGTCGCCATCACTGTCTAAATCAGAGGCTTTGATAGTGTTCCAAAGTCCTTCCGAATTCTCAATTCCTTTGGTCAACGTTAATTTACGCCCTTTTTCATTTTTAAAAATAGCAATCCCCCCCCAATCTTGCGTAATGATTAAATCCGTAAAACCGTCCTTATCAATATCAGACCAAGTGGCATCCGTCACCATTCCGAGTGAGTTTATTTCTGGAATATATCTTTTTGTATAATTCTTAAAGCCTCCTGTTCCATCATTGATGTATAAATAACTTGCAGGACTATAACCATATTTTCCAGAAATCATTCGAGTGCCTACGAACAAATCCATATCACCATCTTTATCAAAATCACAGGCTTCTACACATGAACCATTCTCAAAGATTGGTGGAAATCTTGTGTCTCTTTTAAAATTTCCTTTCCCATCATTCAAATACAAAACATCATGAAGTTCGGCAGCATCTGGCATAAATTCGTTGCTGCCCGTCACCACAAATAAATCCAAATCGTTGTCTTTGTCGGCATCAAAGAAAATCGCATCTACATTTTCAGTGGTCATATCCATTCCAAAATCAGGCTGAGCTTTTTCAGTGAATTTACCATTAGTATTTTGTAAAAATAAATGTTTAGCTTGTCCAGTTGCACCACCTAAGTAAACATCGTCTAATTTATCACCGTTCACATCTCCAACCGCCATCGCAGGTCCTTGTGTTGAATATTTTTGCTTCAATAAAACATCACGATTATAATCTACAAAATCATTCTCAATGTGTTTATAGTCCAATGTTTGGCTTGTAATATCCGTGAAAAAAGTAGATTCAATAATGGGGGTTGTAGATTTAATTATCAAAGCATCTGACTGTTTGAAAGTCAAAGTCGTATTTGTTTTTACTTTTTTGACGACTTGTTGCTTATCATCCGACCATGTGACAACTAATGAATCAATTTTATCAGACGTTCCTAAACCAAAAACCAACTGATTATCACTTGAAGACTGAAACCCACGATTAGGCATTTGTTGTTGAAACAATACTTCCTTTCCTCTATAAATAGCAACTTTTGCTCCAACTCCGAAAGGATTTTTTCCACTACCTTTCAAGTTAATTTTTAAGTATTTATTTTCAGAAATCTCATTCGTTTTGTTCCTAAACACAGATAAAGGAGCATTTAAGTTATTGACAATCAAGTCTAAATCTCCGTCATTATCTAAGTCTCCATACGCAGAACCATTGGAAAACCCTGGACCTTCAAGTCCCCAATTTTTAGCAACATTTTGAAATTTTAGCCCTCCATTGTTTTGAAAAGCGTAGTTTGGAATGGGTTTGGAAGATATTTTATCAACCATATCCTTATAATTAAATTGCTTTCCACTTAACATTTCCTGCATGGTATTTCTGTCGCCCATATAGTTTACAAAGTCTTGGTCAGTAAGATCTTTTGCTACTCCGTTTGCAACAAATAAGTCTTTATTTCCGTCATTATCCATATCGAAAATTAAGGCACCCCAACTCCAATCGGTTGCATGAACGTTTGCCATCTGTGCAACTTCACTAAAAGTTCCGTCTCCATTGTTCAAATGAAGCATATTGCGTTGATACTGATACCAATAATCTTGTTTTAACTTAAAGTCAAAAAGGTCATAGCCTTCATTTGTACTGGTCGTTTTCAAACGAATATCATCACCAGGCAACATATCGGTTACAAAAATATCCGCTTGACCATCATTATTTATATCTGCCACATCTGCCCCCATCGAACTTAAACTGATGTGTTGCATTTGATTCTCTAAATCCTCCTTAAAAGTGCCATTTTTCTGATTAATGTATAAATAATCTCTCTCATAAAAGTCGTTTGAGATATAAATATCCAACCAATTATCATTATTGACATCGCCAATTGTGATACCTAACCCAAACCCAATTAAACTCCCATAAATCCCAGCCTCGGCTGAAACGTCTGTAAAGTAAGGTTTCCCATTCTTAGCGTTATTATCTAAATCATTTCTAAATAATTTGTCTCCGCCTAATTTATCTCTGTTGTTTCTTATATTGGTGTAGCCTAATTTATCAATTGGCGTGAAACTGTTATTTAGTAAATACATATCTAAATCACCATCACGGTCATAATCAAAAAATGCAGCGTGCGTAGAAAGTCCACCATCCACTAATCCATATTCTTTTGCTTGTTCTTTAAAAGTTGGAATACCGTTCTTTACTCCTTGATTTATGTATAACTGATTTCCTCTATCATCACGACTACCTGAGTTACAGATATATATGTCCATTAATCCATCGCCATTCACATCAGCAAATGTTGCTCCGGTTGACCAAAATTTCTTCTCAATAATGCCTGCTTTTTTCGTAATATCCTCAAATTTGAAAGAAACTTCATTAACGTTTCCTTTATTGAGATACAATTTATTTTCCTCAAAATTTGAAGTTACAAAAACGTCAGCAAAACCATCATTATTAATATCACCAATGGCAACGCCACCACCATTATAAAAATTACGGTAGTTGAAAATATTAAATTCTTTTTTGTCTAAACTTCTGTTTACGAAGTCAATGCCTGTCTCGGAAGCAGGGACAGTTTCAAACAGTGTTTCTTCTTTTTTTGTACAAGAAACAGCCAACATAAATATTGAAAACAGAATGATTTTAAAAAATGATCTCATTTTTATAATAATGGTAGGGTTAATATGTCAAAAAGCAGGCAAAAGCCTGCTTTTTGACAATAAACTTATAAAAAAACAATCATAATTCTTATTTGTAAGCAGGATTTTGAACCAATTTAGGGTTGGCATCAATACGAGCTTGTGGAATTGGGAACAATGAGTAATCTTTTGTATTCTTCATAAATTTTCTTTCCTTGTTAAATTCACCAAAACGGATTAGATCACTACGTCTCCAACCTTCCCAAGCCATTTCACGACCTCTTTCAGCCAACAAAGATGCTTTATCAATTGTTGTTGCAGCAGTAAGGCCAGCTCTTGTTCTTGTTTTATTCATTTCAGCTAAAGCCTCACCAGTTTTTCCTAACCATAGAGCTGCTTCTGCTTTCATCAATACTGCGTCTGATAAACGGAATATAACAAAATCGTTGTCTTGGTCTCCTGATGGATTGTTACGTTGAATCTCATATTTCTGAGCACGAACACCAGCAACTTGATATTCTGGATCTGCGTCAGTCATTTGATCTTTCTTAAAGTCTGCAACAAACGCCAATGGAGATCCTTTTGCATCTTTCAATTCAGCACCTGAAGCAGCATACTGCTGTCCAGCAATCCACATTTTCTTACGTAAATCTTTATCATCGAATGAGTTATAGAAATCAGCTAATGTACAGAAACCATTCCATGGAGAGTTACCTAAACCGTAAGTCTTTTGATTCTCATAATGTAACGTTCTCATTTGAAAAGTCATACCACCAGCAGTTTTACTATCGTAAGGAACAACAAATATATTTTCAGATGAACCCTGGTTTTGCAAAGAGAAGTTAGCTAAAGTTGACGCTTCTAATGAGTAGTTTGGTATAACTTTATTCAATACATCATACGCTTTTTGCCATTCTGGAGCACCTTTGTAAACGCCGGCATTCAAGTACAACTTAGCCAAAATCATATTAGCTACACTTTGGTTGATTTTACTATAAACCTTTGTTGTAGGAAGATTTGGAATAATTTCAACTAATTCTTTTTCAATAAAAGCATATACCTCAGCACGTGGCTTAGTTGCACCATCATTCAACGTTTCAGTTGAAATTGGCACATTACCAAACATATCAACTGCTTGCAAATAATAGAATGCACGCAAAGCACGAAGTTCGTCAACTGCTTTTTTATTAGCAGAAACCTTTGGGATTAATTGATTAATGGTTGAGATATTTCCAAAAAGGAAGCCCCAAGATCCGTTGATTGGACCATGACTTGGAGTCCAAGTGTGGCGAGAATACGCCAACCAGTCACCGTTGTCAAACCAGTCACCACCACGAGTAGGAACAATCAATTCGTCAGAAGAAGCTTCGTTTGGATTAAACCAATCCCAAGTGATTCCACCAAGTCCACCATAAGCAGGTCCTAATGCCGCAGCAATCTGAGCATCATTTTTAAGGAAGTCTCCATCCTCAATTCTATCATATACTTTTTCCGTTAGGTCAGTACATGATTGTAGAGATAAAGCAGTTAAACTCCCTACAAATAATAATTTCACTATCTTATTTTTCATTTTTTCGTTATTTTATATGAACAATTAAATAATAATATGTTCAAAAATATTGTTTAAAAAAATTGAGTTTTTTTTAATTTACTTACGAAAATAAACAACGATTGGTTGCGTGGATTTCGTAAGTAAATTTACTTATCAATCTATATGTAATTAAAATGAAAGATTAACACCAAATGTAAACGCTCTTGTCTTGAAATAAGTCTCACGTACATCAATACCTGGTGCTCTTCTATTTCCATCAACTCTCAATTCTTGACTAACCTCTGGATCAACTCCTTTATAACTCGTAAACAAAGCCAAGTTATTACCAGCCACGTAGATTCTTGCTCTTTTAAGAATTTTTGAAGTTGCTGGAATAGTATATCCTATTTGAGCATTGGCAATTCTTACAAAGTCAGCAGACTCTACATAATAATCCATTGAAATAGTACGGTTATCATCTACTTTTGAATCAATGGCAGATTTCAAAGCACTACTTTCTGCAATACGACCATCTTTACGTCCCAATAACAATTGGTTAGTATTCATAACTTTTGCACCAAAGTTACCCGTTACCATGAATGACAAATCAAAACCTTTGTATTTGAATTGGTTTGTGATGCTTCCTACAAAGAATGGATTTGGATCTCCAATATACGTTTTGTCTCCATCTTCTGGCGTTTCTGCCACTTTACCATCACCATCTAAATCTTTAAAGATATACTTTCCTTTATCATCGATACCAGATACAACAGCTCCGTAGAATACACCTAAAGGCTGTCCTGGGGTTAAAACTGAGAAGTTTACAGCAGATGTACCTCTAATAAATGAACCTAAACCTGTTTCCAAAAATGTTCTTTCTGGAGCAGCTAATCCTTCAGTTGCATTACTTAAACTTGTAATTTTGTTGCTATTAAACGAACTTGCAACCACTGAGCTGAATGAAAAGTCTTTTGTGTCAAGCCATTGGTATGATAATGAAATCTCTACCCCTTTATTAGTCATTGAACCAACGTTTGCCAAAATTCTTGGGAATGGAAAGCCTTTCTCTTGTGGAGCAGCAACCGTATAAAGTAAGTCTTTTGTATCACGAGTGTACCAGTCAATATTACCAGTAAGTCTTCCTTTCCATAAAGAGAAATCAATACCTGCACCGTAGTTTTCGTTTACTTCCCACTTTAAGTTTGGATTAGCGTTTGATGTAATACCGTAAGAAGGTCTTGTTGCGTTAGTAGCAGGATCATAATATCCACCTGTCACACCCCAGAATGAACGTGAAGCATAAGGAGAGATACCTTCTGAGCTACCTGTTCTACCCCACGATACTCTCAATTTCAAGTTGTCTAAATTAGGAACGCCTTTCAAGAAATCTTCTTTAGATAAATTCCATCCAATCGAAGCAGAGGGGAAGAAACCCCATTGATTATTCTTACCAAATTTCGTTGAACCATCTTGACGTAAATTGATAGTAGCAAAATATTTGTCATCATAACCATATTGAACACGTCCTAAGAATGAAATCAATTTATATTCACTCTTACCAGACCCAATGCCATAATTTTGTTGTCCAAGAACACCAATACCTGAACCTAAATTGTCAGCACCGAAATCATCCGTTAGGAAATTACTGTTAGCAACACCAAAACCAGAATTTACAACACCTTGGTAAGTATAACCTCCTAATAATCCGAGCGTACTTTTACCAAAAACTTTATTATAGTTCATTGTAAAATCTAATTGTTGGTCATTTACATCGCCATAACTTCTACCTGCTGAATTACCTCCATTTACCTGAAGAAGATTTCCAGGAGTTGATCTTGTAATTCTTGAAAAATCATTCCCTTGTGTCCGTAACGTACCAGAAATTCTGGCAGTTAAATCAGGTGTAATGCTGTAAGCTAAACTAACATTTCCTAAAATATCTCTTAACTTCTCATTTCTTGTATTACTTTCTAATCTTGCAAGAGGGTTGAAATTTGAGAATGTTCCTGGTAATTGGAAGTATGTACCATCTGGATTATAAACAGGATCTGTTGGACGCATGTTATAAATTAAACCCAAAGCAATATCATCTTGTAAAACAGCGTCAGATTGTGATGTTGAAACACTAAATCCTATTTTCAATTTTCCGTCCATTGCCTTAGAGTCTAAGTTCAAACGAGCATTTAAACGGTCTTTACTTGAACCGATTACAGTTCCAGTTTGCTTCAAATAACCAACTGATGCACGATATGAAAAATTCTCAGAGCCACCTGAAACACCTAAATTATGGTTTTGTGAAGCCGCAGTACGTGTAATAACTTTCAACCAATCTGTATCAGCACCACCATCTGTAAATGGTTGATTGAATTTCTGAGCAGCAGCTCTAAATTCAGCTCCATTCATTAATTGCGGACGTTGAGAAATCATTTCAGTTCCAACGTAACCATTATAGTCAACTTGCGTTGCACCTGCTTTACCTCTTTTAGTAGTAATGATGATAACACCATTAGCACCTCTTGAACCATAAATAGCCGCAGAAGAAGCATCACGAAGAACATCCATTGTTTGGATATCTTCTGGAGCGATGTTTTCAATTGGAGCGCCAATAACTCCGTCAACTACATAAAGCGGCTCTGAGTTTCCAGATAATGAACCCGTACCACGAAGACGTACAGTTGGTCTTGCACTTGGGTCACCACTTGATTGTGTAATTACTAAACCAGCAACTTTACCAGCAGCACCCACTAATGGATTATTTACAACTCCAGCGTTGAAATCTCTACTTGATAAACTTGAAACAGTTCCAGAGATTTCTTTTCTCTTTTGTGTACCGTAACCAACAACAACAACTTCTTCAAGAGATTTATTGTCAGCTCCTAATTTCACATCAATTACTGAACGTGAACCAACAGCAATTTCTTGTTTTGTATATCCTACAAATGAAAATACTAATGTAGCATTATCTCCAACGCTCAATTTGTAATTACCATTGACGTCTGTTTGAGTTCCTTTATTAGCACCCGCAACCGCAATAGATACACCGGGCATTCCTGAGCCGTCAGCGGCATCAGTTACTTTACCCGAAACCGTTTTGTCCTGAGCAAACGTACTCAAAGACACAAGCATGGTGATAGCCATTAAAGAAGTCTTTAAAAGAGACTTTAATGCTGCACCTTGTCGCATTGGGCGACTGAACCATCTGTAAAAATGATTATTCATAAGGTTTGTTAAGATTGGAAAATGGTTAATGAAAAAATGTAAACAATTACATATTTATTCCGTGTTATTAGAATATTGAGTAAAAGTTACCAAGAACTTACCTAAAATAATAAATGATGATGACCCAGGTAAAATGGCACTTTTGCAGGACTTAATATGATATTGTTATAAAAATGTTATGCAAAATAGGGAAGAATATTTCTATAATTCAACTTTTTTAATGAAAAGTTTTATTGAATAAAAAAAAATTAAGTTAGAGAATTGTACTTAATTAGCTCTGCAAAGTTTAGCACAGAATAGAACAGTGTTTGCAAAAATTTGCATCACTTCACCCAATAGGGCTTTTTGTTAAAAATTGTTAAAAAAATATCAATTAAATTCGAGTAATATTTTGTACTTTTCCAATATAAATAGCCCTAAAAAATATTTAAAGCTACATTAAATTGAATTTATAGGTAATTTTGTTATCTCAAAAATAACTTAGAAAAAGTCAATTTTTCTTCGTAAAATACAAAAAATGATTAATACTCAACTACTTGCCAAATTTGCCACTGAATTGGAGGGAGAACTCCATTTTGATACTGTAATGCGTACTCTGTATGCCACTGATGCTTCTGCCTACCGTGAAATGCCAACGGCTGTGGCAATTCCTGCAAACATTAACGATATTAAGAAATTAATCAATTTTGCTCGTGAAAACCAGTCATCAATTATCCCAAGAACTGCGGGAACTTCATTGGCTGGGCAGGTCGTTGGTAATGGAATAGTGGTGGATGTTTCTAAAAATTTTACGAAGATTCTGGAAGTCAATAAAGAGGAACATTGGGTGCGAGTTCAGCCTGGGGTTGTGCGTGATGTGCTGAATATGGAACTTAAAAAATATGGCTTATTTTTTGGCCCTGAAACTTCAACGGCTAATCGTGCCATGATTGGGGGAATGGTCGGTAATAATTCTTGTGGGTCAAATTCTGTGGTGTATGGTTCCACTCGTGAGCATTTGTTGGAGGTGAAAGCAATACTATCTGATGGGTCAGAAGTTGAAATAAAAAGCTCGAATAATGGAGAATATAATGACTTATTAACAACAGCTGAACGCAAAAACGGAACGGCTACTTTATCAGAAAAAATATACCGAGAAACTAATAAAATTTTGGCTGACTCTTTCAATCAAACTGAAATAAGAAAAGAATTTCCGAAGCCATCTATTGAAAGAAGAAACACGGGTTATGCCTTGGATATGCTTTTGAATTGTGAACCTTACACAGCGGGAGGAAAGCCTTTTAATTTGTGTGAATTAATTGCAGGTTCGGAAGGGACGCTTTGTTTTTTGACGGAAATAAAACTTCACGTTGATGACCTCCCTCCTACTGAAATCGGTTTGGTTTGCGGGCATTTTAATACCGTTGATGAATCGTTGAGAGCAAATTTGATTGCTTTGAAGTATAAACCTTCGGCTTCAGAATTGATGGATCATTATATTTTGGAATGTACAAAAGCCAATAAAGAGCAAAGTCAAAATCGTTTCTTTGTGCAAGGTGATCCAGGGGCAATTTTAGTGGTTGAATTACGAGGAAATTCTCATGAAGAAATTGAACAAAAAGCCGTGGCGATGGAAGCTGAAATGCGAGCTGCTGGCTTGGGCTATCATTTCCCAGTCGTTTATGGAACAGACACTAAAAGAGTTTGGGATTTGAGAAAAGCGGGTTTGGGATTACTTTCTAATTTGCCTGGGGATGAAAAAGCCGTTGCCGTGATTGAAGATACAGCCGTGGATGTCAACGACTTACCTGATTTTATTCGTGATTTTAACGAAATTCTTACGGCAAATAATCTGTATTGTGTTCACTATGCACATGCTGGTTCTGGCGAGATTCATTTACGCCCAATTATCAATTTGAAAACGGTTGAAGGAAATAAACAATTTCGTTTGATTGCGGAGGAGATTGCGACCTTAGTTAAAAAATATAGAGGTTCGCTTTCTGGTGAACACGGTGACGGTCGTTTACGTGGGGAATTCATTAAGCAAATGGTGGGCGAACACAATTATCAATTGATGAAAGAGGTGAAACGCATTTGGGATCCCTACAATGTTTTTAATCCCAATAAAGTGGTTGATACACCTCCGATGGATACCTTTCTTCGTTACACGCCTGGACAACAAACGCCTGAATTCGAGACGACATTTCGTTTTACCAACCAAAATATTTTACAACACGCTGAACAGTGCAATGGTTCGGGCGATTGTCGGAAAACGCATCTTTCGGGTGGGACTATGTGTCCGTCATACATGGCTACTCGTAATGAAAAAGAATCAACTCGGGCAAGGGCGAATATTTTGAGGGAATTTTTGACAAGTAGCCCCCTAACCCCCGAAGGGGGAATAAAGAAAGACACTCCTTTCGGTGTACTGGCTCCCCCATCGGGGGCGGGGGGGGCTACTCTCAATGACGTGAAGGAAGTTTTTGATTTGTGTTTGGCTTGTAAAGGATGTAAATCTGATTGTCCGTCAAACGTAGATGTGGCGAAATTGAAGATGGAATTTTTACATCAATATTATAAGGAAAACGGTGTGCCAATTAGAAGTCGTTTGGTGGGTAATTTCGCTAATATTTCTAAAATAGTTTCATATATTCCTTGGGCATATAATTTTGTTTATGATAACCCATTTTTACGCAGAATTGCCAATTCAGTTGTTGGTTTTCATCCCGATAGAACAATGCCTTTGTTGGCGAAAAATACATTCAAGTCATGGTTTAATAGCCACGAAGGCACGAAGACGCAAAGAAAAGTATTTTTATTTGTGGATGAATTTACCAATTATAATGATGTTGAAATTGGCATTAAGGCGGTTAAATTATTGAACCGTTTGGGCTACGAAGTCATTGTTCCAAAGCACGTAGAATCTGGTCGTCCGCAACTTTCAAAAGGACTCTTGGATGATGCTAAACGTCTTGCAAATCAGAATGTTAGCTTGCTAAAAGAGGTGGTTACGGAGGAAATTCCTCTCATCGGCATTGAGCCTTCTGCCATCTTGACTTTTAGGGATGAATACCCTGATTTAGTGGATGAAAATTTATTGGAAGATGCTCAAAAACTCTCAAAAAATGTGTTCATGATTGAGGAGTTTTTATCGAAAGAAATTGAAGCAAAACGTATTTCAAAAAGTGCTTTTACAACCGAAAAAAGGTTGATAAAATTACATGGTCATTGTCAGCAAAAATCATTATCTAATATGGTTCCTGCCAAGCGAACTTTGTCTTTACCAGAGAATTATGAAGTACAATTAATTCCTTCGGGATGTTGTGGTATGGCGGGTTCTTTTGGGTATGAAAAAGAGCATTTTGAATTATCCAATCAGATTGGGGAGTTGGTGCTTTTTCCAACAATTCGTCAGCAAGGGGAGGATGTAATTATTGCTGCCTCGGGAACAAGTTGCCGTCATCAAATTCATGATGGAACGGGGCGGACAGCCAAACACGCAGTGGAGATTTTGTATGAGGCGTTGGTGTAAATTCAATGATATAATGAGTGAGTGATAGAGTGAGTGAATATTTGAATATATTTGTTCATAAAAAAGGGTTGCAAATTCAATTTTGCAACCCTTTTTACTAATCAATTTTCTCAGCTTTGCCTCTTCTACCCCGCCCACTTACGATTGACTTAACGTCTTCAGTTGTCTCTACGATACTATCCATCAAGGATGGAACAAAGCCTTTAGACATTCGTTTTTTCTCAAATTGGAGTCTTTCATGGTCGGGTTCGCCAAGTACATAAGCGTAAGGTTTTAATTCTGGAACAGCCTCAAAAACTACTTTCAAAATAGCAATTGTGGGTAGTGACAAAGCCATTCCGGCCAATCCCCAGAGGGCTGAACCCAACAATAAAGCAATGATGGCGACCAAGCCATTGATGCTTACTTTTGAACCTACAATTTGCGGTGTGATAAAATTTCCTTCTAAGAATTGTACAAAAACGAAGACCCCTGCAACACCCACTGCATACATGGGAGAATCCTTAGTGATGAGAGCAATAATGATAGGTAAAATGGAACCAATCAGGATACCAATAAATGGAATTACCAATAATGCAGCCGCTAAAAACCCAAAAAGTACTGCGTAGTCTATTCCCAGAACCAATAATCCAATGGTATTGAGTGTTCCTACAATTAAGGTTACAGTCACTAATCCAGTTAGGTAACTGTGAACAACTCCATATATTTTTATCAATACAGCATCAACTCTTCTCCTACTAATATTCTTGAAAACTTTATAAAAAAACATTTTGAAAAAATCTCGGTAATAAAGAAAAAAGAACATATAAATCGGGATTAAAGACAGGTTTCCCAAGACACTACCCGTAGTAGATAGTGCGGTAGTAAAAAAAGTTCCACCCGAACTTAACATTCCCGTTCCATATTTTCTTAATTGTGTGATTTGTGCTTGTTTTCCAACGTGAAGTGTATTCTCGCCCCACCGCTGAATTTGATTGAACCAATCAAGAATCCTCTTTTCTAATTGTGGAATCATTTCCCCAAAATTAGCAATTTGTGTGGAAGCTAACCAGATAATTCCAATGGCAACGGCCGTAAATAAAATGAGCGTTATCGTTACTGCCCAAACTCTTCCTAAACCTCTGATTTCTAACCAATTAGATACTGGAAAAACAGACATTGATAGAATCATTGCAATAAGCACAGGCACAAGAACATCCTGCAAGACTACCAACCAATAGACCAAAATGGTGACAGAAATGAGTGCAAAAGCGAGTTTAGCGACGAAGGGTAATTTATATTCCATAGAGAAAATGGTATGTTTGGATTAGAGATTAAGTAGGCAGTAAAAAACAGGCAGTTGGTATGTATCCTTTTACGAACTTACTTGAATAGTGATGAGTTAAATCATATTTTGTCTAATTAGAAAATATTCAAGTATTCTCCGCAAAACAATCATACCACAATATAGATTACTTAACCGCTACCGTATCATACTTCAATTGCGATTTGCCACTTTAAACTGCTTACGGTGAATCAATTCCATTTTCCCAGAGGATAAGAAATTATTCCGTTTGCACTCACCAACGAAATGTTTTGGGAAGATAAATCTCCAACCAAAAGCAAATCTGTATCTTGCTGATAACCAAGCATTTTTACCTGATTTTTTACATTATCAATGAGTGTATTGGGCATTTTCCCAGTCAAATTCAAACATGGGCAAGGTCGCTCTTTTTTAAATTTGTTAAGTTCAATTAGGAGTTCTCTGGTATCACCCGCTTTATCTTCTTTGCCCCAACCAATCATTTTATTCATCCAAGAATTATATTGAAATCTGTAAGGCTCAAATTCAAAAATTAAGTCAGGATATTTTCTTAACATTTCAGCTCCGTTCTTAAATTTCTGAATATGCCCTGGATCAACAAAGCCAACGAAGTTCCCTCCCCAAGTCATGCCAGCTTGTGCCGTCAGATTGTTTAGAGGGCGATAATGAGACAAATTATTAGATATTTTATTACTTCTCATTACAGCAAAATCCGCAGCAAAACCAAAATTATGCATCGAAATTGGTGATACAGATTTATTGCTGATTAAATATTTTTGCTGATTTGCCATGGAACGTAAGTCAGAAATTATCCTTACTGAACCATTCAAATCTTTCATTACTTGATGAATAGAATCACGTTTTGAGAGAAAACTTGTTCGTTCTTCTGATAATAATCTTTCCCAACGATTGTACAAATATCGTGGTTGTGATGCCAATGCCCAAAGATATTCTTGCTCTTGCCAAGACAATGAAAGCGACTCATTTGGCAACTGAATACTCGGAAAAATTAACGCTTGCGGGTGTTCTTGATTTTGTGCGGCTACCCCTCCTATTTTCAAGTTTCCTTGCGGGTCAGCAACAACTATAAAAATCTTCTGAGGCGAAAGATTTTGTTTTACCAAAGTATCTTGCAAATAGAAACTTTGTGCCATTTCTCTCACACTTAATTCATTGACTTTCAGCGTAGTATCGCAGGAATAATCTTGCCATTTAGGCTCATTTTTAAAAAATTTTCCCGTCTTTTCAATAAAATTACAAGCAAAAAGAGTGATGCAAGTAAGCGTTATTTTGACAAAATGTTTCAATAGTAAATTTGTTAAAAACATGGATAATTGGTGATTAGGGGTTGGGGATTAGAGGTTAGGAAATTGGGTTAAGAAATTTAAAAATAGGGGTTTTATTTGATAATATTTTTGTCTGAATACGATTTTAAGATTAATATGATTGTAACGATTATTTTGAGAGCAATTATTTTAATCAATTTAATCCTAAAATCGTGTTCAAATATTTTTCTTAAATTTTTCTCGCTGTGCTAAATATAGTCCCACAATAACGAGTAATGTTCCTATGTAAGTATAAGAAGTAATGGGTTCTTTTAATAAAAATGAGGCGTAAATAAATCCGAAAATCGGACACAAAAATAGCCAAAGCGAGGCTTTTATGGGGTCTTTTTTAAGTAAATAAAGCCATAATTGCACAGCACCAATTGAAACGGGTACTACCAACCAGAAAACAGAACCCCAAAATCTTAAATCATACGTATTATTTGACCAATCCGTGAAAAATAAGGTCATTGGAATTAATAGAATTCCGCCCAAAAGCACTTGCCAGCCATTAATTACTAACAATGGTAAATCCCATTTTTGGGAAGAATAATAAACCGTTCCGACTGAATATGAAATCATGGAAATAGATAAAATTATCAAGCCTTCAACGTCTGCATAACTGTTTTTTAGTAAAGGATAAGTGGCAATTCCTACGCCTGTAATACCCAGAATTAACCCCAAAACCTCCAGCTTTTTCACGGAGCGACCTATAAAAAATGCTGATAAAATACTGATTATTAAGGGATTAGTTGCCGTTGATAAGCTCCCAATACCCGCAGATACGTGTTTAATAGCAATGACAAAAAATCCTAAATAAATAGTAACATTCAAGACTCCATAAATGGCTAATTGTTTCCACTCTTCTCCTCGGGGTAAACGATTTTTTTGAATTAAATATGCATATCCCAACATCAAAAACCCAGCAATAAAGAAACGAAAATTTCCAATAACTAACGGTTGAGCCGATTGAATTCCAATTTTTGTGGCAGAAGAAGCCGATGCCCAAAGCATAGCGAAAAGTATTCCAATAATTAAATTTTTTATCATAATTTTTGGGCAGCTGCTCCGTCTAACATCACTAAAGCATTTTCTAATTTTTGCAAGACACTGGCTGGAAATTGTTCAGTAATTTCACCATTTAATGCCTTATTGATAACGTCGGCTTTACGGTTTCCATTAGCAATCAGAATCGGCAATTTTGCTTCTTGCAAATGAGCCAAACCAAGTGTTATTCCTTGCGTTAAAACTGTATCTTTCGTGAAATACTTCTGACCAACTGATTTTGTAATCTCCTCTAAATCAGATACATGAGCATAAATATTGAAAGAAGTATTGGGTTCATTCAAAGCAATATGTCCGTTCATTCCTACCCCTACAAGCATTACGTCTAAGCCCCCTTTTGAGGCAATAAAATCATTAATTTTCAGACATTCTGATTCCAAATCTTCGGCTTTTGCATCAAAATATTTAATGCGTTCAGAGGGAATATTTAGGGGAATTAACAAGTTTTGATAGATTCCATATTTGCAAGAACCTTCATCGTTTTCATCCATGCCCACCCACTCATCCAACCCTACGAAAGTGCATTTATTGAAGAGGTTTTTATCGGATTGAGCCAAGAATTTACACACACCCAAAGGGGTATCGCCCGAGGCAATACAAATTAAAGCCTCTGGGTTTTGTTTTAAAACATCAATAATCAAATGAGCAGTGGCTTCGGAGAGCGTTTCGTAATTCGGGAAAGTATGTATTGTCATAATTCAATTTCAAGATTTAACATAAAAACTTCAAGTCTAAACTGGAAGTACAATATTAAGAATCAAAACAGAAAAAATGTCATTTTAGCTTGAGTAAATTTCAGTTTATAAACAATTGGGATTAATTTTAACAGTATATTTTAGATGAATGGCTAATATTTTAAATGTTATAATTATGTCAAATAATAAAGCAAAACCAACATTCACTTTACGTCATTTTAAAAACGGAGACCACGAATCCTTAGTCGAAAATGCCAATAACATCAAGATTTTCAATAATGTAAAAGATACCTTCCCTCATCCATACACGTATGCAGATGCCAGTTGGTGGATTGAATTTTGCAAAGAAACTAATCAACCAGCCACGACTTTTGCCATTGATATTGATGAAAAGGTTATTGGGGCAGTTGGTATAATCATTGGCAATGACGTTCAACGAGTTACGTCTGAAATTGGCTATTGGTTGGGAGAAAATTATTGGGGTAAAGGCGTTGCTACTGAAGCCCTAAAACAAATGACTGATTATGCTTTTCAGAATTTTCCAGACCTTGTAAGGCTTTGGGCAGCGGTCTTTGAATTTAATAAGCCTTCAATGCGAGTTTTAGAAAAAGCGGGGTATGAATTTGAGGGAATTCGCAAAAAGGCAACAATTAAAAATGGGGTGGTGATTGACGAGTATGTATATGTAAAATTTCGGGAATAATATATTGCCACTAAGGCACAAAGACTCAAAGAAAATTAGAGACTTTGTGCCTTGGTGGCAACTAATTTTTAACAATCAACGCCACACATTGAGCCACCACGCCTTCCCCACGCCCAACAAAACCGAATTTCGGGAATAATATATTGCCATTAAGGCACGAAGACTCAAAGAAAATTAGAGACTTTGTGCCTTGGTGGCAACTAATTTTTAACAATCAACGCCACACATTGAGCCGCCACGCCTTCCCCACGTCCCACAAAACCGATGTGCTCGGAAGTGGTTGCTTTAATCGATAAATCTTCTTCGGGAATATTCATTACTTCTGCCAAACAAGCCTTCATCGTTGGGATATGAGGATTGAGTTTTGGCTCTTGCAAAATAATGGTTACATCCAAATTATTAACCTCCCAACCCGCTCCACGCACCATTTCAAGCACTTTTCTGACTAAAACTTTTGAATCAACGCCTTTGTATTGTGGGTCTTTATCGGAGAAATGATACCCG
The DNA here is from genome assembly GCA_043769985.1 of Arcicella sp. GTDB lineage: Bacteria > Bacteroidota > Bacteroidia > Cytophagales > Spirosomataceae > Arcicella. The sequence goes on from JAYVIV010000253.1 coordinate 22,050, forward strand.
ATATTTCGCATATTGGCAGCACCCAAAAGGGCATCACATATTACGTGGCACACAATATCTGCATCCGAATGACCAACTGCTCCGTGTGTATGCGGAACGATGATTCCACCTAACCAAAAATCCTTGCCTGCTTCGAGGCGATGTACGTCGTAACCTTGTCCTATTCTTAATTTCATAAACTTTCTAAAATAGCTTTTTTAATCAACTGTGGATGCGACCATGGCACAAAATGATTCATGGTATCAATCCGCACTACTTTTAAACTTATAGCATTTACCAACATTTTCTCGGCAAAATCCGCATTCTTTGGATCTACCAACATATCCTTTCCTCCTTGAATGACAATGATGGGCTGACAAATATTCTTCCACAAAGGTAACATCTTTTCTAATTCGGGTTTCAAATAAAGTATTTCGTGATTAGAAACGCTAAAACTGGTGGGAATTAAAAATTTTATCGGTATAAAGTCCATGGGAATTCTAAACCATTTTTCATTAGGTTCTAAATCAGGGGCAATTGAACCTGCTACAATTATCAGATTATCAATTAATGCTGGATAATCCATCGCCATCCTTGCAATCAATGGTCCGCCCAATGAATGCCCAATGAGGATAATTTTCTTACCCGATTTTTTGTATTTTTCAATAATTGGTTTCAATAATTCGGCTTGCACAGCTAATGATTTTTCACCGTTACCAAAATCTGAATCCCCAAAACCAATTCTATCCACGGCTACCATTTTTACTTTTTTTAGTAAGACTGTATCTTTCATAAAATCAATAAATCCACCCCAAGAACCTGGCGAACCGTGAACAAAAAATACAACTGGCAACGAATCAGACCCTATTTCTGCATAATTCATCTCCACGCCTTGCACTTCCATTTGATGTTGGATAGGCTTCATGGAATAACCCAAAAACTTTTTATCAATCTCCTTTTGACTTACTTTGAAAGTTAAACAAGAGGAAAGGATTTGAGAAATGATAAAGAGGATTATGTATCCGATTAAAAGTCGTTTGGAGAATTTTAGAAGCATGGTTTTGGGGTAATTAGTCTGAATTTGGATTCATTGGATTTATTGGATTGTAACTACCTGCACACCATTAGTTTGAACGACACTCATGGCATGACTGATAGTAATTTGTTTATTATCAATAGTTTGTGAGATTAGTCATGCCATGAGTAATTATGTTCAGATAATTAATTCGGTAAAAATCCAATAAATCCATTAATCTGACGAATCCAAATTCAGACGAGACTACTTAGACAATCAATAATCTCACATTAACAAAAAGCCTTACAGATGATACAAATATCTGTAAGGCTTTGTTATAAAATTGTAGGGCAAATGACATTTTACAAAATGTTTTTATAAATATCATCTAAGGTTAATTTTGTGTCGAAAAATGGCAAATCAATAATGTCTGTTTTCTCAGTATAAAATGAGTACTCAAAAATATTTCCATTACGTTTATACAACTCAATCACAGTTTCTTCTTGTGAAACCAATAAATAGTATTGAACCGATGAGATTTTTGAATATTCTTTTAATTTCTCATTTCTATCGGTTTTCTCGGTGGATGGAGAAAGAACCTCCGCAATTAAAACGGCTTGATGAACCATAGCATCATCTTCATCATCAATAACAGGCACGACCATTACGTCTGGGTAACGATAGCGTTTGTTTTTTACGGTACTTAACTTTACATCTTGAATATAAACTTCAAAGACTTTGTGATTCAATATTCGTAGCAATAAAGCATAAATACTTCCAGCTACTCGGTTAGCAATTCTTTTTTCTCCTGGCATTTCAATTAATTGACCTTCTACGTATTCATGCTTCACTTCGGAGTTACGCTCCAACTCGAAGTATTCCTCTACGGTATATATTTTCTCTGCGACTGTTAGCATATTGATTCCTTAATTTTACACTAAAATAATTCTTTTACCAATATAAAACAAAAATCCTCCCAAATTGATTTCGTGAGGATTTTTGTTTTAACATTTATTGGATATATTAAGCCGTAGCCATCTCTGGACGTTTACGCATATATACATACAAACCTGCAAAGGCAACAATCAAAATCAGGGGAAAAATCACCATCGTACTCAATGTACTTTGTCCTGCGGCTAATTCCATGGCATCGCCCGTTAAGCCCGCTGCTGTTTGTTCAGCCTTAGAATTATCAATCCAACGACCAATGATTGGTTGAAAAATTGAGGTAGAAAACATTCCAACGCCTCCAACAATGGACATTCCTAATGCTCCTGAAAGTGGCACTTTTTCGGCAATAAATCCAATCATATTGGGCCAGAAAAGAGCAACGCCCATCGCAAAGAAAATGGCGGCAACGTAAGCCATGCTGCCCGTTTGTGTACTAAATAAATAGATACCGATAGTTGCAAAAATTGCTGAACCAAGCAATACGCCCGTTTGGTCAAATTTTGCCACAATAGGTCCTGCAAAGTATCTAATAACTGCCATTAAACCCGTTACCAAAGCTAAAATTAACATCGGACTTGCCCCTGATTTACTCATAATTAAACCCGTCCATTGTTGTGGTCCAAATTCTGTGATAGCAGTTAAAGCCATACAAGCGAATATAAAAATAAATAGAGGGGTTGCCATGGCTTGAAGGTTCTTGCCAATTGATGTAACACCTTCATTTTGTGGCTTTGGAAATGTTTGCCCCCAAAACAAATAGGCATAAATCACAGTAGGAATAAGAATTAACCAGATTTGTGCTTGCCAGCCTAAATTTGCATCAGTCATGAATTTAGAAAGTAAACTTCCTAACACAATTCCTCCTGGAAACCACATGTGAAAACGGTTTAATTTTGTACTCATTTCAGCACCTTGATAAGTGTCGGCAATCATTGGATTACAGGCAGCTTCGGTGCAACCATTTCCAATTCCGATTAAAAAGGTCGAAACTAAAAGTCCTGTATATCCTCCCAAAAGTCCAGGATATAATGTTAAAATAATCCCCAAAGCATGACAGACAAAAGCGACCATCATGATATTTTTGGGTCCGAAAGTGTGATAAACTAATCCACCAACAATCATGGCAATTGGAAATCCTAAGAACCACATTGAATTAATAAAACCTAATTGCTCGCCTGATAGATTGAAATCAGTGGCTAACTGTGGCAAAATACCCGCACGAATACTGAATGAAAAGGCAGTCGTAATCAAAGCAAAACAACTTGCGTTGAATAGCCTTTGTTTGTTAATCGTTTGACTCATAATGGATTAGGGATTTAAAATGTGAATAATTTGATATATTTCTTGGTTTTGTGAAATTCCGTCTTTGAAAAATCTATCAAAAAAACGAAAAAATATTCAGATTTCATGCACCGATTTATCAGTATTTTTATGAAAATTTGTAAAAAAGCCCCCTAACCCCCGAAGGGGGAATAGTATATTTCTCTAACAAAACTCCCCCCTCGGGGGCTGGGGGGCAATTATCATGGCAAGAAAAATTAGAATGGGAATGATTGGTGGAAGCTTGGAGGCTTTTATTGGGGCAGTTCATCGTCGTGGAGCGGCTCTGGACGGTGAGGTTGAATTGGTTTGTGGGGCATTTAGCTCTAATCCACAGAAATCAAAAGCAACGGGGGAGGCTCTCTATTTACCCGAAAACCGAGTTTATGGTTCTTTTGAGGAAATGATTCTGAAAGAAAAAGAACTTCCAGACGGTGAACGAATGGACTTTGTAACCATTGTAACGCCTAACCACGTGCATTTTTCAGCCGCAAAAATGGCTTTGGAAAATGGCTTTCACGTGGTGTCTGATAAACCCGCAACCCTAAATACTGAGGAAGTTTATCAATTAAGAGATATTATTGAAAAATCTGGGTTGATTTACTGTTTGACGCATAATTATTGTGCTTATCCGATGGTGAAAGAGGCAAAACAGATGATTAAAAATGGCGTAATTGGAAAAATTCGGAAGGTTATTGTTGAATATCCCCAAGGTTGGCTTTCGCAATTATTGGAAGCCTCTGGACAAAAACAAGCCGACTGGCGAACCGACCCTGCTCGTTGTGGTGCAGCGGGTGGTGTGGGCGATATCGGAACGCACGCTGAGAACTTAGCCGAATATATTACAGGTTTGAAAATCACCGAAATTTGTGCTGATTTAACCATTTTTGTGGAGGGCAGAAGGTTAGATGATGATGCCAATATGCTCTTACGTTTTGACAACGGAGCGAAAGGAATTCTGCAAAATTCGCAAATTTGCAACGGTGAAGAAAACGATTTGAACATCAGAATTTACGGAGAATTTGGCGGTCTGAAATGGCGACAAATGGAACCTAATACGCTGATTTTGACAAATCAAGAAAAAGGTTCACGCATCATCCGCACGGGTGTAGGCGACCTCTCTCCACAAGCACAAGCACACACAAGACAACCAGCAGGACATCCAGAGGGCTATATTGAAACTTTTGCAAGTATTTATAGAAATTTTGCTTATGCTTTACGAGCAAGATGGGGCGAAGTTGCCAAAGAAAATGCTGCAGGAGGTTTGGCAAGTGAAAATGAAATTTTGACGGGTGGTTATAATCCAGAAATTCATGATTTTCCAGGAATCGAAGAAGGCATAAGAGGAATGGTATTTATTGATACTGTAGTAAAATCCAATGAGGCTGGGGCGGTTTGGACGAAGGTTGAGGTGAGGTAGAATTTGGTTAATTAAGAATACTAAATTTTAGGGATACTTTTTAAAATCCAAATTATTACCTTTACGAATAAATAATTGGGAATATGAAAATTCAAATAAAAGAGTTAGGAGCAATAAAAGAGGCAACCATAGACTTAGACAAAAAATTAACTATTTTCTGTGGACCTAATGGTACAGGAAAAACGTATATGGCTTATGTTCTTTACGCTCTCACTAATTTAAATAATAAGAACATTGGAATTCGATTGGAAGAAGAAATAGTTAAAACGTTAGTGGAAGGTAATTCTGCAAAAATTATCATTAATTATGATTTAATCTGGAATTTTAGAGTTAGAGAAGTAGAAAATATTAAAGAAAATCTCTGGAATTTGTTTGCAATTCCAGAGACAAAATCCAAAGATTTCTTTGCAAAAACTGAAATTAATATTTTAGAAAATAAAGAGGATTTTCAATTTAAAATAAACCAAACAGCAATAAATGAAACGATTAGATTTTATGATTATTCCTTTGTTTTAGTAAAGAAATCAAATACAGATGAAATTACCTTTTCAATTAGTGATTCTTTAATCAAGAATAAAGAATTTTATAACTTTATGGAAATTGTATTCCTATCAAGATTGTATTCTATTATTGCTTTTTATCCTATTACATCTTCTACAATTTTTCCTGTTGAAAGAAACTCAATCTATACATTTAGTAATGAACTCTCTATTCGTAAAAATGATGCTTTAGAACACATCCAAGCAATTACAAATAAAAAAGATTTTAGTTTGTTCGATTTAGTTTTTAAACGTAATACCAGATACCCACAACCAATAAGAGATGGCTTAGAAGTAGCCGAAGATTTAGATAATATTCAACAAAGAAATAGTAATGAATATTTTGAATATGCAACAGAAATTGAAAATGAATTATTAAAGGGGAAGGTAGTTATAACAAAAGAAGGAAATGTTGAATTTGTAAGCGAAAAAGCACCCAGAATTAAATTGTCCTTTCATCAGAGTTCTTCTATTGTCAAAACCTTAGCAAGTTTGGTGATTTATTTAAAATACAGAGCAACAAAAAATGATTTAGTAATTATTGATGAACCTGAGATGAATCTTCATCCTGATAATCAAGTTAGATTAGCGAAAGTCTTTGCACGATTGGTTAACAAGGGTTTGAGACTTGTTATAAGTACACATAGCGATTATATTATTAGAGAGTTTAATAATTTAATTATGATTTCATCCGATAATCCAAATCTTAGTTCCGTCAAAGAGAAATCTATGTACAGAGATGATGAGTTTTTAAAAATAGACGATGTTGGTGCTTATATGTTTAATTATAAAAATGACAAAGCAAAACAGACGGATGTGAAAGCCATAAAAATTGACCAATACGGCTTTGAAGTTTCAACCTTAGACAAAACCATCGAAGAATTAAACAAGCGTTCAGACGAACTATATTATACCTTAAAGTATGGCAAAGCAGAAGAATAGTCAATTAGATTTAATCAAAACTTTGCTTAACGATAATTGTCTTGCAAAAGGAAATGATGCTAAGATTTTAATTGAAAAAGACAAAAATGGCAAGGTCATAATGCAAAGACCAATTATTGATGGGAAAATAAAATATCTTTTATATAGATTTGACCCAAACCAAATTAAGATGTTTCCCTATTTAGCCGATGAATCAGGATTGAAGAAAATTTGTGATTACATTTTGTTTGCAGAAGAGGGAAATAACTTACATATACTTTTAATAGAATTGAAACACGGAACAGAGTCAGCCAGAAATCAATTGATTGCTTCCGAATGTTTTATTGATTTTATTTTTAAATCAGCCAAAAGGATTGGATTTGAATTTGCAGAAAAACAATATATAAAGAAGATACGAGTAAGTGAGGAAAGAGCAAAAAAACGAAATAGAAAAACAAAGCCAGGTTTAATAACAAGTGATGAAAACGAAATTCTTAATTATGACCATGCTGATGTTTTTAGAATAGAAGAAGCATTAGATACTTTGTGATATCAATAATCCCCATTCATTTATCTATCAAAAGATAAATGAATGGGGATTTTATATTTCATAATCAGCCTACATCCCCTTCACCACAACCCCCATATTCGCAAAAATAAACGCATACAAATCAGCCGTCAATTCAATATTTTTCTTGGTATTACTTGACCCATGTCCAGAGTTTACGTCAATACGAATTAACAATGGATTTTTGCTTTTTCCTGCCTTCTCCTGCAACGTAGCCGCATATTTGAATGAATGGGCTGGCACAACACGATCGTCGTGGTCGGCGGTTGTAATCATGGTTGCAGGATATTCCACGCCTTCTTTGATGTTGTGAAGGGGGGAATAACCGTAAAGATTTTTGAAATCTGTGGCATCATCTGAGTTCCCATATTCTGGCGACCAGTTCCACCCAATCGTGAATTTATGATAACGCAACATATCCATCACACCCACTTGCGGAATGGCAACTTTGCACAAATCTGGACGCTGATTGATAACCGCACCCACCAAAAGTCCACCGTTTGAGCCTCCACGTAGAGCCAAAAAATCCTTCGTACAATATTTTTGAGCAATCAAATATTCACCTGCCGCAATAAAATCGTCATACACATTTTGCTTTTTCAATTTCATCCCTGCCTCATGCCATTTTTCGCCGTATTCTGCCCCGCCTCTGATGTTCGCCAGAGCATAAACACCGCCTTGTTCCAAAAATGGAATTAAAGTGGCTGAAAAACCTGGTTGAGAACTCACATTAAAGCCACCATAAGCATACAAAAGTGTTGGATTTTTACCGTTCAATTCAGTTCCTTTTTTGTGGGTTATGAACATCGGGATTTTCGTTCCATCTTTTGACGTATAGAAAATTTGCTTCGTCTCAAAAGCATCTGGATTAAACTGAACTTCGGGTTTACGGAAGATTGAAGTCTGTTTGGTCGCAATATCATAACGGTAAATCGTGGGTGGAAATGTGAACGATGTGAATGTATAAAACACGAATTTATCGTCAGCCTCACCGCCAAAACCGCCCGCAGTGCCTAATCCAGGGAGTTTTACTTCATTTTCTAATTTTCCTGCGAAATCATACACATAGATACGAGTCGTTACGTCTTTCAAATATGTCGTAAAAATTTTACCTCCTGCCGTTCCTGCCCCTTGCAATGGTTCTGACTTTTCAGGAATTACATTTTTCCAAGATTTATTGGCGGGGTCGTATATTTCTACTTTCGAGTTTTTGGCTTTTTCGTTGGTTTCAATTAAAAATTTGTCCCCAATATTATCTACAATACTATATTGAAAATCTCCCGCTTCTGCAATAATGGGCGTGAAATCTTTTTGTCCTATTTTCTTGAAATATAAAGCGTTCCCTTCCTTTCCTTTTCCACGGTCACTGATATTTAAGTAAGAAAATGTTTCGTCTTCTGATACATAAACCGAATTGAAACGCTGTGGATTTTCTTTGTTTTCATACACCAATTCATCTTGATCTTGGCTGGTTCCAACTTTGTGATAAAATACTTGATGATTCTCATTTTTTGCCGCCAAAGCACTACCTTCTGGTTTTGGATAACGGCTATAATAAAACCCATTCCCTTGCCACGAAGCCCCCGAAACCTTAATCCATTCCAAATGGTCAGGCAGATTTTGTTTCGTTGATAAATCCATCACGTAGCCTTCTTGCCAATCTGAGCCACCTTTTGAGAGATAATAAACCGCATATTTTCCATCTTTTGAAATGGCAAACGCTCCCAAACGGGTTGTTCCATCGGCTGAAAGTTTGTTGGGGTCAAGCACAACTTCGGGCGTGCCTTCCAAACCTTTCTGACGATAAAGCACTGATTGATTCTGCAATCCATCGTTTTTAGAGAAATAAAACCATTCGTTTTTGCGTGATGGAGCGGAGTATTTTGGGTAATTAAAAACCTTTTCGATACGCTCTTTCAACATCGTTCGGTAAGGAATTTTATCCAAATAATCGAACGTAACTTTATTTTCAGCTTTCACCCATTCAGCGGTTTCGGCAGAACGGTCGTCTTCCAACCAACGATAAGGGTCTTGTACTTTCACACCGTGATATTCGTCGGTGTGTTCAACTTTTTTAGTTTGTGGATATTGCATTTGGGCATTAGAAACGTGAATTCCAAACAGCACCAACGTGCCGAGAAGAATGTTTTTGTGGAGAGTTTTCATTTACGTTGAGTTTCTTAGATTGATGAGTAATTTACGAAACTACAAGTTACAAAAGAATTTTTTAAGAAATTTTAAGAATAAGAATATAATTTTGATTTTGATAATTTTATTTTGAATTAAATAATTTATATATTTGTTTATATTTTAACCCTAATTTATGGTCATTATCTCAAAAACAATTCTTAACGAATTTGGCAATGAACATCCTAACGTTATTGACGCTTTGAATGATTGGTACGGAATAGTAAAAGATGCTGATTGGAATACATTTCATGACATAAAACAAACCTTCAACTCTGTTGATTCAGTCGGAAACGACCGCTATGTTTTTGATATCAAAGGAAATCATTATCGTATCGTGGCCATGATTTTCTTCGATATCCGAACTGTCTTTATTCGTTTTGTTGGCACTCATAAAGAATACGATAAAATCAATTGCTCAAAAATATAAAAATGAAAAATAGCATTCAAAATAAAGAACAATATCTATTCGTAATGGCTCAGATTGAGGAATATTTACAGAAAGCTACCAAAATGGGAGGCTTCCATCATCTTGATAGTCAGGAAGTTAAGACTTTGCAATCATTATCATTGCAGGCAGAGATGTACGAAGATAGCATTACCTTAATGCCAATCCAAAAACCGCAGACTTTGGTGGATATGATTCAATTTAAAATGTATGAAAATCACATGAAGCAGAAAGAATTAGCCGCTTTTTTAGGTATCACCGAAGCACGACTTTCCGAAGTTTTGGGTGGTAAGAGAAAAGTGACGATTGATTTGGCTAAACGACTTTATGAAAAATTAAACATTGAGGCTGATTTCATTTTAAAAATGGCCTGATAATCACCTCACCACTAAAATCGTCCCTCTCAAAACCGTGTCATTATCAACTCTCACTATATACGCATAAGTGCCTTCCATTACAGGCTTGTCCTGTTTTTTAACCGATGTGTAGTCCAATGTTCGGGCATTACCACTTTGAATAAGACCGTCAATTTTCCAAGTATATTTTGAATTAATCGTTCCACCATCAGCGGTAATCGTAATTTTATCCCCTCCGCAAGGCATGGTTTTATCAACCGTTAAAGTAATTGTTGGAATTGGATAATTTTTAAACGTAAACTCTTTTTCAACTACCACTGGTTTTTGATGGAAACAAACGTCTTCATCCATAACCTCAACGGCTATTTTACCGAATAATCTCCCGTCTTTTTAACCGAAGTATAATCAAAAATTTTACTATTTGTACCTTGATTTAATCCATCAACTTTCCACTGGTATTTTGAGGTATTTGTAGCTCCATTGACTGTAAAAGCAACTTTATCCCCTCCGCAGGGAGTTGGGGTACTGGCGAAAATACTTACAGTTTGGGTTGAAGGTGTTCCATCGTACAAGGCTTTGACTTCATCAGCGGTGATGGGACGGTTGTAGATGTGGAGGTCGTCAACTTTACCTTGAAAATATTGAACAAGTGAAGAACGACAACCAATAGTAACCTTTGTATTTGTACCATAAGAAGGAAGTAAACCACCTGTATTATCAGTTTTCACAAGTTTCCCATCTACATATAAAATCATTGAATTATTGTCTCTTATACCAACGATATGATACCATTTTGAAGCGGGGGGTAAAAAACCTTGGTCACAAAAGGCACACGTCCACCTCCTAAACTATATCCACCAAATGTCCACCCAGTTGCTCCGTTAGCTGCATTACTTAAATCAATAGATTGGTCGCCACCCGAACCGCCTACTGAAAATGGATAAAAATAAGTATTTGAAGGAGGGTTTACATCAGGATTTGCCCAAATTGAAAAACTGTAATTATTATTTTGAAATTGAGCGGGCGAAACTTCTATGAATTGAGTAGAGCCATTAAAATTATAAGCATTGTTTGATTTTCCAAAACGGTCAGTCGTTAAAGTTGCTCCGTTTACCGTTCCGTTATTTCCATTTCCAGATTCATCTTTTGCGTTGGCACTGAAGGGGTAGCAAGCCACTAATCCTTTTTTTAGGTTTACTTGGGCAATAATCGAAATTGCAGAGAGCAACAAAGTGATAAGTAGTGGAAGAACTTTTTTCATATTTGGGTACGTAGTTTTTTTAGACCTTCAAAAATACTAATTTTGTAATTCAAAACTATAATAATGAACGAAAGAGAAGCAGGTATCGAAAGATTGTATCCATCCATTTTTGGAAGAATGGCAACCCGATACTATTATTTAAGACAACTCCGCCAGAAAATTGAGGAAGTTATTCAACAATTTGTCGCCAATAATCCTGCTAAATTAACCTTAGCAGATTATGGTTGTGGCAATAAACCTTACCAACCACTCATTGCTCCCTTTGTCGAAAAATATATTGGCATTGATTTACCCGAAAACACCTCGGCAGATATTCATATTTCCCCCGAAGGACGTATTCAGTTAGATGATAATAGTTTAGACGTTGTGCTTTCAACGCAGGTTTTAGAACACGTAGTAAATCCAACGGCATATTTATTGGAAGCTCAACGAGTTTTGAAAAAAGACGGTCAATTGATTCTGAGTACGCACGGCTACTGGATGTTTCACCCCGACCCAACAGATTTTTGGCGTTGGACTTCGACAGGTTTACAGAAAGTGGTGAGTGAAGCAGGTTTTGAAATAGTATATTTCAGAGGTATTATTGGACGTTCTGCCATGGGTTTACAATTATTTCAAGACGGGATTCTTTTCAAACTCCCTAAGTTTCTTAGACCAATTTTGGCAATAATTATGCAACCTCTCATTATATTTTTCGATAAAACCACTTTGCAAGAAACCAGAGACAAGGATGCTTGTACTTTCATATTAGTTGCTAAAAAGAAATAAAATGAATCTTTGCTTTGCATATCCTAATAAATTTCAATTTAGCGAGACATTTATACGTGACCAAATTGAACAATTGCAACCCCAAATAACCATTTATGAAGGCTGGTATCCCTCTCTAAATCAAGCAAATAAATCATTTTTGCCATTTCCATTTAATATCCTCTTTGTAAGAGGAGGAATGAGAAGAATTCTTCCTAATTTATATCATAAAATCTATACATTCTTTCTTTCTCAATACCTAATAAAGAATAATATTGATGTTGTTTTAGCTCAATATGGACCAACGGGAGCAACAATTTTAGATGCTTGCAAAAAAGCAAATGCAGATTTAGTTGTTCATTTTCATGGATTTGATGCTAATGAAAATGCAACGCTTGATAAATTTCTACCGCTGTATAAAAAAATGTTCTCCGAGGTAAAAGGAATTATTGCGGTATCAAGAGATATGAAGGATAAATTAATCAGTTTTGGAGCAAACCCAGAGACGACCATTTTTAATTCATGCTTCGTTAATACCAATAAATTTACACTTGGGGCACCAGAAAAAAACGAAAAAATATTTATAACTGTTGGTAGATTTACCCCTAAAAAGTCTCCTCAATCTACTATCAGAGCATTTAAAAAAGTTACGCAAGTAGTTCCAGCCGTTCGTATGATTATGATTGGAGAAGGCGAATTATTAGATGAATCAAAGGAATTAGCAAAGGAATTAGGCGTAGAAAATTTGATAGATTTTAGAGGTGCAAGATTACCCACAGAAATAGCGGAAACATTAAAAATAGCAAGAGTATTTTTACAACATTCAATGTTTGCTCCAAGTGGAGATTCAGAAGGAACTCCCGTTTCAATTCTCGAAGCCTCCGCCACAGGTTTACCCATCGTCAGCACTCGTCACGCAGGGATAAAGGATGCCGTTGTTCACGGAGAAACGGGTTTTTTGGTGGAAGAAGGAGATTGGGAAACGATGGCGGATTATATGATTCAATTAGCCCAAGACCCAGAATTAGCGGGTAAAATGGGTAGAGCCGCCCGCAAGCACATTGAAGAAAATTATGAGATGAGTAAACGAGTACAAACGTTAAGAGAAATTTTAGAAAAATAAAAATATGTCCACAATCATTTCACCACTTACTGGTAAAAATAACGTTCAAAAAGAGCAAGTTTTAGATATTGAGAGACTTAAAAACAAGTATAAAACGGAGTTAAATACAGACGTTTCACGCTTTTTTGAGAATGTTTCAGAATTGGCGATCTATCAATGTCAGGAGTCTAAATTGCGGTTCTATTATCCCTTTTCGGTCGTGAGTGATGGAGAATTTTATGCAGAATTAGCCCAAAATTATAAGGGTTATTACAACCTATGGCGTTGGGAACACGAAAAGATTATTCAAGCAATTCAACCCAACGAAAAAGTGCTTGAAATTGGTTGCGGTAGGGGTTATTTTTTAGAGAAATTAATTGAAAAAAGTGCAATTCCAACAGGTTTAGATTTCAACCCCGAAGCCATTGAAGAAGGCAAAAGAATGGGCATCAAAATCCTTAACGAAACAATCAAAGAACACGCTCAAAATCATTCTGAAAGTTATGATAGTGTGTGTGCTTTTCAATTATTTGAACACGTGAATGAGGTGGGGGATTTTTTGAAAGATACGGTCAAATGCTTGAAAAAGGGTGGTTTACTGGCAATTGGCGTACCAAATAACCATTCATATTATTTCAGAAAAGATACTTATCATACCTTGAATTTACCACCGCATCACATGTTGCTTTGGGATGCTGATTCATTGGCTTATGTCGCTAAATTATATGATTTGGAAATTGTCGAAATCGTGAATCAGCCCGTCAGTCGTTTGCACAGAGGTTCAATTTATAAAGTTTGGTTACAGAATTTTTTGGGTGATAATGTATGGTCGAAATTAGTGCATATCACCACTCGTTTCGTCGTGAAAAGCCTTCCAGTTTTCAACAATCAAGGCGTTACGGCAGTGGCGATTTACCGAAAAAAATAAATGGGCATCATCATCCGTCAAAGCATTAAAAGTTCAGTCGTTACTTACGTGGGCGTGGCAATCGGTACGATGAATGTGCTGTTTCTTTACAACAAATTTCTCAGCACCGAACAATTAGGTCTTTATACTGCCCTAACAAGTTTTCCCTTAGTTTTTGCAGGGTTTGCCCATTTGGGTACGCCTCATGTGGGCGTAAGATTCTTTAATCAATTTGCCGATTCTGAACGAAAACATAATGGCTTTTTTGGGTATCTTTTGCTCGCTCCTTTTGTGGGATTCTTGACTTTTCTGTTGGTCTATATTGGTTTAAAGCCATCTTTTGAAGCGGCTTACACCAAAAACTCTCCCCTATTAATCAACTATTACTGGACGTTCCCAGTCATTACTTTTTTCCTGATTTATCAAACCATTTTGGAAGCATATAGCAAGGTTCATTTGCGTATTGTTGTCCCCGCAATTATCCGTGAAATATTCCTAAAAATTACTAATTCAATCTTAGCTTTACTGTTTGGTTTTCAGTACATTACCTTCAATCAATTAGTTTTTGGAATAATCGTAGCGTATTTTTTGGCGGTGTGTTTTCTTTTAATCTACATCAAAATATTGGGCAGACTTTACCTCAAACTTGATTTTAGTTTTGCCCGAAAACCCGTTTTCAAAGAAATGTATCAATACGGTTTGTGGACGATGTTGGGCGGGGCAACAGCAACAGCACTGCCGCATCTCGAAAAAATCATTCTGCCAGCCAATGACGGTGGTTTAGCAACGACTGCCATTTTCAATATTGCCTTAAGTATCGGATTAGTGATTGCCATTCCCAGAAATGCCATTGCCTCCATCAGCGACCCACTTTTAGCAGAATCTTGGCGAAATAAAAACCTTGAACACGTGGGTGAGATTTACCAAAAATCAGCCTTAAATTTGTTAATTGTTGGAATGTTTTTGTTCTTAGGAATTTGGTGTAATATTGATTCCATTTTTCAAATAATTCCCAATTCAGCCACCTATCAGCAAGGAAAATTTGTCGTTTTGATGGTGGGATTTTACAGCCTTTTCGATATGGCGACGGGCTTGAATTCTGAGATTCTCAAAAATTCCCCTTATTTCCGCTACGATTTATTACTTTACGTCTTTCGATTTGTGGTTTTATTAATAACAAATTTAATCCTAATTCCCTTGTATAGTTATAACGGAGCGGCATTAGCCATGTTGATTTCTGGCGTGATGTACAATTTGATTAAATTTGGTTTTATTAAACAAAAACTCAATCTACAACCATTTGGAATTCAAACAGTTAAAGTAATTTTATTAGGAATTTTTACTTACGGAATAACACTACTATTACCTGTTTTTGAAGGAAGTTTCATTAAAATACTCATTAATATCTTGATTAATTCACTCACAATCTTGATTATCTTTGGCGGTGGCGTGCTATTTCTGAATGTATCGGAAGATTTGAATAAACTATTTAAAAAAGCCCCGAAGCGTCGGTCGCCCTAACCCCCGAAGGAGGAACTAAAAATGGACTTCAAATCGGTGTCTATTTTTAGTTCCCCATCTGGGGGTTAGGGCGACCGACGCTTCGGGGCTTACATTATATCCATGAAAATATTAAATATCGTTGGGGCAAGACCAAATTTTATGAAAGTTGCTCCATTGCACAGAGCTTTCAGTAAAAATCCACTAATTGAATCAAAAATTATTCATACAGGTCAGCATTTTGATGCAAAAATGAGTGATGTTTTTTTTGAACAATTAGAACTTCCAAAACCCGATTACTTCTTGGGTGTTGGTGGTGGAACGCACACCGAAGCAACTGCCCGCACGATGATTGAATTTGAGAAGGTGCTGAAAGTTGAAAATCCTGATGTGGTTTTGGTGGTCGGCGATGTCAATGCAACGCTCGCTTGTGCCTTAGTTGCCGTGAAAGAGCATATTCCTGTCGTACACGTGGAGGCAGGTTTACGTAGCGGCGACCGCAAAATGCCCGAAGAAATCAATAGAATTTTGACGGATAATATTTCGGATTATCTCTTTATTACGGAAAAATCAGGCGTAGATAATCTTAAAAAAGAAGGTATTTCAGACGATAAAGTGTTCTTTGTGGGTAATGTGATGATTGATTCTTTGGTGTATTATCATCAAAAATCGAAGACTCTCAACACAATGCAAGAGTTGGGTGTGAAGGCAAAAGAATTTATGCTCGTAACGATGCACCGCCCCGCAAATGTTGATACATCCGAAGGTTTAGGAAGTATTTTAGAGATTATTGAAAAAGCAAGTAAACACCTTTCCGTAATTTTCCCAATCCACCCAAGAACACGGAATAATATGGAAAAATTTGGGTTAACTGATAAACTAAAAAACATCAAAAATCTCATTCTGACAGAGCCACAAGGATATTTGGAGTTTTTGAATTTGATGGATAATGCAAAATTAATCATCACAGATTCGGGTGGAATTCAAGAAGAAACAACGTTTTTACAAGTGCCATGTTTGACATTTAGAGATTCCACCGAAAGACCCGTAACCGTTGAATTAGGAACAAATCAGTTATTATCAGATTTGAATGCAGATACTGTTTACGAAAAAATGGTTGAAATTTTAGAAGGAAAAACGAAAAAAGGCGTAATTCCTCCCCTTTGGGACGGACACACCGCCGAAAGAATTGCAGCTATTTTATTTGAGAAATTTGAGAAATAGATTGTACATAAATTAAAAATGGTTCTACCATGATTTACACGGGAACTAACCTTGTGAAGGTTTAACCCGCAGTGGAGCTGCTTCACAACGTTCATACTCAATTAGTTTTTCCGTATAAATCGTAGAAGGACCTTAAAAATTATTCTTTGAGACTTTGTGCCTTCGTGGCTAATTTATTTTGAAATGAAAATACTATTTACCTTCGGAGGTTTACCGCACTATTACAATTTAGTCCTCAATCGTTTAAATCGAATTGAAGGGCAAGAAATTGTGGTAATTGCTCCAAAAACTGGAGGAAAAACTATCGGCTCGGGCGTGCATCAAAGCCTTGATGGCATTGAATTTAAAGTTCATTTTTTGGAAGAATATAAAACGGTTTGGGGTAAGCCTTTTTTTAAGAATTTTTTAGAAACCATTGAACAAGAACGCCCAGACATCATCGTGACGATTTGGCCCTATATGTTGGCATTTGTCTATAATCCACTATTACTCTGGAAAGTTAGAAAAATGGGCATTAAGCTGATTCTCAAAGAGATACCTTTTAATATTCCCAAATTTAAAGAGGCTCTTGATTATTATGCTAAAGGTGGAGTTGCTTCCGAAACCATGCAAACCAATCTAAAACCCAATAGTTTAGGTTTTAAATTGAAGTATTCTTTATTAAAATATTCTTACAAAAGAGCCTTTAATTTAGTGGATGCCCACGTGGATTATACGGAAGAAGCCTACGAGATTTTTGGTAGTTATGGCGTTTCGAAAGAGAAAATTTTTATCATTTATAACTCTCCCGATACCGATTTAATCTTAGCCGATAAAGCAAAAATTGAAGGCATAAGTACTATTTTACCTGAAAATCCATTACGACTTTTACACGTGGGAAGACTTGTAAAATGGAAGCGGGTTGATATGTTGATTAAGGTTTTCAAGCAACTTTTAAACCAATTTCCAACCGCAGAATTAGTCATTGTGGGAACTGGCCCAGAAGAGCAAAGCCTTAGAAATCAAGCCATTGAATTAGGAATTGAACGAAATGTAGTGTTCACAGGAGGCGTTTATGAAATGATAACCCTTGGGCAGTATTTTAATGCTTCGCTCGTGTATGTGTTGGCAGGTATGGGCGGACTTTCCATTAACGATGCCATGTGTTTTGATAAACCCATTGTGTGTGCGGTGGCGGATGGAACAGAAAAAAAATTGGTTAGAGATGGTTATAATGGCTATATTTTTGAAGATGGAAATGCGGATGATTTATTTAAAAAATTAACCGTACTTTTGTCTGACCCAATAAAAACCCTACAAATGGGTTTAAATTCTGGACAGATTATCAGAGATGAAGTCAATATTCATGTCGTGATTGAAAATTATCAAAGGGCATTTAATTTTTGTAAAACAGGTTTCCAACCTGTTTAATTATGAACTCTCAAACAGGTTGGAAACCCTGTTTTACTCTAAAATGTTTGTTTTAAAATACATATTCAAAGAACCATACCACGCATTCCGCACGCCCGAAAGTAGAGAATTACTGAATCTATTTAGAAAATATGGTGACGTAAAACGCTACGAAGAAAAAAAAATAACATTTCAAGGATTCACCTTTCAAGTTCCTGATTGTATGTCATTTCTTTTTCAGTTTCAAGAGATATTTGTGGAGCAATTTTATAAGTTCAAAACAATTGATAATCAGCCAATTATCTTGGATTGTGGAGCAAATATTGGTTCGAGTGTTGCCTTTTTTAAGCGTCAATATCCACACGCAAAAATCGTTGCTTTTGAGGCTGACCCAAAAATTGCAGAGATATTGAAAGCGAATCTAAAAAGCAATAATTTAACCGATATCGAAGTCATCTGTAAAGCAGTTTGGATTGATGACAAAGGAATCGAATTTGCCTCGGAAGGATCGGATGGCAATTCAATTTTTGGTGAAGGAGAAAAGACGAAAGTTCCCTCATTTAGACTTAAGGGAGTTCTTGATAGTATGTCGAAAATAGCCATGTTAAAAGTGGATATTGAAGGGGCAGAGACGGCAGTTTTAAAGGATTGTGAAAATTCATTGGGTCACGTTGAGAATATTTTTGTGGAATATCATGCCTTCCCAGGGCAGACCCAAGAATTAGGAACGATTCTGGATATTTTAGCAAAAAATGGTTTTCGTTATTTCATTAATTCAGCCCAAGACCGCAAAGAACCGCTCATCAATCATCGTTACAAAGGGAATGATTTAATGGATTTGCAGTTGAATATTTTTGGATACCGAGAAAATCAATCACGATGAAAATAGAAGTTAATCAAAATCTTCAAGAAGCTTACAAAGACCAATATTCCTCCGAATCAGCAATTTGGAGGGGTTTAGGAGCGAAACAGAAGTTTCAAAATATCATAGAAATCACTGCTGAAAAGACTTTCAAGAAAGTGTTGGAAGTTGGGGCGGGCGATGGCAGTATTTTGAAATTATTGAGTGATAATCATTTTGCCGATGAACTTCATGCCGTTGAAATATCTGAAAGTGGCGTTACACAAATCAATTCAAAAAATATTGCATTACTCAAATCTGTACAACTTTTTGATGGTTATACCTTACCTTTTGAAGACAAATCCTTTGATTTAGTCATTCTCTCGCACGTTTTGGAACACGTGGAACATGAACGAATTTTGTTGAGAGAAATTCATCGAGTTACCAAGCAATTAGTCATTGAAGTGCCAAAAGATTATCGTTTTGGGGCGGAAAATAAATTGGCTCATTTCTTATCGTATGGACATATAAATCTATATACCCCAACGTCTTTGAAGTTTTTGTTAATGACTGAAAACTTTAAAATTGAAAGAGAATTGAATCGTTTATATCATCAAGATACTTTTCTTTTCGGCAAAAAATCACTACTCCAAAAACTAAAAGCTAATGTTGCTTTTTACGGTAAATCGTTGATGATTAATACCCCTTTTAAATACATTAATCATAAATTTATCAATACGATAACACTATTGGTTGAATCAGAAGATAAAGCGCTAAACATCTTTTAGGTATTTATGAAAATCACCATCCTAAGCACATTTGATAATTTTGGAGGAGCATCCATTGCCGCTTCACGATTGAATAAAGCATTGAATAACAATGGTTTATCGTCAAAAATGTTGGTGCAGGAGAAAAAAGGAAATCTGCTAAATATCGAAACCATTGCCCCAAATTGGTTTCAGAAAAAATTGGCTCTTCTACGCTTCGCCCTCGACCGACTTCAATTTACTTTTTACGAAAAAAACAAAGAGGTTCGCTTCATTTTTTCACAGGCAAAAATTGGGATTGATGTTAGTAATCATCCACTCATTCAACAGAGTGATATCGTTCATTTGCACTGGATAAATTTTGGATTTCTTTCCTTAGATTCTCTCGAAAACTTATTCAAAACTAACAAACCCACCGTCTGGACTTTGCACGATATGTGGGTGTTTACGGGTGGTTGTCATTACGCTCGGGAATGTACAAACTACGAAAAAAATTGTGGAAACTGTGAGCAATTTTTGAGAAATTCCTCTGAGAGTGATCTTTCAAATCAAGTTTGGAAGCGTAAAAAAGAAATCTTTTCAAATACAAATCTAACGATTGTAACGTGCAGTGAATGGTTGGCTCAAAAAGCTCGTGAAAGTAGTTTATTGAAAGATAAAACAATTATTTCAATTCCAAATCCAATTGATATAAACGTGTTTAAGCCTACACCAAAAGATGTTGCTGCCACTTTTTTTGAATTAGCTTACGACAAAAACTACATTTTGTTTGGAGCCGTAAAAATTAGTGATGAAAGAAAAGGTTTTTCATATTTTAAGGAGGCTTTGTCGATTTTAAAAACGTTGTTGTCTGTGTCTCCACAGACAACCAATCCGTTGTCTGTGGAGACACAGACAACAACGTGGTTGAACCCCGAACAACTACCCGAAGCGTCGGTAGCATCGAATCACGAACATCGAAAAGAAAACATCGAAATTTTGATTTTCGGACAAGCACAAGCCTCTGATTTTGAGGGGCTTCCATTCAAAGTAAACATCCTCGGCAAACTTTCAGATGTAGAAACAATTGCCAAAGCCTATTCAGCAGCTTCGGTTTTTGTAAGTCCATCCATTGAGGATAATTTGCCTAATACTATCATGGAATCAATGGCTTGTGGAACACCCGTAGTGGGTTTTGATGTTGGCGGAATTCCAGAAATGATTGACCATAAACAAAATGGTTATTTAGCCAAATATAAATCTGCCGAAGACCTTGCCAAAGGAATTTATTGGACATTATTTGAATCTGATTATCAAGAACTTACGAATAATTCGAGAAAAAAAGTTTTAGATAATTATGCTGAAAATGTAGTGGCTGAAAAGTATAAAGAAGTTTATAGCCCCCTAACCCCCGAAGGGGGAACTTTCCCGACCAAATTATTGGAAGAAAAAGTAGAGTTAAAAGTTCCCCCTTCGGGGGGTAGGGGGCTTCTCTCCATCATCACCATAACCTACAACGCTGAACAATACTTAGAACGAACCATTCAAAGTATCATGAACCAGTCTGTCCAAAATTTTGAGTATATCGTCATTGACGGAAAATCAAAAGATGGTACTTTACAGATTGCTTCAACATACAAAAATAGAGTCAATAAACTCATCTCCGAACCCGACAAAGGGCTTTATGATGCCATGAATAAGGGATTAAAAAACGCTTCAGGAGATTTTGTTTGGTTTATGAATGCAGGCGATGAAATCAATGACAATCAGGCAGTTGAGAAAATTTACAAAGCGATTTCTGATAAAACAGACGTACTTTACGGAGATACTTTTTTTATTGACGACGATGGAAATATTCAAGGATTACGTTCAGAAATAACTCCGCACCGTTTGCCCAAAAGTTTGAAATGGCGAGATATGAAATTGGGAATGTTAGTTTGCCATCAAGCCTTCATTGCCAGAAAATCCATCGCTCCTTTGTATATGGAAAACAATCTAAGTGCTGATGTTGATTGGGAAATTGAATGTTTGAAACGAGCAAAAGAAGTGAAGTATTTAGATTTTGTTGTAGCTAAATATTTGATTGGTGGAATATCAAACAAACAATTAAAACGCTCATTGTTAGACCGTTATGAAGTTTTGAAAAAGCATTTCGGATTGATGGGTGCAATCTCTGCCCACGTTCAGATATTGTTCAGAGGAGTGAGATTGATTCTGAAAAAGAAAGGTAGGTACTGGTAAAAGCCCCGAAGCGTCGGTCACCCTCCGCCCCCGATGGGGGAACTTTCAACCTTATGTTGGTTTCCCATCGGGGGTTAGGGGGCTTCTTTTAGGCTACTAATTTCCCACTTTCAAAACTCCATTATTCAACAACTGAACACTGCCACCTCCATAATTAAGTTGCTTGATTTCTACCATAATTCCATCAATCGTAATGATATGCCCAATTCCAATGTAAGCATCGGTGGTAATGCCCGGCGTTATGCCACATTGCCAAGTAGATAAAGTCTGCCAATTACCCGATTGAAAAGTAGTTGGGCTTGTAGGAATTGGGAGTACACTAATAGCCAACGTCCGAGCAACACTATTTCCACAGGTATTATTGGCTATTACGCTTAAAGTTCCCAATGTGGCTGTAGCAGAAAAATTTACCATTACAGAATTTGTAGTACCTGTGATAGTTGCACCTGTTCCGGAGTAAGTCCAAGTATAAGAAGTTGCTCCCAAAACGACAGGCACAGCGTAAGCTACGTTACTATTTCCCTGACATACCGCCAAAGAAGAAGTTGTAAAAGGAGATGGTTGGGAAGGAATTGTATTAACCGTAATTGATAAAGTCTGAGCTACACTACTTCCGCAAGAATTATCGGCTATTACGCTTAACGTTCCTGATGTTGCTATTCCTGAGAAATTTACCATTACACTATTACTGCTTCCTGTGATAGTTGCTCCTATTCCCGAGTAAGTCCAGATGTAGGAAGTAGCTCCCAAAACAGCAGGCACAGCGTAAGCTACGTTACTATTTCCCTGACATACCGCCAAAGAAGAAGTTGTAAAAGGGGATGGTTGGGAAGGAATTGTATTAACCGTAATTGATAAAGTCCGAGCTACACTACTACCACAAGTATTATTTGCGATAACACTGAGGTTTCCAGAGATTGCCGTTCCAGAAAAATTCACCGTTATACTATTACTTGATCCTGTGATGGTGGCTCCCGTTTCAGAATACGCCCACGTATAAGAAGTAGCTCCTGCCACCGCAGGAATCGTATAAACAACATTATTTGCTCCCTGACATATCGTTGATGAAGAAGTGGTAAAAGAGGATGGTTGGGCAGGAATCGCATTAACACTAATCCCTAAGATACGAGCTACGCTACTTCCACAATTGTTATTAGCCGTAACACTCAAATTACCCGATGTGGATGTTCCAGAGAAACTTACCGTTACAGCGTTACTTGTTCCTATGATGGTGACTCCAGTTCCTGAATACGCCCACGTATAAGAAATAGCTCCTGCCACCGCAGGAATGGTATAAACAACGTTATTAGCTCCCTGACATACCGTTGCAGATAAAACCGTAAAATCTAAGGGCTGGCCAAGTACCGTATTGGTAGCCACTACCGTTGTAGCACTTGCCGTACAAGTACCATTCGTAATTTTTACCGTATAAGTACCCGCAACAGCACTGGTTATGTTACTGATACTTGGATTTTGGAGGGTTGAGGTATAAGTACCCGGCCCCGACCATAAATAGGACACACCACCACTTGAGGTTAAATTTAAGGTACTACCCGTGCATTTCGGAGAATCACTACTTGCCACAGCCCCACAAACAATGGTAAAATTATTATTAGAAATATCAAAAAATATTTTCCCAGTGCCTCTCACCATAATACGTGCTGTAGTAGTGAGTGTATTTGGAACTGTAATAGAAGCTGTCCCCGAATTAGGAACACCTGATGCCAGTATAGTCGGGTAGGTTAATCCACCATCGGTAGAAAGTAAAATATCTACATTGGCACAACTTACAGGAGCAGCCGTCGTATTTGCCACATCCCAAGTTACGGTCTGTGAACTCAAAGCTCGCCAAGAGATTCCTGTGGCAGTTGGTAAGGTAATCGCCAAAGGACCAGAATTACCATCTACGGTAATAGCTACATCGGCTCGGTCGTTAAAACCTGCCACCGTAGAATTATCTCTAACCACCAATCTGAAATTTAAAGTACGTGCTACCGTTGGCAAGACTTCCCAAGTAGTAACTGCATTCGTTGCTAAATCACTCA
Source organism: Arcicella sp. (assembly GCA_043769985.1). Taxonomy (GTDB): domain Bacteria; phylum Bacteroidota; class Bacteroidia; order Cytophagales; family Spirosomataceae; genus Arcicella. Next base: position 45,757 of record JAYVIV010000253.1, read on the forward strand.
ATTTTGGAAAGTATCTCGTACCGCTTTGTGAAGGATTTAAACTTCTAAAATTAGGTCCGCCAGTAGATGTGCCTACTGGAGCTTGCGTACTTATTTCCTTATCCATTTGTTCCCAGCAATACGTTAGCGATGAATTACCATCGGTATCGGTAGCTGTGGCAGTCAGAGAAAATGGTGTTCCCTTCGGAATGGTTTGATTGGGGGTATGGGTTGAAATAATGGGAGCCGCATTTACGGGCGTTGTTACAGCAGCACAAGTATTACCCGAACCCGTAATAAAACTATACATTTCCACTAAACTTCCCCCGTGAAAAAAAGCATCACTATTGGACTGAACGTTGGGTGAACAAATGCCTGCATACGCCATAATGGTTGAGCCACTGCCTGGTTCCCAAGCCGTTGTGTTATTTCTATTGCTACTACAGCTATTGTTAAAGGTATGATTTCCCCCAAACTGATGCCCTATTTCATGAGCAACGTAATCAATATCAAAAGCATCTCCAATGGGAACGCTTGAGCCAGTTACTCCCCCTGCCTTAAAACTACGACAAACACAACCCAGATAAGCAACTCCGCCGCCGCCCGTACTAAATACATGACCTATATCATAATTTGCCGCTCCTATAATAGTATTTATATTGCTTTGATTTTCCCCAAGCATAGTGCCTCCATCATTATTTGTGTAAGGGTCGGTAGCGGAGTTAGTATAAATAAGATTATTATTATTAGCGATAATATTCATTCGTACTGAGAAATCCTTTATATACACGCCATTTATTCTATTCATAGTAGTAACTTGGGCGGCTAAAGCTAAAGCAACTGTTCCTCCGTGAAAAGCGGTATATTCTCCCGTAGCTGCCAATGCCAGACGGTAGGTTCTCAATTTTTTATCCCCAATTTGAAGATTTATCATCGGAGGAATGTCAATGGGTTTGGGCGTATTTTTCTCATTTGATATTTGCGTAAAGTCACCCGTAGAGATTCCGTCTGTTTTTACGCCACATATAAAATTTTTAGTGGTCAGAAAATCTTTTTTGAAATAACTGATGTAAAAATCAGTATTTCCTTGACTATATGGGTCAATGAAATAGGTTTCATCAGGAGCAAGCACCATCGCATGAAAGCCCGCAGGAGTAACGTCAAAGCGAACAGTAATCGCAGTATTATCAATGTTATAACCAGAATAAGTTTTTATTTCAGGAAATTTATTGGCAAGTTCAGGTTCAATTATTGGCGACTCAACGACGGCAAAGGTTTGCATTTTACCGTTTGGCATCGGTAATTCAAGGGTCAAGTTGGAATTCTGAGCCACCGTGGTAAATTCCATTGGGCTTCGTTGGAGGACTCCCTTTAAACTGGAAATATCTAATTTAACCACCCGATATTTTTGAGGTGTGATTAATCTTGTAGTGAGCGTAGCGGGTTCACTATTAACATCTTGCCAAAAGTTGTTCTGAGCCGATGTTAATTGCGGAACTACCCAGAATGCTATAAAAAAAAATAGAATTACTTTTTTTTTAAAACTATTAATAAATGATTGGAAAAATGTGATGATTCTATCTTTGATAAAATTTTTCATAATGGTTAATAATGATTATGGTATTGTTAAAATACGGGTAACTGATTGATAATTAATTAGAAGCAAGAATAATGATGTCGTGAGTATTTTGAGAATTGGATTGGAATTAAATCTGTACAGATTTAATTAGTCCAAAGGTAGCAAATAGAGAGATGTTCACAAAAAAATATTATAAGGTAAGAAATTTCTTACGGAACTATGTCAATAAAAAACCTCAATCCAGTCTTTTTGATGATAAAAAGATGGATTGAGGTAGAAAATTAAAATTTAAGATTATAGCCCTAAAATCCGCTTATTCAATTCAATATCAGCACCACCACCAGCAAAATCATCAAATACTTTTGACGTTGCCTGAATGATATGAGATTCGATAAATGGTGCTCCTTCTTCCGCTCCTTGAACGGGGTCTTTTAAAGCACATTCCCATTCTAAAACCGCCCAACCATCGAAACCATATTGCGTTAATTTAGAGAAAATTGAGGCAAAATCAACTTGACCATCGCCCAAAGAACGGAAACGCCCCGCACGATTTACCCACGACTGATAACCACCATAAACTCCTTGTTTTCCAGTTGGATTAAACTCAGCATCTTTTACATGGAAAGCTCTAATTCTTTCGTGATAAAAATCTATATATTGCAGATAATCAAGGCATTGCAAAACAAAATGCGATGGATCGTATAATAAACAAGCCCGTGAATGATTGTTTACTTTCTCCAAAAACATCTCATACGTTTCGCCATCGTGCAAGTCTTCGCCAGGGTGAATTTCGTAGCAAACATCGACGCCACATTCATCAAAATGATTCAAAATTGGCATCCAACGATTGGCTAATTCCGTGAAACCCATATCCACTAAACCTTGTGGACGTTGAGGCCAAGGATACATCGTGTGCCAAAGCAATGAACCCGAAAAAGTAGCGTGCGATTTCAAGCCAAGATTCTGAGAAGCCTGTGCCGCCCACTTCAATTGTTGAACTGCCCATTCGGTACGAGCTTTTGGATTTCCTTTGACTGAATCAGGAGCAAAACCATCAAATCCAGCATCGTAAGCAGGATTTACGGCCACTAATTGTCCTTGCAAGTGCGTTGATAATTCCGTGATTTGTAGCCCTTTACCAGCTAATTTTCCTGTAAGTTCATCACAGTAGGTTTTAGAAGTAGCTGCTTTTTCAAGGTCAATGGCACGTGGGTCCCAAGTTGGGATTTGAATACCTTTATATCCTAAACCAGCAACCCAATCCGTAATGGAATCTAAGGTATTAAAAGGTTCTTTGTCATCTAAAAATTGGGCTAAAAATATAGCGGGACCTTTGATTGTTTTCATGTGTTTATTGTAAGATTTTTTCTATTTGTGTCTTAAACCAAGCGGTACTGGATAATTCTTTTATTGTCAGATTAAATTGAGCAAGATATGAACGGTTAAATTGGTCTTTCATATCGAAAAATTTATAAAATCGTTCAAAGTCGTCACTCACGAAATCATCTACGATGCTCTTTGGAGACTCATCCTGAATAATATCTGTTTTAAACTCTTCGTAAGTCTTTCTTGCCGACTCCACTTTTGTTAAGATATATGGAAGCTTTTCTTTTTTCTGATTTAGAATGTTAGCTTGATAAACTAATTTGTCAAAATTTGGAGGATTTATTTCATTAATATTATCAGGATGATAGAGATAATTCTCAAAATCATAATACTTCAAAATTCTATGATTTGGAAATTTTTCTTGCATCCTCGCAACTTCTTTATCTGAAATAAAGTCCCTATCTCGTAAAGTAAACTTTGTTTTATCATTTTTAGCATTCAAGAAAACGTCTCTCGAATCTTTTACACCAACAAAAAGCGTTTTTTCTAAACCCATTAAATTATAATATTCATCATTTTTATTTTCACAAAAAACGATTCTTTTATCACTAAATAACTGAGACAAAATGCTTTTTGGAATGGCAATATCATAAACATCAAGTACCTCTTTTGACTGGGGCGTAATGATCTGAGGAATATCAAAATTTAATGAATCAAAGTCTAAAATAACAGCATCATCTGTTTTACGGGCATAATCAATGAATCCCAAAGCATGAGAAGCTGTCCATAATTGTGAAGAATCAGGAATCCATTTTTCAACAATTTCTTTTAATAAAGTTTCCTGCAAAGCCGTATTCAAATGACAATCCATTTCGTCAATATAAATGATGGCGTCTTCGTATTGTTTTTTACGGACGATAAAATTTAACAAAAGAACGATAACTTGTTTTTCTCCGTGACTTAATAAATCGTAGTTAATTTTAAATTCTCCTTTTTTGAAAATAAGTTTCGCAGCAACTTCTGGGGTAGAACTGGCAAACTCTACAATCTGAATAGCAAGTTTATCGTTTCCAAAAATTCGAGAAAGAGATTGGTTCAGAGGGTCAATAAAACTGTGGAAAATTTGTAATGTATCCGCTTTTCTGCCACTAAAAACTGGCTCACGCATAGCATCATCAATTTGCTTGATATAAGCATAAACGTCATTTACAAAACGAATGTCATTATCAATGAACTTTTCTGGGCGGTCTGTATCTTGTTCTATTTCATAAGGATTGCCTTTGTTCCCTAATGTTGGAACAATACGGATGCTACTTCTACCAAAAAAACGTAGAGTTTCCAAGTTTTCAGCAACAATTTGAAAACCTATAATACTTATAATACTATGAATATTACCATTAGTCGTATCAATAGAAAATTCCGACATAGTATTCCCTTTCTGATAATATTCAACCACCTCAATATTAGGTGCAGGTTTAGTTTTTTGAGTTTGAAAGTAACTAAAAACATCAAACAATGATGATTTTCCAGATCCATTTGCCCCAATTAACAACACTAATTTGCTATGTTCAGGAATGCCATCAATGGATAAATCCGTAAATCGTTTAAAATTTTTAAGTTGTATGCTTTTGATTTTCATTGGTCTCTATAAAAATTGAATGACAAACAAATATAATCAATCCGTTTGTCATTCATGGTAACATTAAGGAATTCTAAAATCTAAACCTTAACCCAGCCCTGACTTCTATGACTTTCCAAAATCCTTTCACAAATCAATAATTCACGGTATCCATCCGCAAAAGTTGGGAATGGAGCGTTTTCTGGCATTTTTCCTTCTGCTACCGCTGCATAAACTTCTTTGAATAATTGCTTTGAAGTATCTGGAAAACCTTCGTTGTGTCCGCCTGGGAATGACATCAATGCACTCGCTTCTGGGTATGCCAACGAAGGGTCACGCATTAATGATTGATTGTAGCCATCACGGTTTCCAATCCAAATTTCGTTAGGTGCTTCTGAGTTGAAAGCAAAGGTTTTATTTGAACCCGAAATCTCTAATTTTAACTGATTTTTACGTCCAGCAGAAACCTGTGAAACCGTTACTAAACCTTTATTTCCATTATCGAAACGCAATAAAACGTTAGCGGTATCTTCCGTATTGATAGGCACATCAGCATAATCTTCTGGACCAAATACTTCTCCAGAATAGGTTGCAATGGGCTTCAAAGGCTTTTTACGAGTCTTGTGAATAGTGTTGAAATCAGCCATTACTTCCACTGTTTTCAAACCTGTGATGTATTCGATAACGTCCATTAAGTGCGAGCCAATATCCGCAATGGCACGAGAATCTCCTGATTTATCTGGTTCTAAACGCCAGTTGTAATCGGTGTTGTAAAAAAGCCAATCTTGCAAATATGAGCCAATAATTGAGTAAACATCCCCCAAATCACCTTTCTCACGCATGGTTTTCATCTGACGAACCAATGGGTAATATCTTAGGTTGAAGTGAACCGCATTGACTAAACCCGTTTCTTTGGCAATCTGTACTAATTCCTCGGCTTCGTGCAAATCTTTTGCCAATGGTTTTTCGCAAACAACGTGCTTTCCAGCCAATAGAGCTGCCTTTGACTGTGAATAATGCAGGAAGTTGGGCGTACAAATATGCACACAAACGATGTCTTCCATCGCCAATAATTGCTCAAACGTACACGCACGTTCGATGCCCAATTGAGCGGCTTTGGCGGTTGCTAATTCAAGCGTTACTTCGCAAAGGGCAGTTACCTCAATATTTGGAAGACGACGAAGTGCCTCAATATGGGCAGGTCCAATAAATCCTGTGCCAACGACACCTACTTTAATTTTTTGCATTTTGAATTGATTTGTTATTTTGGGGGTAAGATTGTTTGGTTAATTTTCAAAAATTTGATTTATCTGGAAATATCTGGAAATTATTGAATTAGTTTGTTAATTTTTAACTATTTGATTATTAGATAGTTGCAAATTTATTAATCAAGACTTTCTAAACTTTATATTTGGAAATATCTGGAAATTTTCCAAATATTTTATTGTTTTTGAGATATTAAACAGCTACTCCAAATTTTAATAATTCTTTCTGAAAATTATCCCTCAGCATTGCGTAATAAGGCTTTTGGGGATGTACTAAACCTACAATACTGGCAAGAATTGTTTGACCATTGGGTGATGAAATTTGATTTTCATTAAAAAGCTTCAAGCACGTAATCAGCGAATCAATGGCTTGATAATAAGTTCTCCTATCTTCCTCAAAAGATTCTTGGTCAATAGCAGTTCGTTTGATGGTTTCCTTGCCTTTGGGTGTTTTGGAAGTGATAATTTCCTTTTTAAACAAAAGATGTTCTTGCGGATTATCTATCGAAGGATTGATAATTAAATGCAGTTCTTTTGTAATATCGTGCGTATGATTTAAGGCTCTTTCAATGGAGTTTTCGATAGGAAAGAAGTTTTTCTTGAAAGTCTGATTACATTTCTGACAAGCTAAAAATAGATTATCCCAATCGTATGCTAACCAGTAATATCCCACCTCACTCAATTTGTCTTTTTCCTCCTGCATCCATCCGCCTTTGGGTCTGAAATGCTCTACGTCTCCGTGTTGGGCATGAAGACTTGATTCGCAAAAACAGCATTTATTGTGTTGAATTTTAATCAAAGCATTTTTGACGGTTTTACCTCCATATACTGCCGAATCAAATTTAAACTTTCGTACTCCATTTTCAAATGCAAGTTTCAGATTATCAGTCAATTCCAAGCCTTTTTCTGTCAAAATTGTAGGTGAATTACCTTTGGTTATTGCTATCATTTCTTCAAATTGCTTGCGGCTTGTCTAATAATTTCCATTGCTTTAATCATGTCGGGGCTTTCGGCACTTGGCAATGATGAAACTTCCTTTTCGAGTTTGGCTAATTCCTTTTTCTCAACAGTAGTCAATTTTTCTTTTCGTAATAGTATTTTTCTACGAGCCAAATCTTTGCTGACATCAGTATTTCGTGTACTAATTTCAAATAAATCACTGGAAAGAATTTGGTCAATTCGCCAATTTTTGACAGAAATGGGGTCGTTTTCTACAACCACTTGATTGCCTTTTCTTTTCAAAACAATCACATTCGCATCCGTAGCCGACTGTACGATAAGCGGACTGTGGGCAGTAACAATAAACTGGGTTTTGGGGAATTTTTCAGTCAGATAATGAATAATTTTTTGTTGCCATTGTGGGTGCATATGTAGGTCAATTTCATCCACGAACACTACGGCGGGTTGTTCCAAAGGATTTTTACTTCGTGGAGCTGTCAAAAACATTTTCACCGCCAAGTCCACCATCCAAGCCGTGATGGTACGATAGCCCAAACTCATATCACTGAATTTTACCCAACCATACGGCGTTAGAAACTCTAAGCGAGTGCTTCTTCCTTGCGTAGAAATTCGTAAATCATCCACCTCGGGCAAGATACTCAAAAGCATTTGTTTTAAAATTAACAATTCAGATTCAGATTTTGCATTTTTCTTAGTTTTGGCAAAATGGTCAGCATCCAAAAAATACCTTTCAACGTCAATTAACTTAGCATCTTCTTCAATGAGATTACCTTTGTCTTTTATATTTTCTTCAAAAAAAGGAGTTCCTTTATCGCCTATACGGTTGGCACTATATCCAAAAAAATTAATGTTTTGTTCAAAAAGTATATCCAAAACATTTTCTGCTTCAAGTTCCAAATCCATTAACTTTTGTTTCAAATGGTCGAACTTGTAAGAAGAATCGTTTTTATTAGGAAATATCAAATATTCTGAACGATGTTTTTCGGTACTTTCATAATTTAAAATAATACTCGATGAATCGGTTACACTCAATAACTCAATAAAGGATTTTTCATTATTTCTGTAAACTCTTTGACTCGCCATCAAAATACTTTTCAAAATCGTAGTTTTCCCCGTCCCATTATCTCCCAATAAAACAGTCCAACGGTGTAATCGGTTGTTTTCATCGGTAAATTTCAAGATTTGTTTTTCCTTAAAACATTTCACTTGCTCAATTTCGAGCGAGGCAATGTAAGGGAATTTTGTTAATTTGAGGAACATATTTTCTCTTTTTAATCAGTATTACTTTTCAATTACAAAAATACGGTTTTTATCTAAAAAAACTACTCTCATTTCCCTCCCCCAACAATCGTCCGAATATCCACATGATGCTTGAAAGTATCTTTAAAATTATCAGCATCCCAAGCAATATTTTCTAAGATGATAAGGCTCGTTTTGGTTGCTGGATAATAGAAATTCATAGAAGCAAAACCCGTTGCATAGCCACTATGACCAATTTCTAAGGTTTTTCCCTTATGGTCAATTTGTAAACCATAACCATAATCGACCTCTCCAAAAATAAAATGATTTCTATGGGAAGAGGCAGTCGTCATCATATCGTAGTTTTTCTTGCTCAATAATTTCCCTCCGTGCAGATTTTTGTTCCATAAAAGTAAATCTCCAGCCGTGGAAATCATGCCTCCTGATGGTATTCCGAGGTCTTTAAACAAGTTTTCAACTACCTTTATTTTACCCGTAGAATCTTCTGTATAACTTTTCACCAACGATTTATGCTGATTCAATTTTGGACTCATCGAATGTTTCATCTTACAAATTTTGAATATTTCATTCGTAAGCGTAGCGTAAGATTTCTTGGTAACATTCTCCGCAATTTTAGCCAATAATTCATAGCCAATATTGGAATAAGAGAAATCAGCTGAAGGCTTAAATTTCAAGGGTTTATCCCAATCCATAACGCCCGAAGTATGATTTAATAATTGATGAACCGTAATAGAATCTAACCAAGTTTGAGGCATATTTGGCAGATACTTTTTCACAGGAACATGAAGGTCAATACGCCCTTTATCAACTTCTCGAAGTACCACAACTGCCGTCATTTGTTTGCTGATTGAACCTATAACAAATTGATTATCAATGACTAATGGGGTTTTGTTCTCCAAATTAGAAAAACCTTTTACTTTTGAATAAGTGATTTTATCCTTTTCAGAAACTAAGATAATTCCATTGAAAAAACGCTTAGTAGTTACCTTAATTAAGGAGTCAATTCTTGAGGCAAATTTTGCTTGGGAGAATGCTTTTTGGTTGAAAAGAAGAATTAGAAATAATAGTGGGATATAGGTTTTTTTGAGCATTGGGTTTAAGATTGATTGTCTTGGTTTTTAGTCACTCATCAAAGGCAAGCGACTGAAAATCTCACTGAAATAATATTCATTCTACTTAACCATAATCCCCTTTTTAATCTCCACCCTATCGGGTAAAATCATGGCGGAAGGGTATAAATCTTTAATATCTGAATAATATCTTTCGGCATCCATTCTATTCAAGAAATCACCAATTTTCACTTTATAAATTGGTTGCTGATAACTCAAATAAGGGAAAATTTCTGGGTATTTTTGATACGTATAAATCTTGGCATCGTCAGCGGCTTTACGGTCGTTTCCCACGTAGATTTGAATACGAAATCCATTGGTAAATTTCACACTTTTATTCCGCATCGCAATCGTATCAAGAATAGCATCCAACTTCTTATTCACATGAAGCGGAGCATCTGAATTAGCAGGTTTTGAAGGCTGAATTGTCTGTGAATCATAGGATTGCGTATTTGATTCATTAGCTAATTTAAACTTCGGACGATAGATTGACAGGTCTTCTTCGTAAACCTTTTCGTTCTTTTTTGAGGGAGATTGCGAGGTAGTCGAACCACCCGAAGTAGTCGTTGTATTCGAACCATTTCCATCGCCTTTTATGACAGTTGTTGAGACACAAGCACTGGCAAAAAGCCATAAAATCAGTAAAATGAAAGGATTATATTTTTTCATAACATATATTTAGTTATTGGTTATCAGTTAATGGTTATTGGCTTCATTTGACTTACAAGTAACAATTTACCAATAACTAATAACTATTCATCAAAGATACAATTTTTGTTAAATACTTGAAATACCCTTTGCTAATTGTAACTTTGCAATTATGAATTTAGTGATTTTTGAGTTGTGATTTAGTGATTATTTTCGTCCAAAAATCACAATTCACTAATTCACAAATAAAAAATATGACCATAAAACAAAACGTTTCCCTAAAACCCTATAATACATTCGGATTAGAAGCTACGGCTCGTTTTTTCGTAGAAATTAATTCCGTAGAAGAACTTAGAACTATTCTTCAAAATCCTGATTATCAGTCGATTGATAAACTATTTTTGGGTGGAGGAAGTAATATTTTATTGACAAAAAACTACGATGGATTAGTCATAAAAATTAATCTGAAAGGTATTCATAAAGTTTTTGAAGATGATGTTCACACACACATACAAGCGGGTGCAGGCGAAGTTTGGCACGATTTAGTGATGTATTGTGTTGAAAATCAATTCGCTGGCATGGAAAACCTTTCGCTCATTCCAGGAACGGTTGGAGCGGCACCCATGCAAAATATTGGGGCGTATGGCGTTGAAATAAAAGATATCTTTGAGGAATTACAGGCGTTAAATCTGGAAACCTTTGAAATTGAGACTTTCAAATTATCAGATTGTCATTTTGGCTATCGTGAAAGCGTTTTCAAGCATCAATTTAAAGGAAAATATGTTATCACTTCGGTAACTTTCAAATTAAATAAAGTACCCGTTTATAAAGTTGCTTATGGCGATATTCAGAAAACGTTGGAAGAAATGAACGTTAAATCATTAACTATCAAAGCCGTGAGTGATGCCGTTATCAGTATCAGAAAAAGCAAATTGCCCAACCCAGCCGAAATTGGAAATTCAGGAAGTTTCTTCAAAAATCCAGAGATTCCGAAGGTGCAATACGAGAATTTGAAAGCACAATTTGACAATATTCCAAGTTATCCAATTAATGAAACAATCGTCAAAGTTCCCGCAGGTTGGCTCATCGAACAGGCAGGTTGGAAAGGATTTAGAGACGGACAAATAGGCGTTCACGCTCGCCAAGCCTTGGTTTTAGTCAATTATGGCGGAGGAACTGGCGAACAAATCAAGGAATTATCAGCAAAAGTACAGGCTTCTGTGTTGGAGAAATTTGGTATTTTATTGAGTACGGAGGTTAATTTTATTTAAATTGCAAAAATTCATCATTTGAAATATATTCCATGAAAATAGAATTTAACAATGTCGGACTGTTAAAATACGCTGAGATAGATTTATCGAAGGATTTAATAGTTCTGACAGGCCCTAATAATACAGGAAAAACGTATGCTGCTTATTCCGTATATGGTCTTTATAAATTTAATCAACTTGACTCTTTTAATGGTGGCATTGCATACAATATTTCCGATTCTGAACAATGGATTAGTTCACTGAAAGAATATGGTAGTTATTCATTAAATTTATTAGATTTATTTAAAAATATAAAACCTCAAATTGAGACACAAAATCAAATATTGATTAAAAATGAATTAAGTAATATTTTTGACGCTGACAATTCTTTGTTTGAGAAAAGTGATATTACTCTACATATTGAAGAAAATAAAGCCCTTTCAAATTTATTCCAACTTCCAATAATTAGAGTTTTTACTTCTGGGAAAATAAGTATTCATTTTACTAAGAAAGTAGATGATGAATATTTGAACATTTTTTTGGTAGAAGAAGGAAGCAAAGAGCCAAATGTTGAAAAAAATGATGCTTTCATTAAATCAATGTTAGAAGAAATAATTTCCCAAATAATTTGTAAGTCAATTTTCAATAAAGTCTTTATTGCACCAGCTGAAAGAGCGGCTATCAATATTTTTAGCCGTCAACTATCTTTTAAACGAAATCTAATGGTTGATACATTATTAGAATTTAAGGATAAAAGAAAATTAGATGATATTTTTAGTAAAGCCCAACGTTATCCTTTACCAATAAGAGATAGTTTGGAAATAGCTGAAGATGTTTTTGAATTGCAAAAAAATAAAAGTGAATACGCATTTTTGGCAGATAAAATTGAAGAAGATTTATTAAAAGGAAAAATTAAAATTTCAAAAGAAGGGTCAGTGCAATTTAATCCATTTGGATCAAAAGTTAAGAATCTTGAAATTCACTTGACAGCTTCAATTGTTAAATCTCTCTCTAATTTAGTTTTTTACTTCCGACATTTGGCAAAAAAAGGAGATTTTATAATTATAGATGAACCAGAGTTAAACCTTCATCCTGATAATCAAAGAAAAATTGCTCGGTTAATTGGTGAATTTGTAAATCACGGTTTTAAAGTGATGATTAGCACACATAGTGATTACATTATTCGTGAAATCAATAATCTCATTATGTTAAAAGTGGGAAGTGAACAGGCAAACAATTTAGCTATTAAGTATGGTTACGAACCAGTTCAACTTATTGACCACCAAAGAGTTGGGGCTTATCTTTTTCATAAAAATAAAAATGTGTCTATTGATGTAACAGAAACAGGTTTTGAAGTAGATACAATCAATGAAGAAATTAATAATTTGAATAATGCTGCCGAAGAAATTTATTTTACACTATTTGACTAACCATGAATTCAAAACATATTTTACAGCATATCGATGAAATTATTTTCTCTGGATATAAAGAAAATATTGCGGGCAATACTTTTACGCTGAAAGAAAAGAACAAAGGTGCTAAGTGCAATAAAGGAATTATCCAAAAAAGTGAACAAGCCTTGGTTTATAAGTTTGATGAACCCGTAAAAAAAATAGATGACATTTTACCATTCCTTAACAATGTAGAAGGGGTTAAGGCGATGTGCGATTATGTCATCTTTTATTTCAAAGAAGATAAACTATTCGTTTTCCTTTGCAATCTTAAATCAGGAAATAGACATAATTGTACAGACCAATGGGAAGCAGGAAAAATATTTTGCGAATTTATATTAAAAACGATACTACGTGCTTCAAAAATTTCTTTTGAAATAAAATATAGAAGGATACTCTTTTCATCAACGGCACTTTATAAAACAGTGGGCAAACCTCCTAAAACTTCCGAGTCAGAATCTGAGAAAAAAGTCAAAAATTATATATCAAATGAATCAAGAACAGGATTCTGTGATTTAGACGCTATCTGTCATTAATTAAAATATGAATATCCCAAAACTAAAAAACACAGACAAAAATAATTTCTTCCTCATGGCAGGAAGTTGTGCGATTGAAAACCGTGATTTGGCTTTTGAAATTGCTGAAAAAATTAAAGGTATTACCGACCAATTCGGGATTCCCTTCATTTTCAAAGGCTCATACCGCAAAGCTAATCGTACTAAATTAGACTCTTTTACGGGTATCGGAGACATCACTGCTTTAGAAATTTTGAAGGAAGTTGGCGAATATTACGACCTTCCAACGGTTACGGATATTCACGAATCGCAAGAAGCCGCAATGGCCGCAAAATACGTTGATGTTTTGCAAATTCCTGCCTTTCTGTGTCGTCAGACGGATTTATTGGCGGCAGCGGCAGTAACTGGCAAAGCCGTAAATATCAAAAAAGGACAATTTATGTCGGGCGTTTCGATGAAATTTGCCGTTGAAAAAGTCTTGCATGAAAACCCATCGGCACAAGTATTTCTGACCGACCGAGGAAACTCGTTTGGTTACGGAGATTTGGTGGTTGACTACAGAAACATTCCCGAAATGCAAGCTCATGGCGTTCCCGTTGTGATGGACTGCACGCACTCGCTACAACGCCCCAACCAAAGCACGGGCGTAACGGGTGGAAATCCTCAAATGATTGAAACGATTGCAAAAGCAGCGATTGCCGTTGGGGCAGAGGGTTTGTTCATCGAAACGCATCCAAATCCATCAATTGCCAAGTCGGACGGAGCAAATATGTTGCCTCTTGACCAATTGGAAAGGCTTTTGGAGAAATTGGTGAGAGTTCGTCAAGCAATAGTTTAGTGATTGAGTAATGGTTATTAGTTAAGGGTTATTAGCCCATATTTTCAATTTTTTTCATTAATTTTGCATAAGAATCGGTTATTTGAAGATGATTTTGTGTAGAATTCAACTAATAACTAATTACTAATAACAGATAACTAAACAATGATTTACCCAATAGTTGCCTACGGAGACCCCGTTTTAAGAAAAGTTACCATTGATATTGACAAATCTTACGATGTAAAAAAACTCTCGGAAGATATGTTCGAGACGATGTATAATGCCAAAGGCGTAGGCTTGGCAGCACCTCAGATTGGACTAAATTTAAGAATGTTTGTTGTGGATGGGCGTCCCTTTAATGAAGGCGAAGACATGAAAGAGCGTGACAAAGACCCGTCGTTAATTGACTTCAAAAAGGTTTTTATCAACGCTGAAATCTTGGAAGAAGACGGAGACGATTGGGGCTTTGAAGAAGGTTGTTTATCCATTCCTGACGTGCGTGAGGACATCTATCGTCCTGAATATCTGACGATTAAGTATTTTGATGAAAATTGGAATGAGTTTACCGAAGAGTACGAAGGACTCGCTGCCCGAATCATTCAACACGAATATGATCATGTGGACGGAATACTTTTTACGGACCATCTCAACCCCGTTAAAAAACGAATGTTGAAAAATAAGTTGGCAAAAATCACAAAAGGCAAAGTGGATGTGGATTATAAAATGAAATTTCCAAAACTATAAACACATAAATTCATCAGATTTTAAGAAAGTGGCAACTAAGAATTCTTGGTTGCCATTTTTAATTATAAAGAATATTTGGTTCAAATATCTGATATAATTGAGGTGTTTAATATTAAGATATATTTCAAAATTTAATATATTTTTGGAATGATTGTTGAATAATAATTTGTGTAAAAATCTGCAATCCAAAGTCTAAAATTTGAAATTCTCCTAACTCATGGCTAAAAATAACAAATACCAAAAGAAACCAAATTCCCCACAACCATCTGTTAATCAGACAATTGAAAACAAAATCAGTTATCCAAAATCAACGTCCAGCTATGGGAAATGGCTCGCTATCGGAGTTTTAATTATTACGCTGTTTGTTGCTTTTTCGGATGGATTCGACAATCAATTTGTGGATTGGGACGACCATGTTTATATAGAAAATAACTACCTCGTAACGCAACCCAAAAGTCATTATGGAGAAGCATTTAAAAGTCATGTGGCCTTGAATTATCACCCGTTAACGATAGTTTCTTTAATGATAAATTCTGCCACGTCAAGTCCAGAGAATCCAAAGGCGTTTATTTTAACTAATTTCTTCCTGCATTTATTCAATACA
The DNA here is from genome assembly GCA_043769985.1 of Arcicella sp. Classification (GTDB taxonomy): domain Bacteria; phylum Bacteroidota; class Bacteroidia; order Cytophagales; family Spirosomataceae; genus Arcicella. The sequence goes on from JAYVIV010000253.1 coordinate 60,882, forward strand.
CTCATGGTTTTTTGGTTGATTATGCTCTTGACAAAACGCCGATTGATGCCTTCGTTTTTCACCGCTTTATTATTCGCCATTCACCCGATGCGGGTTGAGTCAGTTACTTGGATTTCAGAGCGAAAAGACGTTCTGTACGGTTTCTTTTTTATTGCAGGATGTATTTCATATTTGTATTATTTAGATTCAGAAAAACAGCGTAAATACTTAATAATCAGTCTATTATTATTCATATTGTCGTGTTTATCAAAAGCCCAAGCGGTTGTTTTACCCGTCGTTTTCTTGCTGTTTGATTATTGGCGTGACCGTAAAATTGACTCGAAAGTAATTCTTGAAAAGGTGCCTTTCTTGGCTTTTTCGTTACTCTTCGGTTTGATTGCGACCAATGTTCAAAGTGGCGGAGATTTTCATGGAATGATTCACATTATTGGTGAACAACGCTCTGCTTTAAGCATGAAGGTCTTTACAATGTTAGACAGAATTCAATACGCTGGATATGGTTTTATGATGTATTTTTATCATTTATTTTTACCCTTAAATCTTTGTACGTTTTATCCTTACGAAGCCACGGGTGCTAATGTAAAATTCTATTCATTTGGGGTAGTTTTTGCCTTAATAGTCGTTGCACTGACCATTTTATCGGCTCGAAGAACAAAATTATTTCTCTTCGGGATTGGATTTTTTGCAGTCACGGTTGCTTTAGTTTTGCAATTTATTTCTGTGGGTGCGGCAATCATGGCAGACCGTTATACCTACATTCCATACATCGGATTATTTTTCGTTTTAGCAATGCTTTTGGACAAATTGGCAGAACGAAATCAAAGCCTAAAACAAGTAGTTTGGGTGGGTGCGTTTTCGTTTGCTGGATTTTGTTTATTTCAGACCAAAAAGCAAGTTGAAACTTGGCAAAATACGGGTACATTATTTGGGCAAATCATTAAACTTTACCCCAATGATTACCGTGCTTATTATACTTATGGAAAGTATGTAGGTGAAAAAGAAGGCAAGTTAGATGAATCCATTGCTGCCAATTTAAAAGCCATTGAATTAGGTTACAAAGATGATTCTGGACCTTGGGAGAACTTAGGGACGGCTTACGGTATCAAAGGCGATACTCAAAAAGCGATTGGATTTTTCTCGGAAGCCATCAAACGTGGAGCCAGTACGGGTGAAACATATATGAACCGTGGAATTGCTTATTTCAACCTTAATCAACCAGCCAAAGCATTGCCCGATTTCGAGAAATCTTTAACCATGAAAAACGAAAAACAAACCCAAGCGAGAGGCTTTTTGGCAACGGCATATTTAGCCACTGGAAATGCCACAAAAGCCTTAGAGAATTTCAACCAAGTGATTGACAAAGAGGGCAGTACGGACGCAGTTCATTGGTATAACCGAGGGTTGTCTAAGCAAACTTTGGGAGATAAATCAGGAGCAATTTCAGACTTCAAAAAGACCTTGGCTCTGCAACCAAATTATGAGGCAGCGAAGAAGAGTTTAGCGGGTTTGGGAGTTAACTGATTAGACCACTGATGAGCCCGCAACGGAGTTGGGATTTTACGGATTTACACGGATTTTATTTTATGGTTAATATCATAATTATATCAAAAATATACGTTTAAGAGATAATGAACTTTGATTAAATATTTGGAGATAAAATCTAAAAGATCCGTAAAATCCGTAAAATCCCAACTCCGTTGCGGGCTCATCAATGGTCTAATCACTCCACAACCAATTTCCCAGAAACCACCGTTTTCTTTCCACTCAAAATACGATAAAAATACATTCCAGAGGGTAAATTTATATTTTCTGAATCTTCAACATTTTTCAATTCTTTTTCTAAAACCAAAGCCCCGAATCCGTTGTATAATTGCCATATTTCATCAGTAGGGTTTTTAATTTTGAACTTTAAATCATCGTATTTTCTAATGGGATTTGGATAAATTAAATACCCATTTTCGCCAAAAACGAAGACCGTTTCACTATTGGAAAAGCCTTCGGAATTATTCTGAAAAATCACCTTCATTCGATACGTATTTTCGCCCTGTTCTAATCCATTTTGATACTGATATTTAAACTTACTATCAAAAGGAATAAATTGATATAAATCCTTGAATTCACTATCTTCAAGTTTTTGAAAAATGATATATTTTACCCCCACCAATGTTGAAAGTTCCACGTTGATATTTGCCTTTTTATCATCAGGATTATCAACCGTAAAAGTTCGTAAAAAACATTCAACTCCTTGATTATCAATGGCTAAAACATTACTTCTTATCCCTAATTTTTCATTGTCCAGTATGGGAGCAGCCGCAAAATGCTTACCTAAATATTTCTTTTTATTGATAACAATAGATGAACGATTTGTCTGAAAAATAGGCTCAAAATATTGATTCCCTAATTGATAAATTACGTATTTGTTGACAAAAGTGGGGGCATCCCAAAGCAATAAAAGGGAGTCTGAACAATTATATCCCAACTTGATTTCTAAGGGTTTTGACACACTAAAAGTATCACTCACAAAGGCTTTATTGGCAACACTCATTCGTAATTGAGAAGGTGAATAAAACAAGTTTGGGACTTTCCATTTATAAAATCCTTTCGATAAGTCTAAATCAGCCACTCGTACCCACGAACGACTTCCATTTGGCAAATACTCCAAGATTCCTTTGGTATCAGAAAACGCTGATTTCCAACGAATTAGATTATTTTCATTAGGTATAATATTATCCTGTCTAAGTGGAAATTGCCATTGAAATTCATCGCCCAATTCCCAATCATAAACCATTGAAAAGGCTTGTGTTCCTCTGGGAATTCTGAAACCAAAAACCGTAATTAAATATTTGCCTGCTTCGGGATTTTCAATCGTAATTTGTTCCACATTATTAAGTCTGTCACGTTGTCTGGTGGGCAGTTTCTTGAGCGAATCGACGTTTGGAAAACTGCTCAAGACCCATGGTAAAAACCTGTTACCATTGGGTGAAACTACGGATAAATCAAGGTCATTTATTAAAGCAGTTGAGGCTTTTTCGATTGCAGGCGGGTCATTCCAAACAATGGTAATTTTAAGATTTCGGGCATTTGAAGGCACCGAAACACTATAAGTTTGGGTAATAGAATTAGCCAATTCAGCCGTAAAAAAACGTCCAGCATTATGCGTTTGAATGGCTGAATAAGCATTGACATTTCCGTAACCACTCTGATAATCAATGCCTTTCGCCCCCACATCTTCGGCACTATTAATTAACAAAGCCTTTACCAAATGTGAAGACGGCTTAACACCGTTGCGACTTTTTGCGTATTGTTGTTGCAACAAAGTAGCCACACCCGAAACCAGAGCTGCCGCCCCAGAACTACCATCCTGCCCGAAAGCCACAACTTCGGGTTTGAGTCGCCCGTCATACGTGGGTCCACGGGAGCTTCGAGCTTCAATTTTTCCGACAGAATCCACTGCCCCAACCGTGATAATATTCTTGGCTTGTTTGAAACTTCCTGTAAGATTTGAGTGATTGCTGATACCTTTAAAATTGCCATCCATCGAAGTAATACTTCCAGAATTTCCCGATGAAAAAACGTGTAACACATCATTTAAACGATTTATTGAGGCATCATAAGCAAGGGCAACGTTGCTATAAACGTTCTGAATATCAGTACCATACGAATGATTTTCGAGATGAATTTGATTTTTACGGTAGAAATCATCCGACTCTGGCAGAAGGTTTGAGAAGGAAATGGAGATAACTTTCGCCTTCCACGCAATGCCTTTACGGAGGGCAGAATTATTACCTCCACCCGCCATAATCGTGGCCATATCAGCGGCATGATTAGAAAGTAAAGGCGATGTTAAGTTACTCCTAATCAATCTTCCTCGGAAGTCAATATCCAAAGAATCTATTCTGTTTTCTTTGACGGCAACAGTAAAACCTTCGCCATTTATTGAAGGCAAAAAGCGGTGAACGAGATTAATTTTATTCAAACTCAGTTCCATCTCAGCAACATTACTTTCGGGTTGAATTGTTTGAGCGAAAGTGGCGGAGGAAATAAACAATAAAAGGAGGTAAAGGTTTTTCAAGTTAATAAATTCTAAGAGAAATAAGTAGTTACCAAGACACGAAGGCACAAAGTAAAAGTATAAAATCTTTGCGACTTAGTGTCTTGGTGGCAAAAATATTTATTTTGAATAAACACATTCCGTTCCGAAATTTGCACAATGAAACAAATAATTAAAAATAATTTACCTTTTTTCATTCCTTACGTTCTAATTTGGCTTTTCCTTTTAGCAATTGTGCTGACAACCACGAAGTTAGAGCAAATGACGTTTATCAATTCGATGAATTCAACTTTTGGCGATTGGTTTTTCTACGGAGCTACGCAATTGGGCGAAGGTTGGTTTTGGGGGGCAACAATCATTATTTTTCTATTCGTAAGATTCGATAAGTCGTTGATTTTCAGTACTTCATTAGTAGTAAGCACCTTACTTTCAAGTTCTTTAAAACTATTTTTTGATACCCTTCGTCCGATGGCTTTTTTCAAGGATTTAAAACAAAATTGGCATTTTGTTGAGGGCGTAACGATTAATATTCATCAAAGTTTTCCCTCGGGACATACCACCACGGCATTTGCCATTTTTACGCTCTTGATGCTATTTGCCAAAAACAGAAACTGGGGATATGCTTGCATAACCTTAGCGTGGTTGGCAGGCTATTCTCGCTGTTATTTATTCCAACATTTTCCCGTGGACGTATTGGGTGGAGCAACGATTGGAATGCTGAGTAGTTTTATTGTATATGTATGGTTTTCAAGCCGTTATCTCAAAAATCCTAAGGATTGGCATGGGCGGAGTCTGAGGCGGCGAAAGCCTACACCAATTCACTCTTCCCCTCCAACTTTTTAAAGAAATTATACATCGGATTTACATCAAATCTGATGAATTTTTGCCATAATTTTATTGCCTTCGTTATCAGCTGACTTTCAATCAAAAATCCATCGTGACCATATAATGAATCCAAAGATTGGAAAGTAGAATCTGGAATGTGTTTTGCCAAAAATGCCTGTTCATTTATCGGAAACAAAGCATCCGATTTAATTCCCATCACCAAAGTTCTTGATTTTATTTGAGATAGTGCCTTGATTGCTCCTCCCCTACCACGCCCCACATCCTGCGAGTCCATCACCTGTGAGAGTACATAATACGAAAAAGCATTGAATCGTTGTGCCAATTTTTCACCTTGATATCGCTGGTAAGTTACTGCTCTGTGTGACTTCCCCAAAGGTTCATCTCGCCGTGCTTGTGTAACACCATACGTTTCGTAATTTCGATACGAAATCAATGCAGTTGCCCTTGCCGCACTCATTCCTCTGAGTCCCGCCTGGGCATTGCTTTCTACCCAAGTTGGATCAACTTCAATTGCCATTCTTTGGGATTCGTTAAAAGCAATTCCCCAGGGTGAATGTTGGGCATTTGTGGCAATAAGTATCAGATTTTCAATGAGTTCTGGTTGAGAAATCGCCCATTCTACGCACTGTTGCCCACCCAATGACCCACCGATACAGGTATAAATTTGATGAATTCCGAGGTGTTCACGAAGAATATCAAAGGAATTTACAATGTCCCGAATCGTGATTAAAGGGAAATCGTGGTAGTAAGGTTTTCCAGTTTCGGGATTAATGGAAAGTGGTCCTGTACTGCCATAATGTGAACCCAAGACGTTTACGCAAATGATAAAATGTTTGTCGGGGTCAAATAATTTTCCACGACCAATCAGCCCTTGCCACCAGTCCTCCGCATCCTGCGAACCCGTGAAGGCATGGCATACCCACACGACATTTGAGCAATCGGAATTGATTGTTCCCAATGCCTGATATGCCAAGTCGAGTTCTTGTAAAATGCCTCCCGCTTCTAAGGGGAAGGTTTTTTTGTGTTTGTATGTATTTGTGTTGTTCAATGTTTTTTCCTGTTATAAAACCCCCTCCAAATCCTCCAATCTAATAAATTCCCCACTTTGCGTTTTCATTCGTTGCGTTCCTGCATAAATCACATATTCCGATGATTGTACTTTTTCATTAGCAAGTGATTTCCAATATTTTAAATTTTTGAAAAAATCTTTTGACATCGTCATGGATGATTTCACTTCAAATACTTTTAATAAATTGGGAGTTTCCACTAAAATATCTACTTCTTTTCCTATATGGTCTTGCCAAAAATAACAGAGTGCTTCTTTGCCTTGATTATAATGGAATTTCAATATTTCCGTCAATACCAAATTCTCAAATAATCCTCCTCTCAAATAATGACTTTCTACTTGTTCCACTTCTTGAATATTGAGTAATGAACAAGCTAAACCTGTATCATAAAAGTACATTTTGGGCGATTTGGTAAGCCTTTTATTGAAATTCTCAAAATGGGGCGGTAATAAATAAAGCACATAACTTGCCTCCAAAACCGAAATCCATGATTTAATAGTATTTACCGCCACACCACAATCATTTGCCAAAGATGAGTAATTCAAAACCGTCCCAATTCTGGCAGCACATAATTTCAAAAACTTTGTGAATAGACTTAAATCACTCACATTTTTCAAAGTTTTTACGTCTCTTTCCAAATATGTTTGAATATAATTTGGATAAAAATCTATTGGATTAATATTTTTATCGTACAGCCTTGGATATAATCCTTTGAAAATCAATTCGTTAATAAAATTTTGTTCAAACTCCGTATGTTGAATTTCTGAATAACTGAAAGGTAATAATTTGAAAAGTGCCACTCTACCAGCCAACGATTGCGTAATTTTTTCCATTAATAGAAAATTCTGAGAGCCTGATAAAATAAACATTCCAACTTTATCAGAAGCATCCACAATCGTTTGAAGATAAGAAAAAAGTTCGGGTACTCGTTGAACCTCATCCAAAATTGCCCCATCTGGATAATTTGATAAAAATGTTCTTGGGTCGATTTCTGCAAATAATCTTACATCGGGGTCTTCCAAAGAGATGTAAGGTTTATTTGGGAATAACGTTTTAACCAAGGTAGATTTACCAGACTGCCGTGGACCAGTTACCACAATTATTGGGTATTTAGTAGAAAGTTCAAGGACTTTCGTAGCAATTTTTCTATTAATCATATTCTCATTTTCTTTACAAATTTGCAATTGAATTGCAAATTTGTAAAGAAAATCCGATAATCAAAATATTTTACGCTCCCAAAGCCGCAATAATATCCGCCTTTATATCCTCAATATGTTCAATCCCCAAAGAAATTCTCAACATATTTGGCTCAACGCCCGCTGATTGTTGTTCACTTTCTGATAATTGTGAGTGGGTTGTTGAAGCTGGGTGAATAATCAAGGTTTTAGAGTCACCCACGTTTGCCAAGTGAGAAATCAAGGTTAAACTATTTACAAATTTCTCCGCAACGGCTCTGTCTCCCTTTAATTTGAAAGAAAGTACGCCTCCAAATCCACGTGTCAGGTATTTTTTAGCGGTTTCGTGATACGCATGATTTTCTAATCCTGGGTAATTTACTGACTCCACCCCCTCATGATTTTGTAGCCAGGTTGCCAACGCAAGGGCATTTTCGCAAGTACGTTCCACTCGCAACGAAAGCGTTTCTAAACCTTGAATTAACAAAAATGAGTTAAACGGACTTTGTGCAGGACCCCAATCACGCAGCCCCTCCACTCGGCAACGGATGATGAACTGAATATTACCAAATGGTCCACCGATTCCGAAGACATCGTTCATTACCAAACCATGATAACTTGGCGAAGGTGAGGTAAACTGCGGATATTTTCCATTGCCCCAATTGAACGTTCCTGCATCCACAATCACACCGCCCATTGAAGTACCGTGTCCACCAATCCATTTTGTGGCAGATTCTACCAAAATATGAGCTCCCCATTTCAAAGGCTGACAGATAGCACCGCCCGCCCCGAAGGTATTATCCACAATAATTGGCAAATCATATTTCTTTGCCAATGCTGCAAATGCCTCAAAATCAGGTACTGACAAACCTGGATTACCGATGGTTTCTAAATAAATCGCCTTCGTTTTATCATCAATTAAAGGCTCAAAACTTGCCACATTTACGCCATCGGCAAAACGGGCTTCCACGCCAATATTCTTAAAAGAGTTCTTGAATTGATTATATGAACCACCGTATAAATGGGAAGTTGTAACGAAATTATCACCCACGGAAGTAATGTTATTTATCGCCAAAAACTGAGCTGAATGTCCCGAAGATGTAGCCAAAGCTGCTACACCACCTTCCAGAGCCGCCACTCTTTTCTCGAAAACATCATTGGTTGGGTTCATCAAACGGGTATAAATATTCCCAAATTCTTGCAACGCAAAAAGCCTTGCACCGTGAGCAGAATCCTTGAATTGGTATGCTGTTGTCTGATAAATAGGCACAGCTCGTGACTGTGTTACGGGATCAATTTCTTGTCCTGCGTGTAATTGGAGGGTTTCAAAGTTCATGATTAATATGTTTTGTGTTAATTATTTGATATATGTTGTGAAACTTTTGTCTGGGCGACCCCGTCTGAACTTGGATTGCGAAACGTCGCACTGTGTCCGATTTAAGGATTTTTGGGATTTGTTGTCGAATTCTAATCCTAAAAATCCATTAATCCCACGAATCTAAATTCAGAAAGATTCCAAAGCAATCTCAATATGTCTTAAATGATGTTTTGCGTGCCAGACCGTCATGTCAAGGGCTTGCGGAAGATTAACATTTATTTGTCTAAATGGGTGATAATAAGTTCTTTCATAATCACTTGCAAGAATATTTGAGAACACATAAGCATAACGTTTATGCGTACTTTCAATCATCTGCAAAGAGTCCTCAATGGGTGCTTTGGCAGAATCTGGAAGGGCAGAAAGTGCATTCACATTACCAAAAACGCCAACTGGATTTTCTTCCGTCAAAGCCTGTTTAATTCTAATAAAATGCCACAAATGCGTATCCGCCACATGATGCACCAATTGGCGAATCGTCCAAGAGCCTTCACGATACGTTTTCTCTAAATCTTCTTCTGAAAGATATTGCGTTAACTCTTTGTATTTCAGGGAATAAGCTAAAATATCAGCAATATTTTGCTTAGTTTCTTCGGATGAATAATGGTCTTTTGAAGCCCACTTTCCTACGGGGTACTGAATTTGTTCGAGTGTCATTTTTTTGGTTTTAAGTTATTGTGTAACAACAGGTGCAGAGCACCAAAATATTTGTAGCATGAAATAAATACCGAGTGCAACAGGTGCAGAGCACCGAAATATTAATCCTCAGATTCATCTATATTTTCAAAAAAATCAAACACATATTCTTCTTTGAAATCAATATCATTTTTACGAAGCATTTCTAAATATTCTTCTTTAAAAGATTTTTTCTTATGGTGTGCTTCTTGATTTAGGATGTATTTGACAACAGTATCTAATTGTGAGCGAGAATGTGAAAATGCTCCGTAGCCTTTCTGCCATTCAAACTTAAATTTTGACAAATTCTTCTCCTTAATCCACCCATTACTGGATGTTTTAATATTTTCAACTAAGTCTGGAATACGTTGATTAACGTCATATCCAATAAAAATATGAATATGGTCGGACATTGAACCGATTGCCAATAATTTATGCTTGTGATTCTGAATAATACCAGTAATATACATTTCTAACTCATTCTTCCACGACTTTTTTATTAGTGCTTCTCTATTTTTAGGTGATAAAACCAAGTGGATATAGAGTTGGGTGTATGTATTTGCCATAGGGATATAAAATTATTTTTCGTTTAAATTTGGGTATAATTAACAGGTGCAGAGCACCATGGTATTTGTAGTAGCTACAAGTGTACTCGTAAAGCAAAGGTGCAGAACACCGTAATATAAAAAGGTGGATGATAGAAATACTATTAAGTAATCAATACTAATTAAACGACGTTGTATTCTACTGTAAAGTGATAATTTTCAAGTAATTAAGCTCCAAATAACGAACATCGAAATACGAATAACTACTTATTATTACTACTACTACAAATATTTCGGTGTTCTGCACCTTTTGGGAATCACAATTTTCAAAGCTATAAATATTTCGGTGCTCTGCACCTTGTTGGCATTTACACTTTTGATGCTACAAATATTGTGGACAGCTACGTTTGCTGTACTGCACCTATTTGAACGTACTTTTAAGTTACTGCAAATTGTTCCATAATTTTAGGAATGTAAAAACAGTAATACCCTAAACCTGACGAATAATTAACAGTAAAAAAGACTGGAATTGAATCGTAATTGGTTTATATTTCCGTGAATCAGTTGCCAGTTACCAGTTATCAGCTATCAGATTTTCAGGTGACAGCTCTCAGAATAAATCTGTTTACTGCTTACTGTTTACTGCTTACTGTTCACTGTTTACTGCTCACTGAAACGGTAGGAATTAGCACCTTGCCTTTACGGTTTGGTAGGTTGCCAGAAGTTCATTGAGCCTATTCTCTCCCTTCTTCTTTATAAATCAAATTACCAAAATGAGAGAGAAACCTCTCGGAGGAAAAGTTGATTTGATGTTGCAAAGTAAAAGGTGGAAAATTTAAAATGCAAATTTTATTTTAAGGTAATTTTAAAAACAAGAGTGCCTTTAACTCCCCGAAAGTTTTTCCACTTTCGGGAAGTCCCCCCAAGTCAAACATGATACGTTCAAATTTACAATTTCCCTTGATGAATAATAAGGACTGGATTAATTAATTTTTCAATCAATATACTTTGTTCAAACCTTAAAATTTTGTTATTTCGCAGTTCCATTCCGCTACAAATTTTCCCGCCCGAAAACCTTAGATATATTTCACTTCTTGTGTGATTTGTTAATAAAACTTATCACTTTTAATAAGCCACTAATTAAACTACCTGCAAACTGATGAACCACGAAAGTCGTCGTAAATTTCTTAAAAATACCTCTCTAATCGGTGGATTAGGCTTTGCCAACTTTGGCGATGGTCCGACCACAATTTTTCCCATCGAAAGTCAAAACGGAAAACTTGCCATTACTTCTCACGAAAAAGGGCAAGTTGTAAAACCGCTTGATGTTGTTACAATTACTACCACGGAATCTGGCTACTTTTTCATCCGTGACGGGCGTTTCAAGATGTATCGCAAGGGAGAAGGAAAGGTCAGTAGTATCACATTCAGAGTTGGTGGGGCGTTAGGAAATCATTTTTGTGAATTGCGTAATAATAATGGCGATAGGATTGATTCTATCTACTTTTCAGTAAATTGTCAAACCGAAATAGTAGATAGTTCTGGGATTTATAAAGAGCTTTTACAGACCCTTTATTGGTCGATGATTGGGGAGTTTGGGGAGACATCGGCATACAGAATTAATGGTAAAATTTACAAAGTTTTCGTGGGTTGGTTGCGTGATCATACGCACACGATGAAGGCGATGAAATATTTTAACCCAAACCTCAAAGACGGTTTCGACTTATACGCTGATTATCAACGAGAAGACGGCATGATTTGGGATAATGTTTATCGAAAAACCAAAGAACCCAACTGGTGGGACACGGTTTTGACGAAGGATAATTTTATCAAGAAAATAGAAGGCGGAACGTATGAATTGAAACGCCAACCTGTGGAGGCTGACATAGAATATTTGTTCGTGCAATGCCTATATGAATCATGGAAAGCAACGGGCGATAATGCTTGGATGCGTAAAAATTTAGAATCCGCCCTCAAATCAATCAAGTATATCACGACTAATAAATACCGTTGGTCGAATAAATATCAATTGGTAAAAAGAGCCTTCACGATTGATACGTGGGACTTCAAGCATGAATATGACAATGCAGTAACAGATGGTGCAAACATGATTATTAACGAAAAAACCGACTTCGGAATCATGTTTGGGGATAATAACGGACTAATTTCGGCGTATCGAATGTTGGCAGAAATGTTAATGGCAAGTGGACGGAAAGAGGATGGAAATTATTATAATCAAGAAGCAAAAAACCTGCAAGAACGCTTAGATAAATTGACGTGGAATGGTCGTCATTATGTTCATTTTGTACCCGAAGACCCTCAATTTTTCACTAAAAGAAATATCGGCAAAACCAAAACTGAAGAACAAATTTCTTTGTCAAATGCTTATGCGTTAAATCGTGGTATTTCGCACCTACAAGCCCTTGGAATTTTGAATGAATATCATAAAATCAGAGGAGAAATGCCCAAAACTTCTGTGGGAGAATGGTATAACATTTACCCACCTTTTGAAAATGGTTTTCAGAAAGATGGTGAAATGTGGGAGTATATGAACGGAGGTGTAAGTACCATCGTAGCGGGTGAATTGGCACATGGAGCGTTCCAAAATGGTTATGAAACTTACGGCGTTGATATTCTCAACCGAGTATTAAATCTGGCTCGGAAACACGATAATTATCTGCACGGAACTTACAAAGGAAAATTGCCCGAAACGAAAACTGGGAATTTTACCACCATGAGTTTAGCCAAAGTCGCCAATGCTGATTTTGCAGGAAAAGGTGGGCAGGGAATCCCAGGATGGAATGGTGATGGCGAAGGAAATGATGCCTCTGAAATACCTTTGGGACAACATCTATTTTTGAATATTCCTTTTCAAATAACAGACCCGCTCGACAACGGTGGGAAAGGAGCAATTGTGATTTCTGACGACATGGAAAAGGATTATCAAATCTCCTCTGCCGTAATTCTTAATCGAAAAACAACTACAATTTACCTTCTCCACGCACGCTCAAAAGGTGATATTATTGGTATGGTGGCTCTGCGTTATGACGATGGTTCAACTTTCACGGAGTATATTCATGGCGATAAAATTGACAATTGGTGGTTTCCACAAGATAAAGCAAATTTCAAGGTGGCATGGTCTGGCAAGAACAAGAAATCACCTTTTGTTGGTTTGGGAATTACGCAAATTATCAATCCCAATCCTGATAAAAAAATTGAAGCAATTGAATTATTTGGCATGAAAAATTCAAAATCTCGGTGGTTGATTGCAGGTTTGACTTTGGGAGATTCAGTTATTGATGTAAAATCAAAGGATAACTCAAAAGAAGATTTATCATTTGGCATTCCCGACCGTTGGGGTGCTGCGGCTGTAACTTACTCATTATTAGAGGGTTTGGCGGGTATAAAAGACACTGCAACGATGTTTGAGAAAGTGAAAATTTCGCCAAGATGGGAAGCTACGGGCGAAAAAGAAGTTGTAGTAACGGTAAAATACGAAGCATCGGGTGGATATATTTCGTATCAGTATAAATTTTCTGGTAATAGGTTAACCATCAATTTCACAGGAACAGGGACGATTTCAGAATGGGAAATTCTATTACCTCAAAATAAAAAACCATTCTCTTTAAAAACAAATGGAAACACTAAACCGTTGATTATCAATAAAATAGAGAATTCTAATTATTTAGTTTTTTCAATTGACAGCTTAGGTGTAAATAGCATTGAAGTAGATTTTTAACAAAAAAAGGTAGTTCTTGCGAGCTACCTTTTTTGTTGTCTTCTAAAAGCAAAATTCATTATTTCCCAGCCACAAATTCCTTCATATCATTCATCAATTTCTTCGCCAGAGCATCGGCTTTATTGATTGAATCTGCCTCTGAATATATCCTGATGATAGGCTCTGTATTTGACTTGCGGAGATGCACCCATTCTTTATCAAACTCAATTTTCACGCCATCAATGTCGTTTATTGGATTTTTAGAATACTTCTTTTTCATCGCTTCCAATACTCCATCAACGTCAATATCGGGCGTTAATTCAATCTTATTTTTTGAAATATAATATTCTGGATAGCCTTTTCTGAGGGCTGAAATTTTCTTACCAAAATTTGCTAAGTGCGTGAGGAACAAAGCAATACCCACCAAAGCATCACGTCCGTAGTGCAATTCTGGATAAATAATTCCTCCGTTTCCTTCCCCACCAATTACAGCATTTGAAGACTTCATCAGAGATACTACATTCACTTCACCCACGGCTGAGGCATAATATTTTCCACCCGCTTTTTCCGTCACATCACGCAAGGCACGGGTTGAGGAAAGATTGGAAACTGAATTGCCTTTCTGATTTTGCAAAACGTAATCTGCCACCGCAACAAGCGTATATTCTTCACCAAAAGGCGAGCCATCGTCGCAGATAAAGCAAAGTCTATCCACGTCTGGATCCACCACAATTCCTAAGTCGAATTTCTCCTTCTGAATTGCTTTCATGATGTCCGTAAGATTTTCGGGAATAGGTTCTGGATTATGAGCAAAATGTCCTGTTGGTTCGCAGTGTAATTTCGTAATTTGCGTAACGCCCAACGCCTCCAACATCATCGGAACGGCAATGCCTCCCGTTGAGTTTACAGCATCAATAATAACCTTAAAATTGCGATTTTTGATGGCCTCGACATCCACTAATGGCAATTTCAAAATCATATCAATATGCTTTTGAAGCCACGTATCATCTGTGGTATATGAACCTAATTTTTTTACATCAACAAAGTCAAAATCCTCATTTTCAGCAATTTCGAGCATATCTTCACCGTCTTGTCCAGAGATGAATTCACCTTTTTCATTCAATAATTTGAGAGCATTCCATTGAATTGGATTATGACTTGCCGTAAGAATAATACCACCAGCGGCATTCTCAACGGGTACGGCAACTTCAACGGTAGGAGTTGTTGAAAGTCCTAAATCAATAACATTCAACCCCAAACTTTGGAGCGTTCCCGATACTAATTTAGAGACCATATCACCCGATAAACGAGCATCACGACCAAGGATAATGAGCTGATTCGCTGGCTTTTTGCGTTTAAGCCAAGTACCATAAGCGGCGGTAAATTTCACTACATCAAGAGGGGTTAGACCTTCGCCAACTTTTCCTCCAATTGTGCCTCTGATGCCCGAAATAGATTTAATTAGTGTCAATGTATGATAAGTTAAGTTTGTGTTAAATGCCCAATTTATAAATCTCAAAGTGGTATATCAACAACGTAAAAC
>JAYVIV010000254.1:0-4907 GCA_043769985.1 Arcicella sp.
AAGCGATGGGGATGATTTGGAGGGTATTTTCAGCTACCATTGTGTCATAATTTGGGATTACAAAATTAGCAAAATAAGTCTTGATAAGTGAGACTTATCAAAAGTAATCTTTTTATTTTATAACCCTGTCAGTTTGGCAGTATATAAGTTTTTGGGACTCAGAAAAATAAAGTCAGTTGCTCATTCATATTTTAATTAACTTTACCTATAAATGAAAAAAAACTGTTAAAATGGATATTTGGAGAATACATTTGAAATCAGATGCTAAAAACAATATCAATCCACGGAATTACTGTTTAGAAAATGGGCTTGTCGGAGTTGGTTGGAAAATAGAGCATAATAATGAACCTGTTACGTGGGAAAGCTATTTTGAAAAAGGACAAAATGATTACGGAGATTCGAGCTGGTGTACCGCTCTTGATACCCTAAAAAATCGAATACAAATCAACGACCTTATTTGGACGAGAGATTTAAGTGGCAACTATTTTTTAGGAAGAATCAGCAGTGAATGGTTTTACGATACAAGCCAGTCAGCAATTAATGCAGACATTGTCAATGTAAGAAATTGCGATTGGTTTAAAATTGGGACAATCGAGGCGGTGGCAGGAAAGGTTATTAATAGTTTTAGAGCACCAAGGGTTGTTCAAAGAATTGTAGATGAAAACGTGATGAATTTTTCTAAAAATATGTTTAATCAGCGGTTGCTGAATGATTTTTATGAAGTTGAGAATATTTCAAAAAAAGATATTTTTTCTTACCTTTCTCCTGATGATTGTGAAGATGCCTTGGGTATTTTCTTACAGGTAAAATACAATTATCTGATTATCCCAAGTTCTTGTAAAAAAGATACAATGGCGTATGAATTTGAATTGAAAGACAGAATTACGGGCAAAAAAGCAGTTGTACAAGTAAAAATGGGAGCTTCAAGCATTGATATTGATGAATACATAGATATTGAATCCGATGTATTACTATTTGCTACCAGTAATCAATATTACGGTATTTTAAAAACGAATATAACGCTTATAAATCCAGAAATTATTAGAGAGTTTTTGTATCAAGAAACACATTTATTGCCTGAGAAAATGAGGGTTTGGATAGAATTGACGAGATAATTTTACTAAAATACAAAATGATTGAATTTAGAAATCCATACAGTGATGTCTTTCCGCCAGGTTCGATTGTACAAATATTATCACATCCTGTAAAAGAGAAAGCGATGGTAGAATTAGCCGTTTTTCAATCACACAGATACGCCTTTTTCTTTTGGAATCAATGGACAAATCAATTAAAACAAAGTAATCCTCCTTGTTTAGTTACCTTGGATTGGCATCAAGATTTATTATATCCTTGTGAATTAGAAAAAGAATGGCTCTCAAATCTTAACCAGAAGAGTGATATAGATGTGGCTATTTTTTCGTGGACAAAATTAGCTGAAAATAATGATGGACATATTCTATCGGCGGCTTACTTAAATTTGATTGGTAATATTTACGTGCATTGCCGACAAGGAACTCACGAAAGCCAATGGAGAGATGAAGAACTAATAGATATTCAAGGAAACAAACATATCGTCAAAAAATTTAAAACCCTTGAAGATTTGGGAAGGCACTTACTTTTGACAGACGAACACAACGTCTATTTTGATATTGACCTTGACTTTTTCACGCATAAAAACCCCTATAACGGAGTTGGTGAAAAATTTACTTACGTTAAAAAATTGGATATAAATAAATTTTTGTCCTTTGACACACCATTGATTAAGTGGATTTTTGAACGACTCTGTGGTTTTACGATTGCCACAGAGCCAGAACATTGTGGTGGATTAATAAAGGCTAATGAATTACTCGCTACCTTAGATACTCTCTATTTTAAACCAATGCTATTCACGGACAAATGTGATTGGAAGCATAAATGCCATATTTTAAAATAGATTTTACGTGTAAATTTTTGTGTGAATAGGCAAAATGATATTCCCCATTTGTTAAATTCCCTAACAATAATCAAATTATTTAATACCACTCATTATGAAAGATTTTTGGAATAAAATTGTTAAAAGTAAATGGATTATAGCCAGTTTTGTAATAGGATTATTGATTAGTCTTTTTGTTAAATATGGGATAAATAATGGTGATATTGAGCAAGCTGATTTTAACCTAAATGTGGGTGAACAACACATCAATATAAAACTGAAAAGTAACAAAGAACTTGACTACGATACATTGCTTACTAAAATATTTGACGATAAAAGTTTCATGAATGGCTCAGTGATGAACTGGTTACATAAAAAAGATATTTATTCAATCAAAGATTATGAATTAGCCAGAAGGTTAGCGAATCTTAATTATGAAGATGATTTAAGCGTGAAAATTAGAGAATTATCAGAGAAACAGAAAGGACCTTTCGAGTATAGAGGAGCAAAAATACGTTTTGAAAAAGTCGGTAATGGAGAAATCCCACAAGACTATGCCTATGTCTGTTTCAATAGTTCATATGCAAATAAGAAAGTAAATTTGTCAATTGGAAGTATAACAGTACCTGTAATGTGTGTACCTAAATTTGATTGTTTATCTGCCAACAAAGCAGCAATTAAATTAAGAAAAAAGGACGTTAAGGCATTATTGTATGGAATGAATACCGAGGAATTGTCAGATTCGGTGTGGGTCAGGATAGTTAATTAAAGGTATATTTTAACTCAATAGTGATAAAATTACTTTCTAAGGATTGTTTGAAAATCCCTAAATCCTCCTTAACATTGCAAAAAATAAAACAGAAAAATATAGAAAAAATTAATTAAAAAATATAACACGTTTTAAACGAAAGTTCCTGTAATCTGAAATCGGCAAAATTTCTAAATTTTTAGACAGGGAGTAAAGTTAAAACGCCACGTTCTAAGCGTGGCGTTACTTTGCTTATGTGTGCGGGTTTACCAGAGCCTCAGAGACTAAGTGATTGTAACGTTCACGCTTTTTTCATGCCCACACGTTACGAATTACTTTGGAATTTCTTGTAAATCACAAACACCATGAAAAATCCAATCGTAATTTCAATTCCTGATAATCCGAAAAAGAAGGTAACCATCCCCAATTTTTTTAGCCTTAAATCCGAAGGTTATTTTTTCCGTGAAATCGTCCCCTTTCTTGATTTTGATGCCCATTTAGCTAATAATACGTACACGTTTACCATTCTTAAAGATTCCACTTCTAAATCCGTTTCAGAAGAACAATCAGTCCTTTTTCAAGAATTGGTAAAAAGGAGTACGCTACTGATTTACCCTTTGAATAACCATCAATCAGAATTCCACACCATGCCAATCTTTTCTTGCTTAACCAATAATAGCCACCTTGATACACAGGAAGGATATTACGAATTTTCCCTTCATAAAGACAGTATTGCATACCTGAAAATGTTTAATGCCCTTCATTACAGTGCCATAGATTGGCAACCCATGGAATACCTACAACAAAAATATTCAAAAATATTTTACAAATTTTTTACCATAGCCCCTTTATTGGGGATTACGGAATTCAGCTGTTCTTGGGAATCAGCCACCACCATGTTTGATCTTAAACCAACCGAATATCGAAAATGGCGACAGTATAAATCTGATTTTTTAGCGGATGTATTTCGAGAAATTACCACGCTGGCGACCCACCCGATTGTTTTTGAATACTCAACCCACAAATCTTTCGATAAAAACCTGATTGAAGATAGAACATCATCCCGTTTGTATTTTAGGATAATGAACTAAGCGTATTACAAGGATTGACGTTAGCCTATACCCTAAATCCAGCCATCATTTATCATTCAAGCAAGTTGCAATAAACGAAATCATGAATAGTCCAACACCCAACCCCCATATCCAATCCGCCCAACATGGACTTGATTTGGAAATAGCCCTTGAAATAGTGGCAGAAATGAAGGGAATCCGAATGAGAAAAATTCTTAGAGAAATGCAAAAGCCGAACCCCGATATTAACAACATTGCCACGTGGCGACTGCAATTACAAGATTTAGGCATTGAACGAAATTTACTTTACGATGCCACCCAAAATAAGACCGTCATTCAAAAAGCAAAAACTCAATACTGTGAAGAAGTTAAATATTACCATTCCCACTTGTAAAAAAATACTTGACTTGGGCATTACCCAACTCGAAATGTCAGAGATTTTGGCAGCTCTACGCATAGAACTATTTGGACAGAGCCAGCCCGAAGAATTCCCCACGTGCTATATTTTGGGGGGACAACCATCATCGGGTAAAACAACCCTAAGTGAAAGAATTATTGGTAATTTTATCGAAAAGAAAAAACCAAGACCTGTTATAATTAATGAAGATGAATTTAGGAGATTTCACCCCCATTACGATGAATTTATACAAGAAGAAGAGAACGGTTCAACCTCCAATACGCAGTTATTCGCCAACGCTTTGGTGGATTATTTCCTTGAATACGCTTTGGAGAAAGGATATAGTTTTATCGTAGAAGGTAACAGGAGAAACTTACCAGACTCATTAACCACGATTCACAAAGCCCAAAAGAAGAACTACCGAATAGAAACCCACATTTTGGCAGTGCATCGGGAACGTTCATGGGTAGGCGTTCATCAGCGATACGAAAACCAAAAAGCCCATTTGGGCAAAGGGCGTATCACGCCCCAAGAGTTGCACGATGCCGCTTTTGACAGTATTCCAAGGGTAACAGATGCTCTATACAGTGAACCAGATGCCTTGAATAAAATAGTGATTTATACTGCCCAAGCCCAGGGGATTATTTACGAAGCCCAAAGAACAATTGGCGGAAAGTGGGACAATAAAATACTGCCATCCGAAGCTCTCCATCGAGAGAGAAAGCGAGCGATGAACCACCAAGAACAAGAACGGATTTCGTGGGCATGGGACTTGGTGAA
>JAYVIV010000255.1:0-8676 GCA_043769985.1 Arcicella sp.
ATTAAAAGCAAAATGCCAATTGGTAACCAAGATGGTTTTTGTTGTGTCATGTGGTTTTTTGATTTAAGGGTTTTTAAATATGGATTTGTTTACAGAAAAAAGTACTGATAACCAGACGAATATCTGATTATCAATAAGTATTTTTTAGAATTTATAAATCATTGCTAAGCCCAATGTTGTTTGAGATTTTGTTGCTTTTCCGTCTCCATCTGTGAAGAAATTTTTATCAAATGTATCTATTCTCAATTCTGGCTTTAATAAAATATGGCCATCTGCAACTGTAATTGTAGGTGTCAAAGTAATTGAAGAAACTGAAACTCCTGTGAAAGTCTGGTCGGCATTTGTGATTCTTAAACCACGAACAGCATTTGTATTGTCAAATGATTCATATCTTGCCCCAATACTAAATGTACTTGAAACATCGTATTTTGGGTAAATGGCAAATCCACCCCACGATTCTTTATCATATTTTCCATCTCCATTAGCATCTTGAACTCCTGTTGCAGCATTCAAACCTAATGAAAATTTATCAGTGATTTGGTAAGTTGCCACTAAATCTAATAATGAATATTGTCCTTCTGGAGTTTTTCCTGTAGTAATATCTTCCGATGCTTCGTTTGAAGTAATCGCATTCACATATAGATTTAATCCTTTTGCAGGCTGTACAAATACTTGGGCGATTAATCCGAGTTTACCATTATTGTCGTTCAACGCATCAACATTATTAATTAATCCTCCCATAATTGAGAATTTATCAGAGAAGGCATAAGCAGCTTTCACTCCAATATGATAAAAAGGACCATTGTTGAACAAATTTGATAGTGAATAATGGTAATTTACAGGAGCATCTATAACCTCATATCCGATATGAGTACCGAATTGACCAGCTGTTAAGGTAAGTTTATCCGTTGCTTTCCAATTGTAATAGGCTTGTTTAATTGCCAAAGCAGTTGTTCCTCTTCCCAAAGGTCCAATTAAATTTCCATACTGTCCTAAATCTGCGTTTGGTCCAAAAGTTAAATCCACAACTACATCTGACTTTGCCGTAGAATAACCAATCTTAGTTTGAACCAATCCTAAAGAGAATTGACCAGATTTTTGGTCGAATGCTCTTGCCGTTCCAGAAGCTCCTAAATTACTTCTGTCTTTTGGATTATTAAAGTTCGCCATGTAGTACGAATCAATGTATCCAGAGAATGTAAATTTTCCTTTATCTTCTGTCTTTTCCTGAGAAAATGATGAAAATCCTAAAAGCAAAGAAAATGCGGTGGTTAAGGCTTTTTTCATAATAAAATTTTGTTTCGTGTTTTAAGTAAATGCTTGATTACGACACAAAGATTATAGGTAAAATTCACTAATCCAAATTTATTGTATAATATTTTAACCAGTTTTTAAGGAATTATCAAAAAATAATCCAAATATGGTAATGTTTTAAACCTATTTATTGAAATTAATCAATATTTTGATAATAGAAGATGTAATTTTTAACTTATTCTGTATAAATAGCAAATAACCAAATATTCTAAAATTGAAATTCTAAGAAAAAATATAACTATTCTAATATTCCGTAAAGCATAAAATCCGTTAATTTAGGAATTTTAAAAATTCCTAAATTAACGGATTTTATGCTTATTTTGCTCGTAAATAAAATTATCTTACAACGTACCCGATTTGCTCGTCTTCATCTTCAAAAACCAACTCTGCATCCTTCTCCCAAATTTCCATTTCGCAGGGCTTGCAATTAAATTTTAATTTGTATTCATTTTCACCATGCTTAAGTGTCAAAGGCTCTACCAATTTCTCTCCCATAGTTTCCCGTTGGAATCTCGCACATTTACCTAACTCGTATTTAACACAATATTTGGTGGTCATTACTCGGGCTTTTCCAGGGTCCCATTGCAATTCAAATGCCTTTTCTATTTCCGTCACTCCGTGTCTATGATAAAAAGCTCTTGCCATTTTATTGGACACATTATACATAAAATCCAATTTCTGAACGGGATAAGGATGATCAGTTTTTACAATTTGGAATTCCTCCCGATGATATTCTTTTATACGTACTTCAACTAATTGCTCCAAAACTTCCCTTCTAATTTCATTAACTTTTGAAATGGGTAGAAACCAATTCTGAGAAAACTCAACATCAATATTATCTACAATAAATGGCGTATTGCCTGTTTTTGCCAGATTCTTTTTGATATTTGGAACCACAGACTCATCATTTTTTGCAAATTCTTTAGTGTTTAGGAAACTTAATATACTTTGATGACCGTCTTCATCAGTTGCCAATAATTGAAAACCATTTGCTGTTTCAGAAAACTTTAAAGAAACCCCAATCTTTCGAACAGCACTATTTTCCTTCTCAACCATTTTATTAAATTCAGCATCTGAATTTCTATAAATCATGGTTCCAACTGCTAAATTTTTAAAAGTATTCGGCACTACTAAGTCATTGAGAATGATATTTACTTGCGTTCCATCGGGTTCGCCATTTTCATTGACAAAAAACAGTCCATCACCGTTATTTAACTTTTCAGAATTCTCAATAAAATAACCATTTGCCTTGATTTCCAACAACTTACCAATCAATTGCCCCTGAGATTTTGGACTGTCCCACGAACCAATTTTTTCTTTTCGCTTATTAACAAAATAATCGGTATAACCACGATTGAAACTTCTATCCATTTCTGGTTCAAAATTATAGAACGTTCTACCTGAAGATGCCTTTTCGTAATTGTCATTATTTTCTAAAAACGAATCTAATTTCTTTCGTAAATAAGAAGTATTATTTTTTACGTAAACCAAATCTTTCAAACGACCTTCAATTTTAAAAGACGTAACGCCCGCTTCAATTAAATTAGGTAATTGGTCGCTCAAATCTAAATCTTTGATGGATAATAAATGACTGTTGGCGATTAAAGTTTTGCCCGTTCCGTCAATCAATTGATAAGGCAAACGGCAATTTTGAGCACATGAACCTCTGTTGGCACTACGCTCGCCATTGGCAACACTCATATAACAATTCCCACTAAAAGACACGCACAACGCCCCAGAAACGAAGAATTCCAATTCTACATCAGTTGCTTCACTGATTTCTTTTACTTGGTCTAAATTCAATTCTCTTGCTAACACAACTCGTTTCATCCCTGCATCTTTCAAGAATTTGACGTGTTTTGCATCTCGGTTATTGGCTTGTGTACTTGCATGGATAACGATGGGTGGCAAATCCATTTCCATAATTGCCATGTCTTGAATGATTAAAGCATCAACGCCAATATCGTATAATTGATAGATGAGTTTTTTACACATATCCAACTCATTATCGTATAAAATCGTATTCAAAACCACGAAAACCTGAGCTTTAAAAAGATGAGCATACTTCACCATTTCCGCAATATCTTCAAGCGTATTCGTAGCGTTCGATCTCGCTCCAAACTGCGGAGCACCAATATATACAGCATCTGCCCCCGCATTAATGGCAGCCATTCCTTGAAAAAGGTTTTTGGCAGGAGCAAGAATTTCAACTTTCTTTTTCATTTTGTGATTTTTGTAATTAGGTGCAAAATTACGGAATTTTGAGCGAAAATTTGGGTGCAATTAAAATTAAGAGCGAGTTTCAGAAAAGTAGATTGTATTACTAAAACAATTTTCATAAATTTAGAAAAAATTAAAATTATGAAGACATTAAGCGTTTCAATATCTGATATAGAGTTTAATAAATTTGGTTTAAAGAATAATAACCTAACATTTACAGATTTTGTGGATATGGTTAGTAAAGAATTGACTCGCCAAAATTTGAACAAGTGTATTGAACTTGCAGAGAAATATGGGCTTTCAAAAATGACAATGGAAGAAATTACAAACGAAGTAAAAGCTGTTAGACAGAATGCAAAGAATCGTAATTGATACCAATGTAATGGTTTCGGCACTTATTCAACGAAGTTTTCCCTATCGAATTATTTATGAACTTTTCATTGATGAAAAGATTATTCTTTGCGTTTCAGACGAATTGATGGCTGAATATTACGAAGTTTTATCAAGAGAAAAGTTTGCTAAATTTCCCAATTTCTTCCTTCGTGCAGAGTCTTTATTAGTTGATATAGAGTCTAAATCTGTAAAATACTGTCCTTCAGTAAAACTTGACTTGATTTCAGATCCAGATGACAATATGATTTTGGAACTCGCAGATGAATGTTCCGCAAATTTTGTAATTACAGGAAATACAACAGATTTTACTTTCCCGATTTATAAACAAACTAAAATTGTAACGCCGAGAGAATATTGGGAGAATTATCAACCAGAGTGAAATTAACTTTTAAATGAAAAAATATATTTATACAGTAATAATTTGCCTTCAAGCAATCTCAATTATAGCAATTTTGTTTTTTGCATTTACATTCTTAGCTTCAAACGGTAGTGGTCATAACATTCCAAGAAGTACCAATATTTACATTGGAGTTTCGCTTTCAGGCTCAATTTTAATATTTTATCTTCTAAATATTTGGAAAAATTTTATTAAAAGAATGTAACAAAAAAACGCCAATCAAAATCATTGATTGGCGTTCTCATTATAAACTCAAAAAATCTATCCCAAATAAGTCTTCAATGCCTTACTTCTTGATGTATGACGTAAACGACGAATGGCTTTTTCTTTAATTTGTCGTACACGCTCACGAGTAAGATTGAATTTTTCTCCAATTTCTTCCAAAGTCATAGCGTGTTCTCCGTTTAATCCAAAGTATAAAGTAACTACATCCGCTTCACGTTGCGTTAAAGTTGATAACGCTCTTTGAACTTCACGACGTAATGAATCATTAATTAATCCTGAATCGGGCTTATCTTCTCCGTCATTTTCCAAAACATCCAACAATGAATTTTCTTCTCCTTGAACAAAAGGTGCATCCATCGAAACGTGACGACCTGAAATTTTCAAAGTATCAACAACTTCACCCGTAGAAATTTCCAAAACCTCCGCTAATTCTTCTGGAGTTGGTTCACGTTCAAATTTTTGTTCTAATTCCGAAAACGTTTTCGAGATTTTATTCAAAGAACCTACACGGTTTAATGGCAAACGAACAATACGAGATTGTTCTGCCAAAGCCTGTAAAATTGATTGACGAATCCACCAAACGGCATAAGAGATGAACTTAAATCCACGAGTTTCATCAAAACGTTGTGCCGCTTTAATTAATCCTAAATTTCCTTCGTTAATAAGGTCACCGAGGCTAAGTCCTTGATTTTGATACTGTTTCGCTACGGATACCACAAAACGAAGGTTCGCTTTTGTGAGTCTTTCTAAAGACAACTGGTCTCCATCACGAATTTTTTGAGCTAAAATAACTTCCTCCTCTGGTGTCAATAAATCCACCTTGCCGATTTCTTGTAGATACTTATCAAGTGATTGACTTTCTCTGTTAGTAATCTGTTTACTAATTTTTAGCTGTCTCATATTTTTTTAAATGGTTAACAAACCGCTTTATTTATTTTAAAATGTGATTGAAGAGAGATTTATTACATTAATACGCAAAACCAAACAATCACAAAAGCACAGACCGTGCAAATTATAATTGTTTGGTATGAAAATTTTGCTTACAAATATTTTTGTATAATTTTATAACGTAATATTTCTATAATTTGTTCTATTTCGCTTCAGGCTTAGGTAAAAGAGCCTTTCTCGACAAACGGAATTTTCCCGTTTTCTTATCTACTTCAATCAATTTCACTTTCACTTGCTCGCCGATTTGAAGAACGCCTTCAACGGTTTCCAAACGCTCCCACTTAATTTCAGAAATGTGCAAAAGTCCATCTTTACCAGGTAAGAACTCAACGAAAGCCCCAAATGGCATGATTGACTTAACAACGCCATCATAAATTTCTCCTTCCTCTGGAATCATCACAATGCCTTTAACCATTGAAACGGCTTTGTCCATTGACTCTTTATTAGCAGAGAAAATTGATACATAACCACCATCTGGTTTTTCTTCAATCGTAACCGTTGCACCTGATTGTTTTTGAATATCTTGAACAACTTTTCCTCCAGGTCCAATTACGGCTCCAATTTGCTCTTTCATAATCTTTATTACGACAGCACGTGGAGTTTGTGGTTTCAAATCAGCTCTTGGTGAAGAAATTGCTTCCTTCATTTTGCTCAAAATATGTAAACGACCTTGTTTTGCTTGATTTAATGCTTCCACCAAAACATCATAAGAGAGTCCATCTACTTTAATATCCATTTGGCAAGCTGTGATTCCTTTTTCAGTACCCGTTACCTTGAAATCCATGTCTCCTAAATGATCTTCATCACCTAAAATATCAGAAAGAACGGCATATTTACCCGTTTTTGGGTCAGAAATTAAACCCATCGCAATTCCAGATACTGGTGCTGAGATTTTGATACCTGCATCCATCAATGCCAATGTTCCCGCACAAACTGTTGCCATCGAAGACGAACCGTTTGATTCAAGAATATCAGAAACGATACGGATGGTATAAGGATTATCAACATCGGCTGGCAATACTTTTTTCAAAGCACGCATGGCTAAGTTACCATGTCCAACCTCACGACGACCAGGTCCTCTGTTTGGTTTCACTTCACCCGTTGAAAATCCTGGGAAATTATAATGCAACATGAAACGATTATATCCAGAAACCATCGCTGAATCAATCATTTGCTCGTCCATTTTCGTACCCAAAGTTACGGTAGTCAATGATTGCGTTTCGCCACGAGTAAATACGGCTGAACCGTGTGGGGAAGGCAAATAATCTATTTCACAAGTAATTTGACGAATTTCATCTAATTTACGACCATCCAAACGGAAACGCTCTGTGATTACCATTTGACGAACCGCTTCTTTCTCAATATCGTGAAAATAAGTTTTTGCCAACGATTTATTTACCGTTGAATCTTCTGGTAAAGCATTGAAATATTCGGCTTCAACTGCTTTGAATGATTCTCTACGTCCACTTTTACTTGGATTTGCCAATTTAGCAACTTCATAAAATTTATCGTAGTAACCTTCCCAAAGCATTTTCTTTAACTCATCATCGTGTGTTTCATGGTTATAAACACGCTTTTCAGTTTTACCAACTTCAATTGTCAATTCCACGAGGGCAGCACAATGAACTTTTATGGCATCGTGGGCAAGTCTCAATGCCGTTAGCATATCCTCCTCTGAACATTCTTGCATTTCACCTTCTACCATCAAAATATCGTTGGCGTTTGCGGCCACCAATAATTCCATTTCAGCATTTAAGATCTGAGCAACGGTTGGATTAACGATAAACTCACCTTTTATTTTGGCTACACGTACCTCAGAAATAGGTCCGTTAAATGGAATATCAGAAACTGCCAAACAGGCTGCTGCTGCCAATCCAGCAAACGCATCTGGTGAAATAGTTTCATCTGCCGAAATCATCGTAATCGCAACTT
Source organism: Arcicella sp. (assembly GCA_043769985.1). Taxonomy (GTDB): domain Bacteria; phylum Bacteroidota; class Bacteroidia; order Cytophagales; family Spirosomataceae; genus Arcicella. The sequence goes on from JAYVIV010000255.1 coordinate 7,430, forward strand.
GTGTATCGGCATGATAATCAGATGGAAAAGTTGGGCGTAAAGCTCTGTCAACCAAACGGCTAACTAATATTTCGTAATCTGAAAGTCTTGCTTCACGACGTAAAAAACCTCCTGGAATTTTACCTGCCGAAGCAAATTTTTCTTGATAATCAACTGATAATGGAAGGAAATCAACGCCTTCTTTTGCTGTCTGGCTTGATACAACTGTAGCCAATAACATCATGTTTCCGCTTCTTACAACGACAGAACCATCCGCCTGTTTTGCAAGTTTGCCCGTTTCGATGGATATTTCTTTACCATCGGGCATTGTTATTTTTTTCGTTATTACGTTAAACGACATATTTTTTTTGATTTTACCTTTAATTTAAATCTGAATAGAAAACAGCGTGTTAAAGGCATTTGTTGGAATTGAATCGCTAATTTCTTTCTTGTCAATCATTAATTATCGTTTTTCGTTTAGAAGTAGAATTTGAAAAGAACAGAAATTAACGAGCATCCAAAGAGAGGAAATAAAAAGTAGGAATTATGTATTAAGTATTATGTATGGAGTACTAAGTAATTATCACAAAATGAATTGACGAAATTCTTAATACCTAATACTTCGGACTTAGTACACAACTCCTACCAAAAATACTATTTTCTGATGCCGAGTTCGACAATAATAGTACGGTAACGAGAGATTTCTGTTTTGATTAGATAATCTAACAAAGCTCTACGCTTTCCTACCAATTTCAAAAGACCGAAACGAGTCGAGTGATCTTTTTTGTTTTTCTTTAAGTGTTCAGTCAAATGATTGATTCTGAAAGTAAACAAAGCTATTTGCGACTCAGCAGAACCAGTATCGATTTTTGACTTTCCGTGTCCACGAGATTCAAAAATCTCCTGTTTTACATCCGAAGTTAAGTACATCTTCAACCAGTTTAAATTGTAAATATTTATTAAAACGTGCAAAATTAGCGTTTTTCTTACGTATTAACAAGTTTAGTATTGAATTTATTTGAAACCCAAACTCCAAAAGTCGATTTGAAGAACCTTTCTTTAAAACGATTAAAATAAACTGCGTAAACGTCAGCTTCAAATAATCGAGAATCATTTTTGGCTTTTTTCAAAAAATACAACCCAAAAAGAAAAAGTACTACATTCGAAATCCATGCACCAACTTGCACTGCTAATCTGCTTTCCTTTGCCGCTTTTTCGCCTTGTTGCGTCATGATATACATCATAATAAAGAAAATAATTGCAATTAC
>JAYVIV010000256.1:0-4353 GCA_043769985.1 Arcicella sp.
GCTCAAAGATACGAAATCTATCAGTTTTTATTGCGTATAAATTATGATTGATATTTATTGTTTGGTAGTACAAGATGAAATACATTTCATTAATTTTGGTAGTTAATTAAAATACTAAAAATATGAAAATCAGCGTAATAGCAGGTTTATTTTTGATTTTTGTGATAACAGAAATCTCTGCTCAAATTATCATTACAAATCCTGGAAGAGTAGGAGACAATAAAACGCCAGAAGGAAAAGCGAATAATAGGAGGGTAGAATTTGTGAAATTATGAGTAAATGTTAGCCACCAAGTCTCAAAGTCTCGAAGTAAAATTTGAGTCTTTGAGTCTTAGTGGCTAAAATGTTACAACGATTTACGCAATATCATTTCCATTGAGACACTGATATTTTGGCGTTTTCCGCCTTGAATCATTTCTGCCGCCAACTTCCCAATTTCTTTTGGTTTTGATGAAATTATACTGATTCCACCCGCCAAGATTTCTTTATAACAAGAGTCATTTAGTGAAATAATTCCTACTTGTTCACCTAATTCTAAACCCTGATTTTGACCAGATTTTATAGCCAAAACTAAGTCAGCATCGTCCATTGTTAGATAAACGTGTCCTTCCTCAACTTCTTCATCCTGCAAACCGTCCAACACTTGAAAATCGTAATGATTATTTTCACAGAAATTTCTGAAACCTGTTATTAATTCTGAATCAAAATATTCTTCCTCTGTTAATACCAAATTCAAAGTTTTGTATTTCTTGAAATATTTGGCATTTTGCTGTAAAACATTGTAGATTTCTTCTCCTGAATTACATAAAATTGAAGAATTAACATTCAATAGTGATGACATTGATTGTTCAAGAAAAATTAAACGTTCGCCTGAAATTTTCTTTAAGCATTTGATGTTTTCTTCGGTTTCTTCAATTAAATGAGGCATGATTACGTAGTAATGATAATTGCCCAAATGATTATTGATGATGTCTCTGAAATTATCATTTTTATAATTGTAGGTAAAAATATCTACCGCAACCTCCTTCCCAGCACAATTAACAAAAGCATTAAAAATTGCCTTATTATTCTCCGTGATTTTACCAACTAAGAAGAAAATTTTAGTTTTTGTTTTAGCTGATTTTCCAGAAATAAAGTAGCCTTTTCTGAAAATCGAGGTGATAACTCCGAGACGATGTAGTTCTGAATATGCCCTCTCAACGGTATCACGTGAAAGATAACATTCTTCGCTGGCTTCATTAATTGAAGGCAATCTTTCGCCTGTTTTCAAGTCGCCTTTTTCAATATCCACCAAAAGTGTATTCACTAATTGCTGGTATTTCGGGGTTTTAGAGTCCTGTTTTGCTTGAGCAAAACTTCTGAATGTCGATATCATATTTTAATGGGTTGTGTTTTGAATAACAGTATTAAATGAAAACTTTTAATAAGATTAAAATCAAAAAGAAGATGATTGTCATAATTGAAAATTCATAGAAATTACTTCTATTTTGAATCAGTTTTTTGATTTTACTTTTAAAAAAATGTTCTGTATATTTCATTTGTTTTATCAAATTAAATATTGAAATAATACATTTATTTGTTCAGTAAAATTACGCCCATAAACTGTGTATGCGTTAGGATAATTCTTGCAAATATTAGTATGATTCCTTCAAAATGACCTTAATTTGCCTTCACTGTCCTGTTATACCCTGATATGTTATATCTGTATAGCACAGGATATTTATTCTTAGTACAAATTGGTACTTAGGCTTAAAATTATAAATCTGTGAATAATTCATTGTCTATTTCTTTAAACAAAACCTATAAAACTGATTTGAAAGTATTACTCATTTTCAACAAGCTAAGCGATTTTCGGAATGAAATCTATGACGGATTTCTTTTACAAATTGACGGAAAAGCTTCGGTGGATTTATACATTCACTCAATATCTAATCACAATTCACGTCATTTTGAAGAGGTTGTTCGTGAAAAAATGGATACTTACGATTACTTCGCCATTATGCTCCATGCCACGCATTTAAACGAAGATATTTTGAAGATTGTAAATAGCATTCCCAAAGAAAAATTATTGATTTTGGATAAACGAAATGAATTTATTAGGGGGAATTATGCCTGTGTATATCAGGATTTTGAGGCAGATATTTACGAGGCACTTTCAAAAGCGAAAAATCTAATTTCAAAGTACATAACCCTAAATTTTGTTATTCAAGAGAAGTATTTTTATTCGCTTGCCATCATGGAAGGCGTGACTCAATTTGCGGTTGAAAATAATTTACGATACAATATTTATACGGATGTGAAGGATGAAATTATTCGTAAAAATGAGGCTTATTTGATTCTGTCAGAAAGGTTTTTAGCTGAAATTTTAAAACATTGTAATGCCCAAAATTTAAAAATTGGCCTTGATATTGGCATTTTATCCTACAACGAAACGCCTGTTAAAGAAGTGCTTTCGGGTGGAATTACGGTTGTTACCACCGACCATTTTCAATTGGGAAAAACCGCTGCCGACCTCATTCTGAACGGCAAAAAAGAACACATCCGCAATCCATTTTTGTTTATTCAAAGAAATTCCCTTTAATTTATTGTTCGAGACTTGATTAGACCACGAATTGTGCGGATTTGATGGATTTACACGGATTTTTTTTATTTCATTTTCCTGTAACCTACATTATTTATCGGAAGTATATACTTATTAATGCAAGTCATAATACCCCATCCTAAATCCTTCCCCTTGAGGGGAAGGACTTTCCTAACGAGGGTGTAAAGCCCTTTCCCTTCAAGGGGAAAGGGTTTGGGATAGGGGTAAAACGGGTTTGCATTAATAAGTACATAGTTCAGTTATTTATTAAGGGCAATTCTATCTATTTTCGCTGGACAATTACATTAAAGTTTACAAAAGATATTCAAAAAAATCCGTGTAAATCCGTAATATCCGCACCATCCGTGGTCTAATCTGTCGTAGAATTACTCTTATAATACCCAACTCTATGGACAATATCTCTTTCATTATCAATCAATTAGCCGAAGAACGTGAGCAATATTTTAATGCTGTTGCTCCGCCCATCATCCAAACTTCTAACTTCACTTTCAAGGATTTTAAATCGCTCAGAGAAACTTTTGAGGATGAGTTTTCGGGTGAATATATTTACACAAAATCAAGAAATCCAACGGTTGATATTTTACGCAAGAAGATAGCGGCTTTGCAAGGTTCGGAAGATGCTTTGGTGACAAATTCTGGAAGTTCAGCCATTTTTTGTAGTATTTTGGCGAATGTAAAATCAGGCGATCATATTATTTCTGTGGCTAAACCTTATTCATGGGCGGCAAAAATGTTTGAGGTCGTTTTGCCAAGATTTAATATCACGCATACATATATAGACGGACGTGAAATGCAAAATTTTGTAGATGCTTGTCAGTCAAATACGACGTTAATTTATTTGGAATCCCCTAACTCTTGGGATTTCCAATTGCAAGATTTACAGGCAGTTGCGGATTTTGCGAAGCCTAAAAATATTACTACCATTATTGATAATTCTTATTGTTCGCCCCTTTATCAGAAACCACATGAATTTGGCATTGATTTGTGTTTGCATTCAGCCACAAAATATATTGCAGGACATTCGGATACGGTTGCCGGCGTGATTACAGGCTCAAGAGTACAAATAAAAAAAATTTTTGATTCGGAATTATCCAATTCTGGAACGAGCCTTTCACCGTTCAATGCTTGGCTTTTGATTCGGGGTTTGCGAACGTTGGAAATTAGATTACAACGCATTTCTGAAACGACTTTGAAGGTGGTAGATTTCTTGAAAAATCACGCTAAAATTGAGCGAGTAATTTTTCCCTTCGATGAGTCGTTTCCGCAATATGAATTAGCAAAAAAGCAAATGACAGGTGCTTGTGGATTATTGACGATTATTTTACAACCAATTGATTATCAGCAAATTGAATTATTTTCTTTATCGTTAAAAAACTTTTTATTAGCTGTGAGTTGGGGAGGACATGAGTCGTTGATTATGCCAAAAGCAGCAGGAATGAAACCCGAAAACTATAACAAAAATAACCCCGAACATCGAATGGTTCGGCTGTATATTGGGCTGGAAGATGCTGACTTTTTAATTGCTGATTTGAAGAAAGGATTAGAGCGAATTGATGGAACACGGATTTAAGGGATTTGACACGGATTTTAAAAAGTTGCACACGGATTTAATGGATTGGACACGGATTTTAATTTTTTCTTGATAAATATTTATGGTTCTACTATGATTTATACGGGATTCGTTTGTCGAATACGGAAGTCGTCCTTTAAAAGGACGACTTCCGTAACTTCCCGTATAAATTGTAGAAGAA
>JAYVIV010000257.1:0-10674 GCA_043769985.1 Arcicella sp.
GCAATCTGCCAATTCGGTACGCCAAAAGGCAGTCTTACCATCATATCAATGGGAGAAGTAAGTGGAAACATGGAAGCCCAAAATGCCAAATTACTGTCTGGGTCTTGAATAATGGCTTGTCCCAAAAAGAAAGAAACCAATATCGGAATCGTGACGGGCAGTAAAAACTGTTGTGCTTCAGAAGCATTTTCAACCGCAGAACCAACAGCCGCAAAAAGTGAGCTATAAATCAAATATCCACCGATATAAAACAAAAAGAAACAGATAATTAATTTCGCTAAGGAAACATTTTCAACCGTTTGAGAAATTCCGTTCAATGGATTTTTGGACTTAAATTCACTTTTAAATTTTTCAACCTCTTCTTTATTTACGCCCGTTTTTTGCATAGTTTGCACTTTCTGGTCAATTTTTCCCGACATCAGTGCGGTAGTGGCAGTTGAAGCTACAAAAGTCAAAGTGCCCCATAATAAAAACTGCGTTAGTCCAACTAATCCTACGCCAATAATCTTGCCCATCATCAACTGAAACGGTCTTACTGACGAAATCATTACTTCAATAATACGGTTACTTTTCTCTTCAATCACCCCATTCATCACCTGTGACCCGTATAAAAAAGCCGACATATACAACACAAAACCAAAGATTCCCGCCAAAATCATGGCTCCCGTCGAGCTACTACTTTGCTCTTCGCCATCTTCTTGCAACGTGAAAGTATCGGAACTGACTTTCACTTTATTATCCTCCAAAACCTTCAAGTCAATGTTGGCATTTTTGAGTTTAATGTTGCGTAATTCCGCTTGAATAACCCCTTCGATATCACGTTGCGTACCAAAACCAATGCTCTTTTTACCAACCATTTTTACGCCGTCGGAATTCGTCAAAATATCTTTGGGAATATTTACCAAGATATCGGCATCACTTTTCAATAAGCCTTTTTTTGCTTCTTCAAATGGTTTATCAATAAATTTATACGTGATATCCTCATTAGAAATTGATATTATATTATCTTTAAATAAGCCACTTTCATCAACAATCTCAACGGTTTTGGTATTATCAGAGTTTATCGCTAAATAAATTGGAATGGCATAAACCCCCGCAATTAAAAATGGAACAAGAATTGAGGCAATCCAGAAGGATTTTTTACGTACTCTCGTTACGTATTCTCTTTGTATAATTAGTAATATTTTGTTCATGATTTTCTTAGTAGAACAGGTTTCTAACCTGTTCTTTTATATATTACGAACAGGTTGGAAACCTGTTCTATTTTTACAATAAGTCATTCGCTTCACCGCCGACAACTTTAATAAATATTTCGTTAAAAGAAGGAATATTCTCATTGAAAGATTTTAATTCAACGTGCTGAATTAAATTGCTAATCAATTGATTTACAGGTATTTCTTGCGTATTTTTAATATGTGCTTGTAGGATTCCGTCTTCTAATTTTTGCGTATTTAATACCTCAAAAATGCCATTTTCATTCGGTAAATCTCCAGTGAATTGTATGGTGTATGAGTTATCTTTAAAACGATTTTTTACTTCTTTTTTGCCACCGAATAACACCACTTTTGACTTATTAATCAAGGCAATATTATCACACAATTCCTCTACGGATTCCATTCTGTGGGTTGAAAAAATGATGGTTGTTCCACGTTCTTTCAGTTCTAAAATTTCGTCTTTCAATAAGTTAGCATTAATAGGGTCGAAACCTGAAAAGGGCTCATCTAAAATTATCAATTTAGGCTCATGGACAATTGTGGCAATGAATTGGGTTTTTTGTTGCATCCCTTTTGAGAGGTCTTCCACGTTTTTATCCCACCAATCTTTGATGTCAAACTTGATAAACCACCGTTTCAATTTTTCCAGCGCATCAGCTTTTTTCATACCTTTCAACTGAGCAAGATATAAAAGTTGTTCGCCGACTTTCATTTTTTTGTAAAGTCCACGTTCTTCGGGCAAATAGCCGATGTCTTCAATGTGTCTGGGTTGCAGTCGTTCACCGTTGAGAATAATGACCCCTTCATCGGGTGCGGTGATTTGATTAATGATTCTGATGAGAGAAGTTTTGCCCGCTCCGTTGGGTCCCAATAAACCGAAAATTGAGCCTTTAGGTACTTCAATACTGACATCATTCAAGGCAGTATGTTCGGCGTAACGTTTAACAACGTGCTGAGCTTCTAAGATATTTGACATAGTTTATTATTTTGGTTTGTAGTTAGTTTTAGGACAGCGATATTAGACCACGGATTAAACGGATTTTACGGATTTATACTGGGACGCATAGTCGGATAAAATTTTAGTTATATCATTACAATTAATGATGAATTAGCGATTTCAATTGTATTAATTCAAAAGAAAAATCCGTGTAAATCTGTTTAATCCGTTCAATCCGTGGTCTAACAGCGACCTCTTAAATTATTACACAAAACAAAGAGCGTTTGTCAAAAATGATTTAGATTTTTGACAAACGCTCTTTTTCTATTGATAATCGGCAATTATTGAGACTCATTCGTTGGCTCAACTTTTGTTTCCGCTGGTTTTGGAGCAGATTTTGATACTGACTTTGCTTTTGCCACTGATTTTTTTGCTGGTGCTGGCGTTGCTTTTGGTGCAGTCGCAGGTTTTGCCGATGACGAAGTTTTATCACTCGTAACAATCGCAATTTTAGCACTCATTGCTGCTTTTTCAGCCGATTTTTCTTTGGTTTTTGCTATTTTTTTTGCCTTTGAAACTAATTTTTTCGTGGCTTTTACGGCATCTTTTTCTTGCTCTTGCTCTTCATCTTTTTGCAACTTAGCAAATTTTTTCACGATGTCTTTTGAACATTCATCAACGGCTTTTACTAATTTTTTAGCACTTTTGGCATTTAGTCCGTGCATTTTGCCTAAAATAGCTGCCGATATTTCGTTTGCAAGGCTTTTGTTATCTGATTTCATTGTTTATATTAATTAATTGTTAAGAGAATATTATCTTATTGACAACGAATGTAGGAATAAGGTTTTACGCAAAAAAATTTTTTGTGTTAAGTTTTTATGAAAGTCCATCAATAAATTAATTATCTCTAAACAATTCCGCCTACCTTTGCAGAAGTTTATGGTGCTTTATGATTGGAATCATCCAAGCGTGATGCTTAATAGGGAAATCGGTAAAAGCCGATACTGTCCCCGCAACTGTAAGTTTTATAAAGTCGTTTCCATACTTCAATAACCACTGGGTTTAGTTGTGAGTTAGTAATTGGTGAGTTGTGAGTTTTAATCACTAAATCACAACGCACTAATTCACAACTAAATCTGGGAAGGTTCAGGGAAACGATAAAACGAGTCAGGAGACCTGCCATTGAATCATTCTTGATTTTTGCCTACGGACGATGGGCGGATTCGAGCGTTCGATTATCATTTTTATGTAGGTTTTAAGGTTGTTGATTGGTCAGACGATAGTCAGACCAATTTTATTCCGTCTGACTATCGTCTGACTAAGCCGAAACCTACTTCCCAAATCCCACAATGTTCAAATCATTACAAAAAACCCTTCTCATGGTAGGCGTGTGCCTATCTACCTGTGTTTATGCACAAGACGTTACCAACAAAAATTTAGAGGAAGTCGTGGTTACGGCTAACAAAACCGACCAAAAACTTTCACAAACGGGTAAGGTCATTACCGTTTTATCGGATTCCATTCTACAAAAGTATCAATCTCAGACTGTTACAGAATTATTGACCCGTCAGGCTGGATTTATGATTGTGGGTTCACAAAATACTTTTGGTGCGAATCAGGATGTATATTTGCGAGGTGCAGGTACTGGAAATACCCTAATTCTAATTGATGGAATGCCCATGTATGACCCTTCTGGAATTTCATCAAGTTTCGATTTAAACTTAATGACCGTAGGCGAATGCGAACGTATCGAAATCTTAAAAGGAGCTCAATCAACACTATACGGTTCCGATGCCGTGGCTGGGGTAATCAATATTTTCACGAAGAAAGGTAACGCAATTAAACCTGTCGGTGGAAATGCCTCATTGAATGCTGGCACCTACGGAACTTTCAGAGGAACTGTTGGCGTAAATGGTTTATTTTCAAAGGGTTATTACAATGTTCAATATACCCGTTTACAATCGGATGGATTTTCATCGGCATTCGATAAAGTAGGGAATAAAGGATTTGATAATGACGGGATTCGACAAAATAATATTTTGGCAAATGTGGGATTAAATCTATCAAAAAACCTAACCCTTAAACTTCGTACTATCCTTAATAATTACAAAACGGATATTGATGCTGGGGCATTTTCGGATGAAAAAGATTATACAATAAAAAATAATTTTTCCATGATTGCAGGTGGTTTAGATTACCGTTACACAAAAGGAAAACTGACATTCAATTATGGATATAGTAAAAGCGAAAGAAATTATTTGGATGATTCACTTTCAGTAGAAAAAGGGGCTTTTAGTAAGTATGTTATTCAATTTTATGGAGGAACTTCTCACTACGCAGAAGTATTCAACGCCTTGAAAATCAATGATAATCTTGAGTTCGTGGCGGGTGCAGACTACCGTGCTGCCAATACTGACCAAACATACGTATCATACAGTCAATACGGGAAATATGCCTCTCCCGCCTTGGGTGCTGATACTGCCAAAACCAACATTTTTAGTGTTTACGCCTCGGGATTGTTAAAAACTAAAATTGGCTTTTTCTTAGAATTGGGTGGGCGGTATAATAATCATTCCTTATATGGAAATAATTTTACTTACTCCTTCAATCCATCGTATTTGATGAATGATCAAGTGAAGTTTTTTGTCAATCTTTCATCGGGTTTCAAAGCTCCGTCTCTGTATCAATTATTTTCTCCGTATGGCAATAAAGCCTTGAATCCAGAACGTTCAGTCTCTTTGGAAGGTGGGATTCAGCTATTTGCAAAAGATAAAAAATCAGACCTTAGAATCTTGTATTTTGACCGTGATATTAAAGATGTTATCTACTTTGAATCACTTTCAAAAGCCCCTTTTGGACGTTATATCAATTTCGACAGACAGCATGATTACGGTTGGGAAGTTGAAGGAAAAACGCAAATTGGCAAAGTTAATTTGTGGGCAAATGTAATGCTTTTACAAGGTGCAATCACTACTCAAATTGCTAAGAAAGATACAACTTTCAATAACCTTATCCGTCGTCCAGAAAGCACCCTCAACCTTGGATTAGGTTATCAAGTAACTGATAATATGTACGTTAGCACAAATTTGAGGAGCATTGGCAAGCGTACTGACCGTTTTTATAATAGTGCTTCCTTCAAAACAGAAAGTGTAGTTTTAAATGCTTACACAACACTTGATTTTTATTTAGAATATAAATTTACTCGTATGATAAAAGCCTACTTTGATTTGAAAAACCTGACTGATACCCAATATTTTGATGTTTATGGGTACAACAGTAGAAGATTTAATTTTATGGCGGGTCTTAACATTACTTTTTAATTATTCACAAAACAAAGACAGTTTCACTAAAATGAAACTGTCTTTTCTAAATTCAACGAAACATGAAACAGACATTCAATCCTCGTTTATTGACACTTCTATTTTTTATTTTGGTAATGGCTATTATCAGAATTTTAAATGTTGAAAAATTAACTTCATTCAACGAATATACACCTTTGGGTGCTATGTGTATGTTTGGCGGAGCGTACTTTACTAATAAATGGAAAGCCGTTCTATTTCCGTTGGGAATGCTTTTGGTGAGTGATTTGGTAATAAATCAAGTAGTTTACCATGGAAAATATGGTATTATGTACAGCAGTTGGCCATATATTTATTCTATTTTTGGCTTAATAACACTTTACAGCAAGCAGATTTTAGAGAAAATTAATGCTAAAAATATTGTTTTAGCAGCCATTTGTGCGGCAGTTGGACATTGGGTTTTGGCAGATACGATGGTGTTTATTGGTGGCGGTATCGACATTCGCACGATGCTTCCGTTGAGTCGTGATTGGGCTGGTTATGTGCAGTGTTTAACCCAAGGAATTCCATTTATGAAAAACTTTTTGGTAGGCACATTAGCATACAGTAGCTTAATGTTTGGAGCTTTTGAATTATTGAAAGTGCGTTTTCCAAAATTAGCAATTGCATAGTTTCGATGTTCGATTTTCGATGCTCGTTTTTCGGAAGAACAACGAAAATCGAACAACGAAATGAACATCGACAATCGAAAAACAATAATCCAAAAACAATGAAAGCAGTTTCTTTCCTTCCTGCCGCAACGCAGATGATTTACGATATGGGTTTGCAAGACCTTTTGTATGGTGTAACTTTTGAATGTTCGGAACATTCACGGACTGAAAAACAGATTTTAGTTCGTTGCGTATTGGAGGGAAAGGACTATTCGAGTGAAGAAATTGACCGTATTTTTTCCGCTTCAAAAGCACAGGGGAAAAGTCTTTACTACGTTGAGGAGGATAAATTACAAGCCATTGCTCCCGATATTGTCATTACGCAAGACGTTTGTGAGGTTTGCCAGATTGATACAAAATGCACGCAAGCGGTGATTGATAATTTGGAGAAAATGCCCGAAATCGTAACCCTGACACCCCAAAGTTTAACAGATGTCTTTGCATCAGCCATCACCATTGCAACTGCTTTGGGCAGGGAAGAAGCAGCTTTCGACTATTTGGCGAAATTGCAAGCCCGAATTAATACCGTAATTGACAAACTCCGTGAACATCGGGCTTTGCCAAAACGAGTGATGGTGATGGAGTGGATTGAACCAATCTATAACTGTGGACACTGGATTCCGCATCAAATTGCGTATGCTGGTGGCATTGATATGTTGGGAAATCCATCGGGAGACAGTATTGTTACACAATGGGAAAAAGTTTTAAAATATGATCCAGAAGTTTTAATCATCGCTCCTTGCGGTTTTGAAACCAAAAGGAGTTTGGAAGAATTACACTTATTAACCGCTAAAAATGGTTGGGAGAGCCTACAAGCGGTTCAAAATAAATTAGTCTATGTGCTTGATTATGATTTGTTTACCCAACCAAGTGCATCGACCTTAGTAAATGGTATCGAAATTTTGGCAGCATTATTTCATCCTACACTCTTTAAAATTCCCAATCATTTGACTCATAAAGTTCATGGGGTTTTTGAGCATTCTTTGGTTTAATTTGAACTACTGATGGCATGACTTTGAGTCACACCATCAGTTATAAACCCAATTTAACAGATGGAAAAATTAAAAATTGCCTTAGATTGGACTCCAAATACCAATCATAGTGGTTTGTTTATGGCATCAGCATTAGGCTTTTACGAAGAATTGAACCTAAATCTGGAAATAATTTCCCCCGCAAACGATGATTATTCCGTAACTCCTGCCAAAAAATTAGAACTCAACGAAGTTGATTTTGCCGTAGTACCAACGGAAAGTTTGTTCAGCCTTCTTCTGAAAAAAGACAAAGTTGAGGTAAAAGGAATTTACGCCATTTTGCAGGAAGATACCAGTGCCATCGTTACGTTGAAATCCAGTGATATTAACCGTCCCAAAGATTTAGACGGAAAGATATACGCTTCATTCAAAGCACGTTACGAAGATAAAATTGTGAAACAGATGGTAATTAATGATGGGGGAAAAGGAGAATTTATGATTGAATATCCAGAGAAATTGGGGATTTGGGAAACCATTTTAGCCAAAAAAAGTGATGCTTCTTGGATTTTCAAGGCTTGGGAAGGTATCGAAGCCCAAACGCAAGGTATCGAACTTAATGAATTTAGCCTAAAAGATTACGGGATTCCTTACGGATATTCACCCTTAATTATTGCCAAATCCTCGGATATCAATGTGAAAAATCAGGCTTTTAAAAACTTCACTATTGCCACTAAAAAAGGATATTTATTTGCCCAAAATAATCCAGAAAAAGCCGTTGAAATACTCTCAAAACATATTCCTGAGCGAGATTTAGCCAATATTGACCTCTTGAAAAGTCAAAATTACTTGAATCAATATTATGGAAATGAAAATGCGATTGGCAAAATGGAAGCCCCTGTATTTCAAACGTTTATTGATTGGCTTTTTGAACATGAAATCTTAGAAAAACGATTAGCAGCGGATGATGTATTTATTAATTTACTGAACCAAATAAACTCATGATTTGGATGATAACGGGCGGGGCAAGAAGTGGAAAAAGTAGTTTTGCCCAAAGTACAGCCCTAACATTTTCACAAAGCCCAATTTACGTAGCCACCGCCCAACAATGGGATGGTGATTTTCAAGACAGGATAAAACGACATCAGTCAGACCGTGATGAACGTTGGACAACCATTGAAGAACAGAAATTTATTGGCAGCTTACTCATTGATAATCAAACGGTTGTGATTGATTGTGCAACGCTTTGGCTAACAAATTTCTTTATTGAAGAAAAAAATGATATTGACGTTTGCCTCGGAAAAGCCAAGATTGAAATTGATTTATTGGCTCAAAAAACGGGTAATTTTATCTTTATTACCAACGAATTAGGTATGGGTGTACACGCTGAAACCGCAATGGGTAGAAAATTTACGGATTTACAAGGTTGGGTAAATCAATATTTAGCAAAAAAAGCGACTAAAGTAACGTTAATGGTTAGTGGAATCCCTTTATCGGTAAAATAAAATGATTGTTTTCGATGCTCGTTATTCGATGTTCGTTTGTCGATGCTTGATGTTCGATTTTCGGAAGAAGTCCAAACATCGAAAAACGAACATCAAGCATCGAGAAAAGAAAATCTAACAACGAAAATCGAATAACAAAAATGAAAAGAGCCTTAATGAATTGGTCGGGCGGAAAGGATTCTGCCTTATCACTTCACCATATTTTACAAAATAAAGAGTACGAAGTTGAACATTTATTGACTTCGTTAAATGATTCTTTCAAACGGGTTTCAATGCACGGCGTTCGGGAAGAATTGCTCGACCAACAAGCTGAAAATATTGGCATAAATTTGGTAAAATTGCGTTTGGCAGAAACCGTTTCGATGGAAGAATACCAAGCAAAAATGGCAGAAACGATGCAGCCCTTGATAGATTCTGGTATTAAATATTCCATTTTTGGGGATATTTTCTTGGAAGATTTACGTAAACATCGGGAAGAACGTCTTGAACAAGTTGGTATGAAAGGCGTTTTCCCCATCTGGAAACGTCCTTCGTTGGAATTATTGGACGAATTTTGGGATTTAGGCTTTAAAACAATTGTGGTTGCCATAAACGGAAACCAATTAGATAAATCATTTTGTGGAAGAATTCTCGACCGTGATTTTGTTAAAGATTTACCGCCATTGGTTGATCCTTGCGGAGAAAATGGCGAATTTCATACTTTCGTTTTTGAAACGCCTTATTTCAAAAATCCAATCACATTTGACCTTGGAGAAACGGTTGATAAAACCTATAATTTTAAAAATTCAGACGGTGACGATTTAACTTCGACTTACTTTTTTACCGATTTGATTCCCAAATAAATGAACTTAATTTGCTCGTGGTCGGGTGGAAAAGATTCATGTTTTGCTTTGATGCAAATGAATCAGCACCCCACCGTTTTATTGAATGCTCTGAATGAAAATGGAGAAATTAGCCGCTCGCACGGCTTACATACCAGTATTTTGCAAGCCCAAGCCAAAGCGATGAATGCTCCAATTGACTTTATTTCAGTTACTTGGGCAGATTATACCGAAAATTTTATCCAAAAACTCCAACAGCTTACCCAAGGATACCATTTAACCGATGCCGTTTTTGGCGATATTGATATTCAGATTCATCGTGATTGGGAGGAAAAAGTATGCCAATCTGCCAACCTAAATTGTCATTTACCATTATGGCAACAAGACCGTAAAAATTTGGTTTTCAGCATGATTGACTCAGGAATAGTAGCCATGATTGTTTCTTGCAATGATTTTTTAGGGCAAGATTTTTTAGGTAAAATTATCAATCGACAAACCATTGAGGAGCTTGAAACTAAGGGCGTAGATGTATGCGGAGAAAATGGAGAATTTCACACCGTAGTATTAGATTGTCCACTCTTTGCAAGACCAATTGACGTAATTTTAGGTAAAAAAAGGAGCAACGGAACGGGTTATGTTTTTTTGGAGTTAATGATAAAGTAAATGTTAAATTACCATGGAAAAACACGCTCCCGACTCCTGCCCAAGATGTGGCGAAATATTCGTTTGCAAGGTTAATAATATCTTGCAGTGTGATTGTATGAAAGCGGTTTTAACCAAAGCCGAAACGGCATATATTGCCAACATTACAGAATGGGAATATGATGGTAACTGTCTGTGTAATAAGTGTTTAGAGGAGTTAAAGAAGGAGGTGCTATCGTAATTCGATGTTCGTAAATTCGCTCAAAACAAACATCGAACATCGAATCACGAACATCGAATTTTAAACTCTAACCTGCACAGGCTGAGTCTTGTCTTTTGTAGCATTCCGAATAGCCACTTGTTGAGCCAATAATTCCGCAGAATTTCTGAATATTTCCGACACAATTCCTTCTGACATCACCGCTGGGCGACCTTCATCGCCTGCCTCACGGATGCTTTGTACGATAGGAATTTCTCCCAATAATTGCGTATCGTATTTTGTTGCTAAATTCTTGCCACCGTCTTTTCCGAAGATAAAATACTGATTATCAGGCAATTCTGCGGGAGTGAAATATGCC